>JAUVZM010000022.1 GCA_030602615.1 bacterium
TGCGGTCCCAAAACTGCGCTCATTCTCTGCAGATCGAAGCCAGGTCGCCGCGCGGCGATTACCTGTGACTCGCCCAGAATGGCATCAGGCTCGCGCCACTCGGGCAGTTCCAGAACTGCGTCGGCTCCCATAACGAATAAAATCTCTACCTCTGGTGACAACCCTTGCCGAAGCGCACGAATAGTGTCTATGGAATAGGAGGCGCCGGAACGATGCAACTCACAATCACAGACCATAAAGTGGAGGTTGTCAGCCACAGCAAGCTCCGCCATGGCATATCTATCTTGCGCAGCCGAGACGTTCGCTTGGCTCTTCAATGGCGAGAGGCGATTGGGTATATATATCACCAACCCCACAGCGTATTGCTCACGAACGCGCTCGCCCAACCGCAAGTGGGCATAATGAATTGGGTCAAAGCTACCACCAATTATTGCCACTGACTGGCCAGGATAACTCACCAAATCTTCAAACTTCATCACTAGTAAGTTTACCACAAAAAACCGACAGTTGCAACCGCGGAGCACCGCCCGAGATGACCTCTTGACGGCGCAGCGCCTTTTTGTTATACTCCCTATCATGGTTGGGGCAGTAGCTCAGGGGGAGAGTGCCTCCTTGGCATGGAGGAGGTCGCGGGTTCGAATCCCGCCTGCTCCACCAGCTATTCTTCACCATAGGCGCAACGGGGCTTGCCTCGTTGCGCCCTTTTTGTTAAGATATACTCAAAACTGATAACTTCCGCAGTCAGTTCCACACAACCAACCTAACCAGTAACAAAGCAGGAGGTATTGCCTTGATCAATTGGCAGAATATCATTCGGCAGGGCTTTGAAGTAAATGCATCTGACGTATTTTTTAAGGCGGGTACTGTGCCCCACCGACGGGTCAAGGGCGTGATCGAGCCCGTGCCCGACGCCCCAGAACTCTCCCGGGAAGATACCAGTCAGTTGGCCCAATCGCTAATGAACGAGCAAGACTGGACCAAGTTCCAGGAATATCATGAAAAGGACATCGGCCTAACGCTCGAAGGCGTCTCGCGGCTGCGTATCAACATATTTCAGGAGCAGAACGACATCGGGCTGGCTATGCGCCTAATCCCAATCCAGGTACCCAGTATCGACAGCCTGGATCTGCCCCAGATACTCAAAGAGATCGCCATGCGCCCCCAGGGCCTGGTGTTGGTCACTGGTCCGACCGGCTGCGGTAAGTCAACGACGCTGGCAACTATGTTACAGCACATCAACAGCAACCGACGCGCTCACGTCGTCACCATCGAGGATCCAATCGAGTATGTCTACACCAATAACTACTGCATATTCACACAGCGGGCCGTGGGGATTGATACAGACAGCTTCCAAGACGCCCTGAAATACGTTATGCGTCAAAGTCCGGACATTATCCTGATCGGCGAGATGCGTGACGTCGAGACATTCAATGTCGCTATGCAGGCCGCAGAAACCGGCCATCTGGTCTTTTCGACGGTTCATACCAAGTCAGCGGCCGAGACTCTAGAGCGCATTATCCATATGTTCCCTCCCGATCTGCGCAAACAGGTCTGCATGCGCCTGAGTGATTCTATGGTAGCAACACTGGCTCAGGAGATGGTCCCCCGCGATGACGTCGCCAGACGAACCGCAGCCATCGAAATAATGATGGTAACGCCTACCATTCAGCAGTATATTGAAGACGGCGCGACCTCTGACATTGAGGATGCCATCTTTGAGGGCAGTCACTGGGGCATGCAGACAATGAACCAATCGCTGCTTGAGTTCTATAAACAGGGGGTTATTTCCGCCGAGACTGCCCAATTCTACGCAGGTAATGCCACCGAGATGCGCCAGATGCTCCGCCGCCTGGACAAAGAACAGGAAGACGCCCAGCGCGCCGCGCAGCAGAAGAAGACAAGACGAGCCAGCAAGGCAGCGCGATAATTGACTGTCCACAGCAAGGACCAGGCGGCACGGCCTTGTGCTCGAACCGGCCTGCCACAGGAGAGAGGCCTTGATGAGTCGCCAACAACCCAAACGACCAACTCGGTCCCGGTCGGCAGAACAGAGTTGGGCTGACCTCACGAAGTATGCCGAGACGATTCTGAGGTGGAGCCTGCTGGCAGTGGTGCTTGCCACCAGTTATATCCTCTACGGTATCTTCAGCGGGCAGTTAGCCGCCAACACCCCACCCCGCATCGTTGCTAATCTCCAACTGGTTGGGCAGGTGCTGGCGGTCAGTGCTGGTCTGTCAACGGTCTGTCTTGTCCTAATCACCTTTGCGGAGATAGCCTGGTCTGTCTTAGCTGGAATTGTTGGCCTGGGCTACCTGCTGGGCATTCCCTTTCTCATCTCGGGCAACATACAAGCAGCCACCAGCCCGGCAGCTCAGTCACTGATGACGTGGGGGACTTTGACGGGAACGATCATAGTTGCCGTAGTTGGTGTTCGTATCCTGTATGAGGTATACCAGCAAGTTGCCCACGGCGGGCTTAAACTCAAGGAAGCTCAACCGCAGGCAGGAGAAAAAGCGAAGCCACGTGAAAAAGGCAAGCTTAAGACCATCCAGCCCCTGACGCCCTGCTGGGATATGCCCTTCTGCCACCAAGCCATAAGAGAGATGTGCCCGGCTTTCAAGGCGCACAAGTCCTGCTGGCGGTTCGGCCGGGGCTGCAATTGCGATCCCGGCTTGGTGGAGCAACTCATTCGCACCGGGGGCGTGGGAGCATCCACTGATAGCCAACAGCGCCGCCGCCAACAAGAGTATATCCGCTCAGATCTTCGGGCCGACACCCCAGTGCAGCGAGAACGGACCATTTCCTGTGCCCAGTGCGCCATCTATCTAGAGCACCAGCGGGCCAAGTTCCGCTTCATAAACCCAATCCTGGTGATAGCCACCTTCTTAGCATTCTTCGTATTCTACCAACCGCTCCTTAGGCTCTATGATTTAACCATAACGGGTATGGCCACTGTGGCCAGCCGGTTTACATACGGCTCAGAGGTAGACCCCCAATACTGGTTCGAGCAGCTCAACACCCCAACCGTCCAAGTGTTCTTCCTGATAATCCTGGGGCTACTTGTACTGTCGTGGGTGCTCAAATTCACCGAGTGGCTCATACTGGTTAAGAAACTGTAACTTTCCAACTACTCTCCCCGCAGCCGCGCCCAACAGCCGGCTGGGGAGTGTCATCTATGCGCGAAGCCAGCAGAGTGCACACTGTGATAACAGGTCGAGTGCAAGGAGTAGGATTCAGGTACTTCGTTATCCGAAATGCCAAGCAACTGGGACTGGTCGGATGGGTGCGGAACCGCACAGATGGAGCCGTAGAGATAGTTGCCGAAGGTGACAAGCAGGACCTGCAGGGCCTTGTTAGCAAGCTGAAAATAGGTCCACCAACGGCATGGATTGAAAACATCTCCATCCAATGGCAGCCGCCCCTGGGCCATTTCGCGGATTTCGCGATCGAGCCCACCGCGTACACCTGAAATAGTCTCACTATGGTAGTTGTGTGAAAGCCCAGCCAGTAGCCGACCCAACTGACCTGTGCGGGGATGCGGCCCATGAATGATAGCTTTCCAAGAGCATTGGTGGTTGACGACGACCCTTCAGTCACGGCCCTCTACAAGAAGACTTTGACGGAAGAAGGCTACGAGGTGGCTACGGCAGCCACTGGCGAAGAGGCGCTGGCAGAGCTCGACACAGGCCGGTTCGACGCCGCCGTAATTGATCTGGTACTGCCGGGAGTTGGTGGTATGGAGGTGGTAGCGGCCGCACGGCGGATGGATCCTCCCCCTGTGGTCGTCATCCTCACCGGCTACGCATCGCTCGAGTCAGCTATTGAAGCAGTGCGCTATGGCGCCTTCGACTACCTGCGCAAGCCCGCTGATCCCCAGCAGCTCGTAGACACACTCCAACGGGGCTTGGATGGCCGAGATCTGTTAAGCAGCAGTCAGCGTATCATTGCCGAGTTAGACGAGACCAACCGCAGGATGCGCCAGGCCCAAGCCACACTTCAAGAACGTGTCGGCGAGCTACAAGGGCGGCTGGAGGCACTGATGCAGCTAGGCTCCCGCCTGTCCGAGGTACACAGCCCCCAGGCCATCATGCACCACCTGCTGACGACAGCAGCCGACCTGACGGGAGCCGGGGCGGGCGTGATCTTCCGCAAAGATCCCAGCCTCGATGAACTATCCCCAATCGGTTGCCTCGGAGAGGCTAGCCACGAGCTACATAAGCACAGCATCCCCCTGGGCTCAGGCGTATTAGGCCAAGCGGCAGCATCCGGCCAGCGTCAGGTCATCAACGATCTGCTCAGCGACCCGCAACTCGCCGACGATCTTCTGGTATACCAGGGAATGCGCCGAGTGCTGACACAGCCCTTGGCAGCAGCCGACAAGATAATTGGCCTCGTCGCCCTATTTGACGAACGCACCCAGCCTTTCAGTGCCGAGGATCAGGACCTGGTCGCAATGCTGGCGGTGCAGGCGGCGACGATCCTGGCAGCGACCGGCACCGTACGCCTACGGGCAAAACCTCCAGCAGCAGATGAGGGCGAGCCTGAAGAGTTTGTTGACCTGGGAAGTCTGCTGAGCGACTGATGACTGACTGCGCGGAGACCTGGTGGCAAGATTTCTTCGATCATCGTTGCTCGCTGGACCTCTCCCAATTTCCCGGTGCCGATCAGACCGAACACGAAGTAGCTGGTCTCATTCGCATACTGAAGATAGGAGGCCAGCAGCGGATCGCTGACGTCTGCTGCGGATACGGTCGCCACCTGCTGCCCTTAGCGCAGCAGGGCCACACCGTCTTCGGTGTTGACATAGCTCCGATGATGCTGGCAAAAGCTCGCCGGTGGCTGGAGAAGCTCGGCGTACCGGCAGTGATTTTGCGCGCTGACGCCCGCCAGCTACCTTTTGCCGATGATTCGTTCGACGTAGTTCTTAACCTGTTCAACAGTTTTGGCTACTGCCAGTCAGAAGCACAGAACCAGCGCATCCTGACTGAAAGCGCGCGGGTGCTGCGGCCCGGAGGCAAGTTCCTGCTGGAGACGCGCAATCGCCCGCACCAGATTATGTTCGCTCCCCACTACCTGCCCATGGAAACGGCAGATGGCCAGCGGTTCATCCTGCGCTGCCGGTACGATCGGGCAGCTCACCGACTCACAAGCGAGTGGCGTCAGGCGGAGGATGGGCCGGTAGTACACCGGGCTTCAATCCGTCTTTACGGGATTGACGAACTCGACGAGATGATGGCCCAGGCAGGTCTTCGGAAAACGGCGGTCTACGGTGACTATGACGCTACCCCCTTCGCCGGATATCAACGGCAGGTGCTCTACCTGACGGAGAAGCCCATCCGCCGCTAATCCCCTCTACCCTACCGGCTCGGCTGCTCAATCGCCCGCGTCTCGTAGTGCAGGACGGTCTGCCCAATCGTCACATAGTCACCCTCACGAAGCTGCCGGCGACTGATCGGCTGGTCGTTGACGGCAGTTTGCCCTACTCCTAGATCCACCAGCACATAACGGTTACGCTCCCGTTCAATGTGAGCGTGCTCGGGCGCCACGTGGGGGTCTTTCACTAAGCATATATCTGCCTTGGGGCTGCTGCCTATGAGAGTTGGCGACCGGTAGATGATGAACTGCTTGCCCTTAAGGGAGCCAGCGACGATGGTCAGCCAGGCCTCCTTGCGAATCTCTTCGACCATGCCGATGCCTGCTCCGGTACACAGGCCCAGTACCGACATTCCCACCATCCGGCTCAGCCAGCCACTGATTTGCCCAGTTAGGCCAGCCAGAATTCCACCAAAGACCAGTGATATGGGGTCGAACAGCAAGCCACCAAGAAAGCCACCCACCGCCCCGCCGATCAACCCATTGATCATCTTCTGGGAAGCTCGCATCATCGCGCCTTGACCCAATCCGATGAACAGACCCACCAGGCTCCAGGCAAAAGCGCGTGCAGCTATTTGCAGGATAATGGCCGAAAGGCTTGCCACATCTCCTCCTCCACTGAATACCCCGTAGACTATCTGTCCCACTACCCCGCCAACAGCGCCTCCGACGCCGCCGATGGCCAGCCCTAAGCCGCCTCCCATCACTGCCTTTTCCCACATCCCCGTGACAAGGCCCTCCAGATTACCCAAAACCAGCCCGATCATTCCGTCCAGCACTGCACCGAATCCCGCCATCGCCACCAAGGTAGCGACCAACCCAGCACGCGCCGCCTGATCAGTGACAAACGGCTCCATTATCGCCCAGGCCAGGAAGCCGCCAATCAGCCCGGCAATGGCCATCTGCAGGACAGCCGAGCCCAGCAACCCGGCCAGGGCAGTCTTCTTACCTATGGGGCGGCCGCTCTCTGCCACCGACGGATACAGCCCAGGCCCTGCGCCGGACTCCTCCCTAACCTCCGCGAGGTCCTCGTGGTCAATGACCAGTATATCCTCGCCGTCCGGAACCTGAGACGCTTCCGGGAGTTGGGCGTCGAGGTCCTCGGCAGATATTTCGATAATGTCGTCGTTGTTCTGATGTCGGGATTGCTCGTCAGCCATGATTCTCACCATAGAGTTGCCACAACAGTATCACACTGACCACCAGCCAATAAGTGGCTAATGGCTCAATCCGTCCCGCCAGTTGCGCAGCGTAGGGATTGTTGGCTGCTGCCCCTGACAGGCACAAGCTGGCTCGGCCGCTATGGCTGAACTCGCGGTCGGGGGCGGATTATGCTCGCCGCTTGGTCAGCCATTCTCTCACTTGGCCTACTGGCCAGGTATTTATCACCGATTGCGGCTCAAGCCAGCCGCGACGAGCCGTATATACCCCATATTGCATAAAGTCAAGGTGGGAGATCTCATGGGCGTCGGTGTTAATGCTTAAGAGGGTGCCATTTTCCTGGGCAAAACGGGCGTGGACATCGTCGAGGTCAAGCCGGTGGGGATTGGCGTTAATCTCCATCGCCACATTAAGCTCGCCAGCAGCCTCTATCACCTCGTTAAGATGAATACCGTAGGGTTCCCGCTGCAACAACAGGCGGCCGGTGGGATGGCCCAGGATGTCAATCCTGCCCGACTCCAGTGCCTGCATAATCCGCTGGGTCATCTTATCAGCATCCGACGAGAACCCCTGGTGGAGCGCTCCCAGCACGAAATCCAGCCTCTCGAAGGCCTTAACGGGAACGTCAACCCGTCCCTTCGTCAATATATCCGCCTCCAGGCCAGATAGGATACGAAACTCGATGCCCTCTTCCCGGTAGCGCTCGTTTAGCCGGGCAATCTCCTGGATCTGGGCAACTATCTCTTCTTCCGTCAGTCCTCCGGCAACACGAAGCGCCGGGGAGTGGTCGGTGATGCCAATATAGCTGTAGCCACGCTGCCGGCAGGCTTCGGCGATCTGCTCAACGCTGCATTTGCCGTCAGACCCAGTTGTGTGCACGTGCAGGTCACTGCGAATATCAGTAAGCTCAATCAGGTCGGGCAGATTTCCGTGAGCCGCCGCCTCAATCTCCCCGCGATCCTCGCGCAGTTCCGGCGGGATCCATTCCAGCCCCACGGCGGCGTACACACCCTCCTCGCTAGCGCCCGCCACCTTCTGCCCCGCCTCGTCGTTATGCTGCTCAAATACGCCGTATTCGTTGACGGTCAGACCCATCTTCTGGCCATGGGTACGCAGGGCCACGCTATGCGCCTGCGAGCCGGTGAAATACTGAAGCGCCGACCCGTAGCTTTCCGATGCCACCACACGTAAATCCACCGAGCGCCCCTCCGCCAGCAGGCCGCTGACCTTGGTATCACCGGCCATCGTAACTTCCTCAAGCTGCCCGCTGGCGGCAAAATCGCGACACACTTCCTCCGGGTGCTCGGAGGTGACCAGCAGGTCCAAGTCGCCCACGGTGGCCCGGCGCCGCCGCGCGCTGCCCGCCAACTCGGCGGCAATAACCCGGGGATGGTCCCGCAGATAACTGATGAGCTGCTCGCCGAGGGGCAGGATTTCGCCCAGCAGCGCCCGCTGCCTCCCCTGACGATACCGCGCGATGCTGGCCAGTATCTTCTCCTCAGTCTTAGCCCCCAGGCCGGGCAGCTCCTGCAACTCTTGGCGCTGCGCAGCTTCTTCCAGCTCATCAATATCGCCTATCTCCAACTCCGACCAGATCAAGGCAACGGTGCGCGGGCCCAGGCCGGGCACCTGCAGCAATTGCAATATCCCGTCAGGAAACTGCGCCAGCACCTCCTGATGCTGGCTGATCCGGCCGGTGGTGAGCAGCTCCTCCAGCTTCTCGGCCAGGCTCTTGCCAATGTCGGGGATATCGCGCAGACCTTGCAGGCCTTGCGCTGCGTATATTTCCTCGAGCTCTTCGGCCCATGATCCCAGCGACTCAGCCGCCTGCCGATAGCTGCGAATCCGGAAGCTGTTGGCGCCGGAGATATCAAGCAGGTCGGCTATCTGTCCCAGAATTTCGGCAGCCTGCGCGTTGGTCACCTCTGTTCATCGCCTTCGTCAGGCCGCGCCCCGGAATTCTCCATCTCCTGAATGAAACGCTGACTTCTGGGGACAAAGTCCAGATGATATTCAATGTGGCGGCGGACCAACTGACCAATCTCCTCGCAGTTGACCGGTGGACAAGACAGGCGCGAGAGCCGATCAATGGGGAAGGTAGCCACACAGCGCAGCAGACCCGCGGTCATACCTGAGAGAGCAATACCTCCCGATCCGCCGGCTGGTGCACAGTCTCCACAGATCAATCCGCCGGCAGACGGACTATAGCGCAGTTGGCCAGTCAGAGACTGACCGCAATTGGCGCACTGCTCCAGGACCGGCCCCACCCCGAGCTGCCCCAGAAGCCGCAAGGCAAACCCCCAGGTGACTATATCTGGCCTCGCCCCGCCCTCGAGAGCCTCCAGACTGGCGCGCAGTGCCTCGAAAAGTTGGGGCATAGGCAGGTCCGGCTCAGTGGCCCGCGCGGTCAGTTCCGCGATATACGAGGCATAGCCGAACCGCCGCATATTAGAGCGCAACCCATAGAACGGATTGATCACATCACCCTCGGTCAGGTGGTCAAGCTCGCGTCCCTTCGCCAGGAATAGATTGGAGAGAGTGAGCGGCTCGACCAGCGAGGCTAGCTTGCTGCCGGGCTTACCTACACCGCGCGCCACCGCCTCCACCTTGCCGCGCTCGCGGGTAAAGAAGACCACGACGCGCCCGGTCCCGCGATATTTGTGCACTATCAAGCTGATTCCTGTTGCCGGAAATGTACGCATCGGTGCTACCGTCAAACCTGTGGCAGTTGCTCAGATGTCCTCGGGTGCAGATCCTGATGACTGCTGTCCACAAGTATGCACAAACAGCTATATGGAGCGAGCACAGTCGCAGATGCTATATCCAAAAGACCTGATTGCCAGTATGACCAGTCAACCAGTCCAGTACTAACCACACCGCATTACAGGTGAACTGTCCGCAAATAAGACCTAAAAAGACCGGGCGCATATTGCTATACCAAACCATGCCGCCATAGCGTAAGATGGCACTCTTGATCAGCCAAGTCAGGAAGATGGTGAACCAGATTTGGTCCATAATCCAGACACTGCCGATACAGTAGCCGATAGGATGAAAAGGCCAGGCAGGCGAGCGGAACCGCAGGGCAGTAAGTACCAAGTATATTCCTGCCCCTATTGCGGTGTAGATCAGCCCGGCAATACTGGGGCCAGGCTGCTGGGCGATCCAATCCTGGACCCATTTGTAGTCACATGGCACGGATTGCTGGAAGAACCACCTGTTCAAGGTAACTCCGCCCTGTGCATAGGCCCAGGTCATAGTAGACCACATAGAAACTGCCAACGCGGCAATAATAGCCAGGATAAATCCCCAAAACAGTCGCCGTTGCTTGACGTCGATGACATCGGCCAGCTTAAGGCTGTTTGCCGCCGAGGCCATCACGAATGTGCGGATGTCACTCGTCCACACATAGGTAAGGCCCAATGCAGTCATCCCTCCGTCGCCAAGCGCCCCCCATCCCACCCATCCAGCTACCATAGTAGGCGCGATTGCCGGTGCGACCGCCTCCGCCATGCCGCTCTCAGCCACAATGCGGGTCAAGCCCAAGAAGAACACAAAAGCCAAAATTAGGAACAGCGGCACAACCAGCACGGGTATACCCGAGGCCGCCAGCCACCAGCCGACCAGACCCAGTCCCCCAACCATTCCCCAGAAAGCCACTCGGTACGAAAGTATCTCACGCTCATCAACCTCCGAACCTGCTTCGCCAATTACTCGCCTCCAGATCAGCGCCAGGTGTCCGCGGGCGACCCATAAGCCTGACCCGACAAGGCCCAAGAAGGCCCCGGCCCCGATATAGTGAAGGATCGGATCGCGGGCGCCGAAAATCCCCAAATTTTCTGTGCTGGCAATACCTACAACTCCCATGATTGCCCGCGCTACCTGGGCCAACAGATTGAAAAACCACAGACTGAAGCTGGTCTCCAGGCTGACCAGATAGAAAAAGCCGATCATCGGGAAACTGACGCGAAAGGTCAGTCCCCAGATGCCTTCAATCACTGTGACGCTCTGCGCCCACTTCGCGGGCGGTACCGCCGGGAAGTAATTGTGCAGTCCCACCCAACTGCCGCCCAGAAACGCAATTGCAAAACCAGCCCAAAAAGTAGCTCGCTTCAGTATGACCGGCCAGCCGTTACTACCGGCACCCGCCAGGGCTAGGGGCAGATAGGTCAGAGGATAGGCCAGCCGCTCATTGTCCACCCATTGTTTGCGCAGCAGCACCATCATACAGATCATCACAAAATGCACAACCAACAACATGGGAAGCCAGGCCAGCAACGGCCGGGCCCAGGCGCCCCAAGGCACTTGAGCACCTGCCGGCAGACCCTCATAAAGGTCGGTGATTACAGGCGCCTCTACGGCGCTGCCCTGTGGGGTCAGCCACGGCGGGATATGCGGAGTAATCTTCTGGGCCCAGGCATTCTCAGCAGTGGCATAGTAGTACGGACCGGTGCTCAGGGGAATGACCTGCGCTGTCAGACCCATGGTAGGGATAGCCGAAGCGACTACCATCATTGCGTAGATGGTAATAAGCTCGGCTGTAGTCAGAGCCAGGCTACGCCGAAAACGCAGCAACAACAGATTTGGCCCCGCCACCAAAACAAACAGTAGCACCACCGCGGCAGGTGTGCTGAAGTCGAGGGCCATAAATGATCCCCGCAAGACGTGAATGGCCCACGGAGCCAAAAGCCCTATTGCTCCGGCCCCAAGCGTCCCCAGCAGTAGCGCCCGGCCAGTTACTGTTCCCCGGCGCGGTGGCTGAGATCGTTTCAGACTGTCTTCACCAGCTACATCTGTATGATGGTTGCCAGCAGTTTCGGCCACTTACATTCCTCCGTTCCTGCAAGCAGTTGTCTACCGCCAGGTTCGTCGAGGGTGACCCTAAGACCTTTATTTGATGCGGCGTTTCTACTTGCATCCCGGCAAGAACTGCTCAGTGGCAGTTTGTACAGATGTTACACAATCGAAACTACCCAGCTATCAAGAGGTCACAGTGAGTTACCGATACCACAAGTGGTAGAGCCATCTGCTCAACCACCCTATGTAAACCAAGGAAGGAGGTCGTGAAATGTTACAGACACTCAAGCAACTGTGGAGTGACGAAGCAGGGCTGACAACTGTCGAGTATGCGCTGCTGCTGGTATTGATAGTGGCAGCAGCCGTCACCGCCTGGACACAACTGGGTAGCCAGGTAAGCACCGAGGTCTCCAGCGTCAAAGACACGATAACATCGTAATAGGGCCTCAGGCTTGGTATGCTCGCAAACCACGTGGCGACAATGCCCTGGAAACTGGGGGTCGGGCTGGCCCCCCACCCGATCCCCAGTCCCTGAAGATGGCAGATAACAACAGAATTGCTCACAACAAGAAAGGGATGGGGCAAGCTATGGTGTCAAGGCGGGGAACGAATGTTTCGCAGCTTAACCGGCACCGGCTCAATATAATGCAAACGCCTCAATACAATCAGAAGCTGTCCAAAACCTGGGATCGCAGCGCCGGTACAGCTACCGTCGAACTGGCTCTGGTCGTGCCCTTGCTACTACTCTTATTGATGGGCATCATCGAATTTGGGCTGCTGTTTGAGGATTTTATGCTCCTGAAGAATGCCGCTCGCGAAGGAGCACGCACAGGGGCGACAGGCAATAGCACAACTGCCATCGCCGACCGGGTGGAAAACGCTGCAGCACAGCTAGCCACCGAGGACCTGACTATCACCCAGGAGTACAGCGTTTACGACGAGGGAAGCTGGACTTGGTACACTCTGGGCGATATATCAGGCGATGAGGGAACCATCAACGACGCTCCCGCCGGGTCGCCTATCAGGGTTGAAGTAAGTTACCCGCACCCTTTGGTGGCCACTGGAATACTGCCCGGGCTGGAGGACGACCCGGGCAGCGGTACCATCAATCTGACAGCGACGGCCACTTTCCGGCGCGAGTAGTAGTATCCAAGCAATGGTGCCAAAGTCTACTGGGAAGACGGAGATAAAGATGATAAACGTGATTCTGACCGAGCCGGCACCGGGCATCGTGGAAGGATTGAAATCGCTGCTCGGTGTAACCGACAAAATCGAGCTTATCGGTCTCCCCCAGGATGGACTGGAGGCGGCACAAATGGCTATCCAGATGCAGCCAGATGTGCTGCTCGTACATGAGAACCTCCCGGCGGCCGACGGCTACGAGGTGTGTCGGCTAGTGAAGATGGCGGCGCCCGATGTAGGGTGTATCTTACTGACCGAAGGGCAGCGCTCGTCAATAACCACTGAAGCTATGATAGCAGGGGCCAACGCGATTCTTCCTCCCTCGGCTGACGCCGATGCAGTTGTTGAAACCATCCAGGCCTGTGCCGGACGCCGAGAAATTCGTGAAACCGAGGCATACGAGGCGGTCACCGACCCCACAAAAATGCCGATAACCGTGGGCCTGATTTCCGCCAAAGACGGCGTGGGCAAGACTACCCTCGCCGTCAACCTGGCGGTACTGCTGGCCAAGCAATTCCCGGGGTCAGTGGTGTTAGCTGATATGTACGCCCAGCTTGGCGATGTCAGCCTGATGCTAAACGTGGGGGTGCCGCCCGGAAGCCTGGTAGACCTCGCCCCGTACGCCGACGAGCTGGATATTCAACTGGTCAATAGTCACTTATACACACACTCTAGCAGTCTTCGGGCATTAAGTGGATCGACGAGTCCGGAACCAATTCCGATAAATGCCCTCTCAGTGCCTTATCTGGCGTTGCTGCTAGGCATTCTGCGTCGCAACTACCGATTCACTCTTTACGACCTACCGTCAACGCTGTGGGATGGCGGGCTTTACATCTTGTCACGCTGCCAGTTGGTCCTGGTAGTGACCAACCTTTTCGAACTGACCACAATTCGGGATACTAATTCCTTGCTCCGGATCATTATTGATGGCGGATATATCTCGCAAAGCAATGTCAAACTGCTGGTTAATCGCACCTCATCAAAGGACCGTTTTTCCGTCTCTGACCTAGAGGAGGCCACGGGTACAAAGGTAGAATTCAGCCTGCCCAATGATACCGAAACTGCCATTGCCTCCGCAAATCGGGGTGAACCGTTCATCTTAACTAACCCACGCGCGCCCGTCTCACAAGGAATTACTGAACTGGCCGATGCGATCGTCCAACCAACTGAATTGTCCGTTAAGAAGCAGGCAGCCTGATGGGCTCCATCATAGGCCCCGAGCCCAAAGATAAGCTTACTACAGTTGCCCCAAAGGTGACATAGACGATGGGATTGCCGCAATCAGTCCTGGCAGACGACGAATACCTCCACTCGGCCAAACAGCAGAAGCAGGAGAAGCTGCTGAAGGTCCGGCAGGAAATTCACACAACCATGCTGGACAACACCGACCACCAGGTGCTGCAGAACCTGGATGAACAGTCGCTGATGGAGCGAATTAGGGCACTGGCCAGCGAGATTGCTCAGAAGCATCGTCTGGCATTAACCACCAACACTCGCGAGCGATTATACCAGGCTGTCCGGGCCGAACTGCGCGGCTACGGCCCCATTCAAGAGTTGCTGGACGATCCCTCAATAAGCGAAGTCATGGTAAATGGGCCGCATCAGGTCTACATTGAACGGGACGGAAAGCTGCAGGCCACCGACGTTCAATTCGACGATGATGCTCATGTGCGGCGCATCATCGAGAAGATCATCTCGCCGCTGGGCCGCTGGATAGACGAGACCGCACCCACCGTCGATGCCCGCCTTCCCGATGGATCACGAGTTAACGCAATCATCCCGCCGGTCATCCGCAGCGGACCCACAATAACCGTCCGGAAGTTCGCCGAAGATCCCCTGACTCCCGAGGACCTAGTCAACTTCCGCACGTGCAACGAGGATATGATGGAGCTGATGCGGGCCTGTGTCCAGGCTAAACTCAACATAATGGTATCAGGTGGTACCGGCAGCGGCAAGACGACCACGCTTAACGTGTTGTCCTCGTTCATCCGGTCCGATGAGCGGATCATTACCATAGAGGATGCCGCCGAACTACAACTCCAACAGGAACACGTCCTGAGTACAGAAAGTCGCCCGCCTAACCTGGAGGGAACCGGCGAAGTAACCATACGTCATCTGGTGCGCAATGCCCTGCGGATGCGCCCGGATAGAATCATCATCGGCGAGTGTCGGGGTCCGGAGGCACTTGACATGCTCCAGGCTATGAATACGGGACACGAAGGGTCATTGAGCACAGTCCACAGCAACGGACCGCGCGATACTCTGGCGCGGTTGGAGACTATGGTACTAATGGCCGGTACTGAACTGCCCTCCCAGGCCATACGGGAACAGATTGCCGCTGCCTTGCATCTCATCGTCCACCAGTCCCGATTTGTGGACGGCCGCCGCCGGCTAACTCACATCACCGAAGTCCAGGGACTGGAAAGCGGTACAATCACCCTGCAGGATATCTACCATTTCGAACAGAGTGGTGTAGACAAAGACGGGGCAGTAGTCGGTGAACATCGTTACACCGGATTGCGACCCAGATTTGCCGACAAAATACTAACTCAGGGAATCGAACTGCCTGACCAATTGGTCGAAGCATGGAGCCGGAGGTGATTCTATGGGCCTGGCATTACTAGCTGGCGGCATATTTGTCATCTTAAGCATCGGTGGCTACGCGCTGGTCAGTGCACTGAGTCTATCCGAAGACAAGGTACCCAGGCGTCGGCTCCAAGAACAGGAGCAGCCGGCAGCAGACAGTGGTCAGGACGAGGCGCAGGCCGACAGCGTGCCCCTGGTCACACAACTTCTGCACGGGACTCGGCTTAACGATGCCGTGCAGTGGGAGCTGTTGCGAGCAGGTCTGTTGATAAAACCCTCGGAGATGATAGCCATCTCGGTGGCAGCGGGGAGTGGTGCATATATGGTCGGACTGACCTTGCCGCCCAGCTTGATTACTCGAGCATTCTTGCTCTTGATCGGCCTGGGCGGTCCTTGGATATACGTTCAAATCCGCAAGCAGTCTCGCCATAAGCTGTTGATAACCCAACTGCCTGAGGCCCTGCAACTGATAGCTTCTTCGCTGCGCTCTGGGTTTTCTATCCTACGTGCAATCGAAGTAGTTGCTAACGAGATGCCCGCCCCAATCTCGCGTGAATTCCGATGGGTGCTCGATGAGATAAATGTCGGCGTCAGTATGGACAGGGCCTTCACGCATATGGTGCACCGAACTGCCAGCCCCGACGTCAAGCTGATGGTAACCGCGATCCAGATTCAGTCATCAGTGGGCGGTGACTTGGCCGAGGTGCTAGACACTACCTCCACTATGATTCGCGAGCGTTTTCAGCTTACCGCAGAAGTGGCAGCACTCACCGCAGAAGGGCGCCTTTCTGCTGTCATCCTCGGCGGCTTGCCAATCGGTCTGGCTCTGTTTATCCATATGCTCAACCCTGAGTACCTCCAGCCGCTGGTGAGCGAACCATTGGGCATCGGAATGATGATTGGGGCTGCATCGTTGATGATATTTGGCCTGTTGATCATCAAGAACATGCTCAACGTTGACGTATAAGGTGATATGAAATGCCCTTTATAATTGCCGGCATGATCTTCACACTGCTGGTGGCGATTGGCTTCGCCATAGGCACCAGCATCGAACGCAGTGTCAACATTCGACAGATACAACAGATTAAAGCAGCCACAGAGCCCGAGCCAATCCTGGCCACTGAGCTGACCAAGCCATGGTCGCACCGTATCATCGTTCCCATGTTGGGGAGAATCTCCAGCGTGATGGCCAAGCTAGCCCCGAGCACCGTACTACAGACCAACCGCCAACGACTGCAGCAGGCCGCTCATCCCTGGGGGTTGACCGCCGAGGTCTTCCTGATGGTAAGAGTGCTAAGCACACTGATAGGGCTGGCCATAGCGGGACTGATACTACTGCGTGGTTTGCTGCCCACTAACACAACCTGGCTGGCCGTAATCGCCGCAGCGAGTGTTGGGCTGTTAGCACCGGGCTGGATGATAGATCGCATCGCCCAGAATCGCCAGCGGGAGATAAGAAAGGAGTTGCCCAATACTATTGATCTGCTGGTGGTTAGCGTGGAAGCGGGCCTGGGCCTGGACGGAGCCATATCAGAGATTATTGAGCGGGAAAGCGGGCCTCTGACCGAGGAGTTTGAGCAGACCTTGACTGAAATACGCCTGGGTAAAAGCCGGCAAGATGCCTGGCGTAATCTGGCTAAGCGCACTCAAGTTGATGACCTGAGTGCATTTATGGCTGCCATCTGTCAAGCCGAAGAGCTGGGTTCCAGCATATCAAGGGTGCTACGCACTCACAGCGACACACTGCGCATCAAGCGCAAGATTCACGTGCGCGAGCTGGCCAATATGATACCGGTAAAGATGCTTTTCCCGCTGGTATTCTGCATATTCCCGGCAATGTTCGTGGTCATTCTCGGACCCGGGGCCATAACAATAATGCATACAATGGGCAACATGGGCAAATAGCGGCTGCCACTCAACCTGCCACCGAGTAATCCACCAACTCCTGATATGTCCAGAAGTACTCCCCCGTATCGGGATCATAATCCCATAACTTGCTTTTTACCACGCCAACACCGGCCTTAAACCATGTAAACACGAAATACTCACCATATTGATCTACGCCCTCCTCGCGCACTCTCACACAATTCTCGAAGGGCCCGGCAGGCACGTCGTCCACAGTGTCGGTAACCGATTCAATCTCAAAAGTGTGCTGAGGATCCTGGGGATCTTCCCAATAGGTGCCTACCTGGATAGGATCCTTGAGCTTGGGCAGCGTGCTGTCGTCTGCGTATAGCTCATGCAGACCTTCACCGTCATGCTGGAAGTACATGTATCTAGGCGTTTGTTGGGGATCACTGTATTGCACACGCAATTCATGCCACGTCTCCCCGGCTCCGACGACCTGTCGCAGGCAGGTGACTGTTAACGTAATCTCCTGCTGGGGCCGGACACCACCAGGCTCGACCTCACTGCCCGTATACTCCCACCAGTAGCCCAAATCCAGGGGATAATAATCAGCAGTCGGTTGCGGCCCGGTCGGCTCCACGGTAACCAGGGCGAAATCAGGGGGCAGATCCTCGTAAGTACCGGTCACCTCAGTCGTCCCCAGGCCAGTGGCAGTGAATTCGCCCAGGCTATCAATAGTGCCCACCAGCGGGTTGGAGCTTTCCCAGATGAGGTCCTCGTTATACAGCCACCGCCATCCGCTGGTCTCCTGTTCGCCCAAGGCGTGAAAGTCAACGACATCGCCGGGGTGTGCCGTGAAATCATCAGTGATATCAATTGACACAATCGCCGGCAACCCATCCCCACCACCGCCACCGCCACACCCACTGAGCAAGACTAAGCCAGTAATCGCTAGCACAGCGGATATCAGGCAAGCTCGCAGGCCTGCCCGAGAACAGTGATTATTCACTAGTATTCCCTGCCTCGAAGTGATCAGATATAGAAGTTGACGCAATAGGTAACTCAACGCAGGCATCAACAGTTACTGCTTTAGGTATTGGACGCAACTAGCGGCACGAATGTTCCGAACTTACGGCAGGCAGTTGGTGCAAGCCACAATCATTCCGTACTGCTCCAGGCCACATAGCAGCACCGGCCGGCCCGTGCCCAGAAAGTCACAGGCATACGCCGAGTAGACAGCAGGAGCCAGCGCCGGAGGAAGCCGGCCCGGCCAGCTGCCAATTTCCAGGAAAGGATAGGAGCTGCGCGATTGGCTTGTTGAGAAAAGAAACACGCCCAGGTCTGCGGTCAGCAGAAAGTCCGTGGCGCCACGGGCCGCTGTCGCCAGCGGCTCGGCCAACTGCGGCCCCAGGACCATGCCATCTAACGGGGCCTGCTGGCTGCCGCCCTTAATCTGTATCGTAATCAGAGTGCCCTTGTTGAAAATCGGCAGTGAAGGACGACTGTTGGCTTTATTCTCGAAGTAAGCCACTCTGTGAGCCGGCAGAGTGGCTTCCGTGTTAGGGGTTGACGCGGCTTTGCTGCCCACAAACAGATCAACATCGCCGTCTCCATCATAGTCACACGGTGCCACCAGTGCCGCCCCGGCAGTGCGAATCACCTGGCCGGCAACCCGGACCGGCCCCCGACGCACAAAGCTTCCCGAATTAATCCACAGCTCTACGAGGCCGGCACCGGTGCCCACAAACACATCCAAATCTCCGTCGCCGTCGGCATCAGCACAGCGCGGCCAGGCGTACCCTTCTGCAGCGCAGACAATCCCCGAGGTGGCTGAGACTGCCTTCGCTGAGGTCATCATCAGCTTCTCGCCCACCCCAATCTGCTCAAAGACGTGTACGTCCCCGCGGCGGTTGCCAACCAGCAAATCAAGGCGGCCATCACCATTCCAATCCAGCGCGGAGACGGCCGCTGCCTGTCCGACATCCAGCGGCGCTGGCCGCGCCAGCAACTTCCCGCTATATTCCAGAGTATCAGAGGACGGCCTGGCCCTGAGAACAAGGCCATCGGCGGTCCCCAGCCAGATTTCACCAGGGCTAGCCAACTGTGGCGCCAGCGCTGTCAGGCCGCTTTGGCCACGCACCGAGATCCGCTCAGCAGCTTCCAGACCATCGGGACTTCCGCGCAGAAGCCACAACTCACCGTCGCCCTGACCGATGAGCACGTCTGCGTCGCCGTCATCGTCCCACTCCAGCACACAAGGCCGCGCCCGCGAGCCGACCACTACTGGGCTGCCGCCAGCCCTCAGCCGCCGAGGCGTTTTCCACCTGCTACCTACCTCGTGCGCCGCCCGCTCAAGCCACCATACACTACCGTCATCGCCACCCAGCAGTAGGTCCTCATCACCATCGCCATCCACATCACCGACCGTCGGAGCCAGATGCCCCACTTCCGGGGCCACCTGGCGGATGGCCTCCGCTATCTTTGTGCCGTCCGCCAGCCTCATAGCCTGCCCGCCGCGCAACGCCACACCCCTCAGTTGATACCAGAGAAGCTGCCCCTCCCAACCCAACAGGAGATCCAATTGACCGTCATCGCTCCAATCAACCAGAGCCGGGGAGACCTGCCGCGGTTTCGGCGGCCAACTCGCAGAAGCAGCCGAGTCGGCAATAAGCGAATCAGGAGCGGCAAATATGTCGCCGGCCAGGCGCCGATAGTAGAGCAGATCGCCGTAGCCCGAGCCGACTAACAAGTCCTCTTGCCCGTCGCCGTTGAGGTCGGCAATGGCCAGGTCGGCCATATCTCCGCCAGTCACCGGCCCCTCCGCCAGCCACACCAGACTGCCTCCCTGCATGGGGAAAGCGTCGTCAGTGAACATCCGGGCTAAATACTGGCTGTGCGCGGGCGCAAGCAATATCGCCAGTATGACGATAGTCCAGACAATCCGCGTCAAGCTTACTCGCCTCCAGCGGTCGGCGATGATTTACGAACGAATATCTGGATCTCCGGCCACGGATAGAGCCAGTCGCTTCCCAGCTCCCAGGGTACAAAGCTCAGGGGTAGTCCGCCGTAGTAAGCCCGCCGCTGGTAGTCACTCAGCAGGGCCGAAACGAAGCTGATCGTCGCGGCATCACCCGCCATCAGGCCGGCGCGACTGCTGAACCCGCTGAGCACGAAGGTGTGGGGAGCCTGGGCGGACAGCAACTCTTGGTCCAGACCAGTAATCACCAAGTCGCGCACCGGCCGGTGATACAGTCGCCACAGGGGATTTTGCCGCAGGACAGTGCCACCATTGCAGTAATCCACAGGGGGCACATCGAACCACGGATCCCGAACCAGACCGATGCGGGCATCACGCGGAGTTACCCGAAGAATCTCCTCAGCCGCCTCGCCCCGCGCATCACACCTCACCAGACTGCTGCAAACCTGCCCAGTCCACAGCAGGAGAGGCACGACGCAGACGGCTATCAACAGGTAGCCAGCCCATCTGTACCCCCGCCTCGCGCGCAGTAGCTGCGCAATCGGATAGATTCCCAAAATCACCAGCGCCGGCAGCAGCGCGACCTCATAGCGAGCGTAGCGGACGTTGGCTAACCCGGTCATCACCGCCCACAGACACGCGAAAACGGCTATCGGCAGCAGTTGCCGGTGTCTTCTTACTACCGCCATCGCCCAGCCAACCAGGGCCAAGGCAACTATTGGTCCTGCGCCAGGAGCCAGCAGGTTCTTCGCGTGGAACCAGAAGGCATTGGGCTCGGCCGCCACTGCCAGCGGCTCACCAACGTGCATATGCTGCAGTTCGTGGAGGATACCTTGCTTTGCCTCCGACCAGGCGAGGAAAGTGAACGGCGAGGTGAGCGCAAATCCCAGCACCGCCGTCCCCAGCACGATGAGCATCTTCTTCGCTGCCTCTGAGCCACGGCATCCGGAGGCTTTATTACCACAACTCAACACGATCGCCGTCAGCGGCGCCACAACGACCAGCAGACCACTATACTTGGTGGAGGCAGCCAGCCCCACCATCAGGCCCGCCCAGACGCAGTCCTGCCAGCGGCCCGACTCCGCCAGCCGCACCGAAAACAGCAGCACCAAAGCCACGAACAGCGTCTGCGTCACATCAACGGTAGCATAGTGGGAATTGAGCACGTGCAAAGGGGCCAGAGCCAGCAGCAGGGCGCAGCACACAGCCGGCAGATTGCTCCAGACCCGCCGAGCCAGCACGTAAACAGTGACAACTGTGAGAACTCCTGCCAGCACAGATACCACACGCGCATCCAGGGTCCAGAGTCTTAACGCCTCAGGGATGGTCTCCAAGCTCAGCGAGGATATGAGTAATCCGTGGCCCAGAACGCCGGCTGCTGAGACGAGGTACAGATACAGGCTGCCGTAGTTGAAAAAATGGGGATTGAGATCTCCGCTCAGCGCCAGCGACAGCAGCCCCCGCAGAGAGTGGTATTCATCGGGATGGTAGGAGAAAAGATGGGTCGAGTCAGGCAAGCCCCACCTCAATCCCCAAATCCGAGCACAGGCGGCCACGACCACAAGTCCTACTACCGCGGCAGCGCCTGTGCTAAGGAAGCTCCTATGTTCATCTGTTGGGGAGGCGCTGGTCACCACAATCTCCGGGGCGGATCGAATTGCCAGTTTGACCACCAAGTATACCTTGATTTCTTCGCCCGGCCCGGTGATTCCTGCCCCGGCTGCTCAGACACAGCTAAGTGAACAACCTGCTATTCGCGAAGTACCTGGGTGAATAGTGTCCCCAGAGCGGCGGCATTGCGATTGACGTCAAAGTACTTCTCGACTTTCTGACGACCCAGCAGAGCAACGCGGCCGCGCAATTGTTCATCATACAGAGCCATCTCCAACTTATCGGCCAGGTCACGGGCATCGCCCGGCTGGACCAACAGCCCGGTCTTCTGATGTTCAATCAGCTCGGGTATGGCCGATATATCGCTGGCTACCGTGGGAATTCCCATAGCCAAAGCTTCCAGCAGAACCGTGGGAAGCCCGTCACGGTCACCATCGGCGGCAACTACCGAGGGGAGAGCGAAGACGTCAGCCGCCTGGTAGAGACGGCGCACCTGCTGCGGCGTTAGTTCCCCCACAAACTCCACCCGTTCACGGAGTTGCAGCCCCGCGGCCCTGCGCACCAAATCCTCGCGCATCGGCCCATCGCCGACGATCACCAGGCGAAATTCGGCGTCCCGCGACTGAACTATACTGGCCGCCTGAAGCAGATACGCAAAGCCTTTCTTCTCTACCAGTTGGCCGACTGACATTATCACCGGTGGCTGGCCGGGCGGACGGTCAACCGGATCGAATTCGCGGGGGTCTATACCATCGTAGACCAGGTGAAGCTTGCCCTCCGCAACCAGGCGATGTCGGCTCACAAGCCACTGGCGGGTGTACTCCGTGTCGGCGGTGACGAACTCCGTCTCCGCTATCTTCAGGCCGAGGGCGGGAACTTCATCAGCGAAAATATCACCGGCCCCAATCGCAAAACTGTAACTGCGACCGGTGATCACAGCTAACAACCAGGCAACAGTAGCGGTAGCGCCGGCCAGATGAGCATGAATATGCCTTATCCGCCGGCTCATACGCACGGCGAAAAATCCGGCCCGCGCCAGACTCGCCAATATCTCCTTTGTCTGCCGGGGATAGCTAAAGACCCGGCCCAATGCCAGGCGCAGGGCCAGCAGGTAGCCGCTGGGGTAGCGCAGCAGAGCAATGAGCTGGCTTACCGCACAGCGCAGCGAGAAGGTCGGCGGAGCGCAGGTCACGCGTTCCGCAAGCCGCCTGCTCGCCTCTGATACGGCCTTGGTACGATCCCGGTGCAAGGCCAGGGGCACGATCACAAAGCCCTGCCGCTCCAGCGCCGGGATTTGCCGCACAGCGCCGCTCTCCGCGGGCGACGGAAAGGTATCAACTACATACGCAATTCGATCGGAAACTGGCCTGGCCAAGTTCTGCCAGCACCTCCCGGTGCCCACACTAACGCAAACAACTGCTCAACACACCTTACCGGACAACCGCTCGACCATAGCGAAATTCGCCCGTTAACCCCAACCAACCTCCCTGATATCTTCTGGAGGGGCAACTTAATCGGGGTCATTGGAGGATAGCTGCACTCCCGAAGGTGTAAACAGATCGCTGCCTGCCGGGAGATCTTGCCCCAAGCGGCTGTGGCCACACCAAAAGCCGGCGCCCGAAGTGCCCCATATCAGCGGTCAACACCCACGAGTGGCTTAGGGTTGAGCCTCCTGCTCAGACATTGGCGCCGCGCTAGGCACAAAGAAGAACCACTCCGGATGCTCGGGATCGCGCTTTATCTGATACTCCTCGCGCCGCATCTTGATCCAGTCAAGTTTGTCCACCGCGGTCTTATGGCCGTCATACCACAGAATCGTCGTCTTGGTAGGATGGTACGACTCGTCCACCAGCATGGGAATATCAGTGGGCGACCAGTTCCCCTGGCGCCAAGGCAACACCGAGCGGGGTACGTAGGAATAGGAGGTGGGGTCCGCTGAGTGATCAAGCCGACACTTGAGGGGATTCAGCCTTTCCTCGAAACCCCCCAGGCCTTTACCGCGAGCGGACTGCCCTTCTCCCGCGTAGGGATCCACACCTTCCTCGAAATCCCCCAGATGTTTGCCCAAGGCAGCGTACCATCTTTCCGCCGGAGGGTACTGCTCGTAATCCATACGATACATCTCCATAGCCAGCCCAAGTTCGTTGAGCTTCATCAGACAGGTAGTCACATAGGCAGCGTGCTTAGCCTGCTGGAAGTTCGGCCACAGGAAGGCGGCGACTATAGCGATAATGCTAATAACCACCAAAAACTCTACGAGACGAGCGTAAGTACGCAGGCCCTCGAGTATCTCCTGGCCGGCAGTAGCTAGCTGACCGAACCGTGTGGCCTTGGCCAGCTCAAGCTCGTGTTGTATTTCCCTGTCCGATCGCCGGTCAAGCATCTGTTTCACCCCAAAATCAGGTCCAGGACAAGAGATGACCTATTACATTACCAGCGACCACTCACCACCAGCCGCCGCTCTGCCCCGGTCTGAACGCAGTACCTGACTGTGTGTGCCTACTACCAGTATCTGTTTATTTCACCTTCCTGGGCGCGCTGGGGACCGTAGGAGGTCAGTTTGTAGGGAGTACGGCCTTTGTCACGGCTGCGCACAAATATGATGAAGCCCCGTCCGCCCGCCAGCGGGCGATACAGCTCCAGAGCGTCTCCGTGGAATACTGACAGGATTCTGCGGGCGGGTTCGCCGGAAAGGCCTACCTCCGCCAAAGTAGCCGGATTTACGTACTGCGGATAAGTAACATCGCCCGCCAGATGCTGGTGAAGATACCGTAGCCCTTCCAAAGTGGCAGCGCGGCGCGCGAAGTCAGCGCTACCCACCCCCCAACTACACTTGCCGATACCCAGAATAGTCAGGGGAGCATCAAGTAGCTGGGTGACAGTCAACTCAAATGTCTCCAGCCAATACTCCGGGGGAATCGGTTTGGTCAAGTCCATCTGATTGAAGGACCGCCACTCGCTGCTCGACAACCTGTGGACATCCCGGGCCGCTTGGCCCAGGCCGATGCTGGTCCCGGTATTGGCAGGGACAGCGATGGGAACACCCCGAAAGCCGACAACTCCAACCATGCCTGCCGCACACCGAATGCTGGTGCTACCAGTTGCCGAGGGCTGATAGACCGAGAAGGTTGTGCCCCGTACTGCGGCCACCGATGATGGGGTATAGACACGCATCTCGGATTGCCCACCAAAGCGCGGCGAGACTCGCGCCCAAATCTGTCCCACACTCAAGAAGAACGATCGTCCCCGCCAGGCGCCTCCTCGGCTGTATTCAATCATTTTCACCACCAGGCGGGAATCAGGAGCAACAGTGATCACACTGCCGTCAGGAAACTCCATAACAGCATTGGACCCACTGTCGGTCTGCACCACATTGCGATCAGCCAGCTTGGTGCCCACCTTCAGCGGCTCAGCCCTTGCCGTAGGACTGCTTTGGACATATACGCGGCCGTAGACCTTGGTGACCGTAGCATAGAACTCCTGGTCTTCCCGCCGCACACCATCAGCAATGATTGCGAAAAGAACAATAGCAAGTCCAATAACCACGCGCCTGTCCAGCCACCCGGGCCACCACCGGCGGTACTTCTTGCGGCGCACGCGGGCCTTGCGCTCTTGATCCTTTTTCACGGCGGCAAAGGCGTTTGCCAGTATTTCCTCTTCGGTTTTGGGCTTCTTTTTCTTGCCAAATATATTGCGCAACGCCTCGAACACGGGGACCGCCTCCTCTCAACGCTAACTACCTGATTCCTCTCCCAGTACTTCGTATACACCAATCGGCTGAGTACGTCCCCGAACAGGCACCTCGCCGATCTCGCGCAACTTAAAGAGCGCCTCCGTCTCGTCGGCAGTAGTCTGGCTGATAATGAAGGTGGTGCCTAACTCCTTATTCATTGTCTCGACACGGGCTGCCGTATTGACAACGTCACCAATGGCCGTGTACTGGCGTCGCTGCTGGGACCCAGCATCACCCAGTACAGCAGAGCCGGTATGCAGCCCGATACCGATACGAAACGGAATTCGGTTATCCACCCCCCGCCAGTACTCATTCAGAACCTCCAGACGCTCCAGCATAGCCAAGGCGGCCCGCACCGCCAGCTCGGAGTGATGCGATTCCGTACCGAAAGCGTTCCAGATTGCCATTATACCGTCACCCATGAATTTATCCAAGTAGCCATCATATTCAAAGATAGCTTCGGTCATCTCGTTCATGTATTCATTAAGCTGCGCCAGCCAAACCTCCGGTTCCGTATTCTCCGACAGCGCCGTTGAGTCGCGGACATCTGCGAAGAGTACTGTGATTTCGCGACGGCGACCCTCGCGGATGATTTCGGGGTGTCTGGCCAGTATTTCCAGCACATTCGCAGATACGTAAACCGAGAACTGGTCGCGAATCATCCGCCGCTCAGCACCAAGCCGTTCGTAGACACCCAGACCTACTGACACTGCCACAGCCAGAACAATAGCCCCGTAGGGAATCACTTGATTGACTACCCAGAACGCCACAAGGAACGAAGGCAAGGCGATGAAAGCCAGAAGTAGTCCGCCAATGAGCGGGCCGGCCACTTCCCCGTAACTCCAGACTATCCAGCCCGATATGATTCCCAGAAGCAGGGCAACAGCCAGCCAGGTAGCCGCTCGCGAGTTGTCCTTGAGCGGCGGCATCGCCAATAGACTGTTGACGATATTGGCATTAGTCTCCACGCCAAGAAAGAAGCGATTATTGGCGCGGTATGGTGCATTTCGAATATCGTAAAGCCCGGGCGCAGTCGCGCCGATCAGCACGATCTTCCCGGCGAACTTCTCCGGGGCAACATTGCCCTGCAATACATCCCAAAAGCCGTACCGAGGTATCGTGCCAGTCGGTCCGCAGTAGTTTATCAAACTCGTCCCAGCCGAGTCTACGAACGTTCGGTGGCCGGCCAGCGCAACCTGTCCAGCCGGCAAGTCGGCGACAATTTCCTGTGGCGCAGTGCCGCTGGCGACCCGTGCAATCTCGGTGGCGAAATGGGGATATATGACGCCGTCATACCCGACCCGCAGCGGGGTAACGCGCCGGTAGACGCCATCAGGATCCGGGTCAATGTCCACATAGCCAATACCCGCTGTCGCCTTGGCCAAAGCTGCTATGGGTAAAGTGAAATTCAAGGGTTGTATCCCTTGCAGCATACCGATGCCACCGGCGGGCGGGCGATAGCCCGGCATCTTCGGGGAGCTATCTGCGCCCTGCTCTGAGCGAATCCGCCGGTAGGCACCCAGCACTACTCGACCGTGATTCTGCACCGCCCGGGCAAAGCGAGCATCGCCTTGCGGGTCATTGCGGTCAGGCTCGGTAAACAACACATCAAAACCGACGACTTTGGCCTCGGATAGCAGCTCGAGCAGATCAGCGTAGTACCGCCGTGGCCAGGGGAAGCGACCCAACCGCTCTGGACGCAGGCTTTCGTCATCTATGGCGATGATGACAACATCCGAGGGGACGGCAGGCGAACGAAGGCCGAAGGCAACATCATAGGCATAATTCTCGAGCAATGAAAAGCAGAAAAGATTGGAAGTAACAGGCAAGTACCGGAGCACGACAATAACCACCGCAATCATAATAGCGGTGCGGATGCCCTTCGCACGCTGCTGGGCCAGTTGGCTGGTGTCCCTCTGACCTTGCTCCAGACCGAATTCCCCTCCTTGCCCAATACCTATTTATATACTATTCGCCACCCCGGGCCCCAATTCCCTCCTGGCAGCGTAATCGGATTGGTTCGCAGCGCCAAGAACACCGCCTAACTCGATAAATAGGCACTCGCTCAGGCGAGGAGATTCCATCTTAGCTGCGTCAAAACAGCCCAGTATATACTAGATGCTAGTTAAATGCCGACAGCGGAGATATCCAGTTGCATCAATCATTCAACCCAGCAGGCTCAGGGCAGGTCAGCCCTTGACCAGAATATAGTCGTCCTTGACCTCTATCGTGTCTATACGGGGCTTGAGGGGGATAGTCTGGAAGTCGATAAGGGGGTTGATCTTGTTAAGCAACGCCCGCAATGGCCCAGCCGGCAGAGGTATACCGTTGACCGACACTGCCGTCGGCACGAAATGGACCGTCCGGTGGTCCTCGACCTTTAGCTTTCCGACCATGCGTAGGTTGTGACCGAAGCCAAATCTGTACGTCCCGGTACATACCAGTTTGTTATCTTCAAACTCGATGGCGAGGTCCTCGATTGGTGTCTCCTTGAACACCAATAGCTTATTCAAATCGTCCTTGTAGATGCGACCGGAGAAGACCGTCTTTTTGCGCGACTTGGTCTCGACGTCGAGTTCTTCATAAAGTTCGCGGATATCCAGCGTCACGTCGAAGGCCTTCGTGTAGGCGTTACGGATGGCGATACCCTTGCGTTCGATCCTGTCAGCGGATATGACGATTGACTTGAAGCGGCCGCGCTGGGTCCAGTAGTCAGATTGAAAGGGAATAACCTTTATGACCAGATTCTTGACCTTATACCGCTCTCTGATCTTGCTGGAAAGCCGGTTGCGCACTCCCTCGGCGGAGACGGCACCGTAGGCAACAGTCGCCACGATCGCTGTCAATATGACCAGCAAAACAAGTATAGATTGCAGACGAACTCTACCTGCAGACATATCCACCTGCCTGTGCGTCCCAGACAGCACGCAATTCCTATATTATTACTCGGTTCAGGTACTTAGACACCTAAATCAGGCAAAGGTTCGTCCTGGGGGAACTCGATAAGAACCTGAACGAGGCACATCAGCTAGAAGACCGTCGACAGGACAAGCCCAACCATCACAGAGGCCAGCACAGCCTTCAACAGCACACCAGCCAGCCGCCCAGCCAGCGCTGCCCAGCCGGCCTTGCGCGCTTCAGCAGGCTGTTTGCCGGTGCGCAGTTCATAAATGTAGCTGGCCAAAAAGCCGCCGACAGCAGCAAGTATCAGTGGGGGGAGCACCGCGCCAAACACCACCCCAGCCAGGCCGCCAGTCACACCCACAAGGCTGAGAACGGGTGAGAAGCTTGCCCCCACGATCGCACCGGCTACCCCGCCAATCAGAGCCCACAGACTGGTCCTGGTGCTGCCGCCGCCCGCCCTCACCCCCAGAGCGCTGAGCAAATTGTCACTGGTCTCGGCGAGGATCGAAACAACCAGGAGAATAAGCAGAAACCACCAGGGAGGCCGCTGAAACCCGTGACAGGCCGAAAAGATAACAGTGTCAAGTAAGATCAGAACCGTGCCCGGCAAGCCGACCAGAGTAGCCAGCACGCCCACGAAGAGGGTGACTACGAACACAGCCGTGCCCAAGTAGACCAGTGCAGTAACCAATGTGCTCATTGATGTAGCTCACCATCATTTGCCACGCGATGGATACAGGGCAAGTGGACCGCGCCGCCCGGTGAGTGCCGTAGTTTTCCGGGGGATAGTGCTTACTGCAGTCGATCCGGTGCCCAACGCAAGTGCAGCTTGGCGCTTGATTGCCCGAGCTACTACTTTTCGAATTCCTCCGCCTTCCGCTGGGCTATCCCTAGCTTTTGCAGCCCTCGTTCCGCAGCGTGCGAGACCATCGGCACCGGGTCATCCAGTGCCTCGACCAGGAGGCTCACTGCAGCTTTGTCACGCAACTTACCAACCGACATCACAGCGGCCCACCGCACGTCCGAACTTTCGTCATCGAATAGATTGCGCAGAGCGAGCAAGGCCTGGCCGTGAAGCTGCTCTGAAAGCTTTCCTTCTTCGGCAAGCCTGCCCAGATGGACAGCCGCATATCGCCGCACTTCGGGTGCTTCGTCTCCAGTTATCTCAATGAGGGCAGGGACAACCACGGGGGAGCCAATCCAGCCCAGAGCTTCCGCAGCGTAGCGGCGTACGGCCTCCGATTCGTCGCTCCGAGCCGCCTTCTCCAGGTCCCGGCGCACCGAGCTGGCTGGAACTATGATCAGGGCTGCTGCCGCCCGTCGGCGCACCGCCGCCGAGGGATCCTCAGTAAGAGCCTCCGCCAGCGCCGGCGCTGCGCGCCCATCACCCAGGTAGCCCAACCCCTGCGCTGAAATCTCCCTGACTTTTGCTGAATCATCGTGCCGCAGAGCATCAATCAGCGGCTCGACTGCTCGGCGGTCGGGCAAGGGCGGAGCTTTCTGAAAAGCGGGTTTTATTTCAGCATAGGCCAGCTCAGCAAATTCCTGCTGTCTGGGACTGGCTCCTCCACAAAGCATCGCCAGCAACAGCGCCGCGCCGTGACGCTGATCAGCATCCCGGCTGGTCTCGAGCGCGCGAATCAGCTCAGGCACCGTCTCCCGACCCATAACGCTCAGCCTAATAGCTGCCTTTGCGGAGAGGTCGTGCTCGTAGACACCCAGCAAGTTGATCAGCCCTGTAACATTATTGGAGCGACTATACATTTCAACCAACGCGGAAACCGCTTCATTGCTCACTCGATGGTCAGGGTGATCCAGCAACTCACGAACGCGTCGGACCAGACTAGGCTTGCCAACATGCCTCGACAATATACCAAGAACCTTAATCAACACGTCCGTATCTTTGTCGTTCAACGCCCGCAGCAGCAGCGGGTAGGTCTGTTCAAACTTGCGGCTTAGCGCCCCTGCCGCCATGCTCCGCAGGCTGGGATCGTTCGCGTGTAATAGAGTCTCGCGCAGAGTTTCCAGTGCTGCATGACGCTCCGCCGGCGTTCCCACAGCAAGCAACTGACCGAGGCTGTTCATGCCTCTTGTTCTCTTCTTCCGATCCGAGCTTTCAACTAGCTCCAGAGCTTCGTCCAGGTCATCAACCAGATCAAATACGCCCCCCTCCTGGTGACCTGGTGGCGTCGGCTCTTCCGCAGCAGGGGGAGGCTCACGCCGGGCCTCCTGCCCTGCTTCTTCATCTTGTCCGTGATAATGCGCCTGCATTGGTTGTATCGGCTCGACGGCCTCTTTGCAGCCGCCAATCAGCCACAAAGCAAGCAAAATGGCAACTACTACCACCAGCGCCTCACATTTGACGGTATTCAACATGAAGCTCCCCTGATCTTTAGTGGAAAGGACTTTCACTATTTCCAACGTTAATCATGCCTGCCAAGGTTCCCCGAGCACAACGGAGCAACGACTACTCAAAACCGTCCTCACGGGACGAGACAACTGACGATGGCATACTGTAGCTGCAGCCGCAATAGTCCTGGCGATACAGATTAAGCTGACGGCTAAGCTGTACGCTGTGCTGAAAGCCGCATTCTCTACGCCAGACTTCGGCCAGGAACTTGAGGCCGGCTGCTTCCGCTAGGTCCTCGCCCAGCGAGTTGATTAGCTGGGCATCCTTGTGCGGGCTAACAGTCAAAGTAGTTGCCAGATAGTCCATATCCCGCGCTTGGGCATACTCGGCTGCCCTGCGCAAACGGTATTCAAAACATATCCGGCAACGCCGGCCACCTTCCGGTTCATCCTCCCATCCGGCAATAGCCTTCCGCCAGCTCGGTGTATCCCGCTCCCCTTCGACCAACGGCACACCCATGACTTCGGCAACTGTGCGCACACTGGCCAGGCGACGTTCGTACTCAGCAGGCGGTTCAATGTTGGGATTGTACCAGAAGCAGACAACCTCAAAGCGCGAGACAACCCGTTCTATGACCGCCGTCGCGCACGGACCGCAGCAAACATGCAGCAGCAGCCTAGGCTTGTGGGACCAGTCACTCATTTGCCCACCTGCACCGCCACTCGCCAACTCTGAATTAGTCGGGGGCCGGTAACCTCTGCTGCGTTTCAGCATCGAAGAGGTGGATTTTGGCCAGGTCAATGCTCACTTCGATGCCAGCACCCACAGGCGCTGCCGAACTGGGAGAGAATAGCGCCTTCAAGGTATCCTGGCCGGTATTAAGCGTAAGCAGGCGCTGGTCGCCCAGCGTAGTCACCTCATCTATATTGACTTCCAGACTGTCTTTCGAAATGGTCGGCTTGGGGGGGGCGGCCCGCTTGTCGAATATATCCTCGGGGCGCACACCGATTACCACGGGCCGACCCTCAAAGTCGCGCAGGGCCGTGGCGATATCTTCAGGCATAGTCAGGTCTACCGGCCCGAGGTCCAGGTAGACTTTGTCAGCTCTTGTCATAACAACGGCCTCGACCATATTTATGCGAGGACGTCCAATAAACGTGGCCACAAAGCTGTTGGCGGGACGATCATACAGCTCACAGACCATCCCCACCTGCTGAAGTCGTCCCTCCCGGAGTACCGCCACCCGATCGGCCATTTTCGTCGCTTCAGCCTCGTCCTCAGTGGTGTAAAGAACTGTAATGCCCAGCTCCCCTTGGCACTGCCCTAGCTGCTCCAGAGCCGATGAGCGATCTTCTGGCTCCAGGTTGGCCAGTGGCCCGTCCATCAACAGGACGTCCGGTTCACTGGCGAAAGCCCGCGCCAGAGCAGTGCGATATAGCTCCAAAGTGGACAACCTGGCAGTGACTCGTTCCAGCAGCGGGTGTATCTCGACCCGCCGGGCAGCGGCCTGCACCCGCTTAGAGGTCTCTTCCGCCGAAATCTGCTGCAACCGCAGCGGCACTGCGATATTCTCGAAGACGGTCATACCCGGGGTCAGTGCATAGTTGGAGAACAGTAGAGCGACGTGCCGCTCTTTAGCGGACAGTTCACTGACCGGTCGGCCCCCGATCCAGATGTCGCCCTCGGTGGGCTCCTCCAACCCGGCGACCAGGCGAATCATAGTGCTCTTACCACTGCCGGTTGGCCCAGTGATCACAAATAGCTCGCCGTCGCCGACGGTCAGATCAATGTCGGCAACGCCAACGGTATCGCCAAAGTACTTGCTGAGCCCGACAGTCTTGATATCTGCCATCTGATTCAGCGCTTTTCTTTGGTGCCCCAGCCATGGGGCCATCGCAGGAAACCCGCGCCGGGCGCCACCGAAGTGCTCAGCATCTACTCGATAACCTGGTAGTTAGGCGCCTCTTCGGTGATGGTAATGTCATGGGGATGGCTCTCGCGCAGGCCCGCTGTGCTGATCCGATAAAATGAAGTCTTGGTGCGCAGCTCTTCGATATTCTGCACGCCGCAGTAGCCCATACCCGACCGCAGGCCGCCAACAAGCTGATGGACGACGCCCGACAGTGGCCCCTTGAACGGCACCCGTCCCTCCAGACCTTCGGGAACGACCTTCTCCGCCACTATATCCTCCTGTCCGTACCGGTCCCGGCTACTGCGTCCAACCTGCATCGCCGCCAGTGAACCCATGCCGCGGTACTCTTTATAGGTACGTCCTCGATACAGCACCGTCTCACCCGGACCTTCTTCGGTGCCGGCAAACAGTGCGCCGATCATTACTGATTCTGCTCCGGCTGCCAGTGCCTTGGTAATATCGCCGGAGAACTTAACGCCGCCGTCAGCAATCAGCGGCACACCAACTTCTGCAGCGACTCCGAAGGCCTCCGTTATAGCCGTCCACTGCGGGACCCCGGCCCCAGTTACCACTCGTGTCGTGCAGATCGAACCCGGCCCCATGCCCACCTTCACTCCGTCAGCACCCGCTGCAATCATGTCGCGGCAGCCCTCAGCGGTGCCGATGTTGCCGGCAATCACATCTTTGTCAGACCACTTCTCTTTCAACTTCTCTACCGTGAGTAGTACGCGTTCAGAGTGGCCATGAGCCGTATCTACCACCAGCCCGTCCACCTCCCGGTCGACAAGGGCTGCCGCCCTGTCCCAGACGTCAAGCCCGACACCAACGGCCGCCGCCACCCGCAGTCGGCCATGATCATCTTTGCAGGCGTGGGGAAACTGCTGGACCTTCTCAATATCCTTGATGGTAATAAGCCCCAGCAGGTTCATCTCTTCATCAACCACAGGCAGCTTC
>JAUVZM010000005.1 GCA_030602615.1 bacterium
TGACGTGTCAGCACTGTTGTTGTCCCCAAGCCAAGACTGAGTGGCAGGAGAGATGTTGTAATATGCCACGCGAAATGATAATGCGGATGCAGTTGACCGGCCATATGGCGTATGACTGTGCATCGGAAGACCAGGAAAGCAGTATCCCGGCGGAGGATCCCAACCGCCTGGTGGCATTCTCATTTGAACCGGTGCAGTTGGATCAGCTTGAGGGCAACAGACGAGGCAGTGATGACCGGCAATCCGAGGAAAGTCTCCTCCCGGATTGATAACCGTCGTCATTAGCTGAGGTTCTGACACGGCAGGCGATCAGCGGGCTTCAGTTGAGGACTGGGACACTCTTTGAAAGCCGAAATCGTCTCCATCGGAACCGAGCTGCTGTTTGGCGAAATAGACGATACAAATGCCACTTACATATCCCGGCTACTGACCTCTATCGGGATTGACGTCCATCTGCGCCACGCAGTAGACGACGAGCTTGCTCGCATCGTCCAGGTGCTGGGCGCAGCTATGCGCCGCAGTGATGCCGTCATCACCTGTGGTGGCCTCGGGCCTACTCCTGACGACCTGACCCGGCAGGCAATCGCCCAGGTCACCAACCGCGCCCTACAGACCGTGCCAGCAGCCGAGCAGCAGTTGCGCGACTTCTTCGCTAAGCGCCACCGAAAGGTCAGCAGCAATAACCTCAGACAGTGCCAGGTGCCCCGTGGCGGGCAGCTTCTGGGCAACTCAGCAGGCACTGCCCCCGGCCTGCTCATCGAACACGAGGGTTGCACGCTGATTGCAGTACCCGGCCCTCCGCCCGAGATGCGCCCGATGATGACCGACCACGTCATGCCCTACCTGCGCGAAAAACTCGCCCAGCAGCAACAAAGCTCCCTGTTCACGCGGATGCTGCGCACCACCGACATTGGTGAATCGGACCTGGCTCAGCAACTGGAAGACATTCTGGCCGATCAGAGCGATCCTGCATTGGCCCTGTACGCCTCTCCAGGGGAGGTGCGCATCCGCATGCACACCAAGGCACCGTCTCAGCAGGAGGCAAACAAGAAGCTGGGCGATCTTGAAAACTCTATCCGCCAGCGGCTGGGCGAGCACGTCTACGGCACAGACGACGAGACGATGGAGGTGGCAGTCGGCCGGGTGCTGGTAGCCGCCGGTGCCACCCTGGCCGTCGCGGAAAGCTGCACTGGCGGACTGATTGCCAGTCGCATCACCGATGTGTCGGGTAGCAGCCGCTATTTTCAGGGCGCCTACGTGACCTACAGTAATGAATTGAAGCAGCAGCTTTTAGGCGTGCCCGCCGAAGTCATCCAGCAACACGGCGCAGTTAGCGAAGAATGTGCCCAGGCGATGGCCGAAGGTGCCCGCCAGGGCAGCGGTGCCGATTATGCACTGGCAGTCACTGGAGTTGCCGGCCCCGACGGGGGCACGTCCCAGAAGCCTGTTGGCCGTGTCTACATTGCCGTGGCCGATGAGCAAGGGACGATCTGCCAGCAATTTGACTGGCCCGGCACGCGCAGCCAGTTTAAACAGCGCACCTCGCAGATGGCACTCAACATGCTCAGGAAGAGGGTGCTTGGCATTGTCTGAGGAATTGCGGCTTTTCTTCGCGGTGCCCACCCCCGAAGAGATCAAACAACAGGCCCAGCAGATCCAAGAACAATGTGACTGCCCCGGTCTGAAAATAGGCTGGGTAGGGCCGGACCGAATGCATTTTACGCTGAAATTCCTGGGCGATACGTCGGAGGATCAATTGTCTCAACTATCTGAGGTGGCGTGCAGGGTGGCGCAGTCGCATCCAGCCCACCAGGTTACTGTGGCGGGAGCTGGCGCGTTCCCCAATATCCGCCGTCCTCGGATCATATGGGTTGGATGCAGCGCCGGGGCCGAGCAACTTACTGCCCTGGGTACTGAGCTGGACCAGGCTCTGACTGAGGCAAAACTGGCTGAACCAGAAAACCGGGGTTTTGTACCTCACCTGACGCTGGGGAGGGTGCGCAAGGGCTACAACTTCGACGAACTTACCGCGAGTCTGGAGGAGTTGGGCGACCGCGTACTCGGCCAGATGCCAGTAGATCACTTCGTACTTATGCACAGCGACCTGCAGCCCGGGCGGGCCCCCGTCTATACCGAATTAAACCGCTTCGAGCTAGGGAAAGCACAAGAAGATCGGAGTAGCAGTCAGTAGGAGAATTAGTTGTCGGAAGGGGTGCGATGACCGTGGCAGATAAGGACAATGACAAGAGCAAGGCGCTCAATATGGCGGTCAGCCAGATCCGCAAGCAATTTGGCGAAGGGGCAGTGATGCGGCTGGGTGATGAGCCAACGCGCATGGGGATTGAGGTTATTCCCACTGGCTGTCTGTCGCTGGATATCGCTCTGGGAGTCGGGGGACTGCCGCGCGGGCGGGTTGTGGAGCTATATGGAGCTGAGGGTTCAGGGAAAACCACCATCGGGCTACACATCCTGGCCGAGGCACAAAAGCTGGGAGGGACCGCAGCGTTCATTGATGCTGAACATGCTTTTTCTCGTGAGTATGCTGAGAATCTGGGTGTGGATCTGGACGAGTTGCTCATCTCCCAGCCTGACTTCGGGGAGCAGGCTCTGGAGATATGCGATACACTGGTACGCAGCGGCGCTCTGGACGTGGTGGTGATCGATTCAGTGGCCGCTCTGGTGCCGCGGGCGGAACTGGAAGGCGAGATGGGCGACACCCACGTGGGATTGCAGGCCCGGCTAATGAGCCAGGCCCTGCGCAAGCTCGCCGGTTCAGTCGCCCAGACCAGGACCCTTATCGTCTTCATCAATCAGATCCGCGAGAAGATTGGGGTAATGTTCGGCAGCCCGGAGACTACCCCGGGCGGACGGGCCCTGAAGTTCTGGTCGTCGGTGCGCCTGCAGCTAAGCCCGCGCCAGGCCATCAAAGAGGGCAGCGAGTCAGTGGGCCGACGGGTAAACGCCCGCATCGTCAAGAACAAGGTAGCCCCGCCCTTCCGGCGCTGTGAATTCGACATTATCTACGGCGAGGGCATCTCACAGGAAGGCTGCATTATTGATGAGGCCCTGGAGCTGAAACTGATTGAGAAGTCAGGAAGCTGGTTCAGCTACGAGGACGAAAGTATCGGCCAGGGACGCAATAAGGTTGTCGAGTTTCTCAGGGAGCATGAGGATATGCGCGCCGGCTTGGAAGCCAAGATAAGAGAGGCCCACAATCTGCTCGAAATTCCTGCCGCGCCAGAGCCAGAAGTCGAATCAGACGACGAGGAGTAACGCTCCGGGTGGTCAGTCGCCAAAATGTCCCGGATTACCGACATCAAACCCAAGTCAAAAAGGTCGCGGCGCTATTCGATTTTTGTGGATGACGAATTGACCACCGAGGTCAATGAGGAGGTGATTGCCAAGCTTGACCTGCGGCGCAACCAAACCATAACGCCGCAGCGGCTGGAGCAGATAGCCACCGCCCAGCAAGACAGTCAAACCCGGCAAGCGGCCCTCAATCTATTGGAGTATCGGGCGCGGACTTGCCAGGAGCTGGCCATACGACTGCGACGCAAGGACCTGCCCGAAGACTCTATCCAGCGAGTCATTGCCGCCCTGGGCGAGAATGGGTTGATTGACGACCAGAAGTTTGCACGACAGATGGTGGGCAGCTTGAGACGCCGCAAGAACCTAAGCAAACGGGCGATAGCCAATAAGCTCAGGCAGGCCGGAGTAGATCGCGAGATAGCTGAGGCTGTCATCAGCGAGGAACTGGCTGGTTATGACGAACACAGCCGCGCTGAGCAGGCCGCAGCCAAGCATGTAAAAAAGTTGGCCAACCTTGAACCGACAACCCGGCGGCGTCGGCTGTACAGCTATCTACAGCGTCGGGGGTTTCCGTCCTATCTGATTCGTGACGTTTTGCAAGAAGTCCAGCCGGACGATGACTAGGTACTCCCTGACAACTAGCACAAAACTACCGTTGATACAAGTACTTGATGCGCATTAGCGCATCAGTCATACTCGAACCTACCAACTACCACGATCGGAGGTGCTCCATATGCCTATGGAGGCCCTTTTAGATATGAACGTAATGACGACGCTGTTAGTAGCTTTCATCGCCCTGGTGATGTTCACAGTGCTGCTGATTCGCAACCGCGCTTTGCGCCAGCGGATGCAGCAGGTACAGGAAGAGGCCGAGCGCAAGGTCGCCGAAGCCCAAACCCAGTTAGACACCGAACGACGGGCCGCCCAGGTGGCAGCAAAAGAGAAGATACTCGAGGCCCGCCAGAGGATTGAACAGGAACTGGAAGCCCAGCAAAATGAGTTGGACAAAAGCAAGCGGAGGCTGGAGCAGCGCGAAGACACAATCGACAAGCGCCAGGTAGAACTGGAGCAACTCAACAAAGAGATGGCAGCTCGGCAAGAGAATGTGACCCGGCAGGAAGCGGATGTAGAAGCAATGATCGCCGAACAGATCGAGCAGTTGGAGAAAATCTCCGGGCTTAGCCAGGCAGAAGCTCGCGACCAACTGTTACAGAGGCTGAAAGAGGAACTCCGCCAGGAACGGCTCCAACTCATCCAGCACAGCCAACAGCGGGGCGAGGAGCAGGCCGAGCGCGCCGCGCAGAATATCGTCAGTCAGGCTATTCAACGCTGTGCAGTAGATCACACCAGCGAGACCACCGTCTCAGTAGTGCCATTGCCCAGCGACGACATGAAAGGCCGCATTATCGGCCGCGAGGGCCGTAATATCCGTACCTTTGAGCAACTGACCGGTGTAGATCTGATCGTGGATGACACGCCCGAAGCGGTTGTACTCAGCGGCTTTGATCCGGTGCGCCGTGAGGTAGCCCGAATTGCCCTGGAGAATCTCATCCAGGACGGGCGGATTCACCCCGGACGTATCGAGGAGATGGTAGACAAAGCTCGGCAAACGATTAACGAACGCATTCAGGAAGCAGGTCAGAATGCCATTCTGGAAACCGGGGTGACCAGCCCGCATCCTGAGATCCTCCGCCTGCTGGGCAAGCTGCAGTTCCGCACCAGCTTCGGCCAGAACGTCCTGCAACATTCTATCGAAGTCTCCCACCTGGGCGGGGCTATGGCCAGCGAAATAGGTGCGCGAGTGGCCATAGCTCGACGGGCCGGACTGCTCCACGACATTGGCAAGGCCGTCGACTTCGAGCGCGAAGGCACTCACGCCCAAATCAGTATGGAGATCGCCCGCACCCATGGCGAACGCGAAGAGGTCCTTAATCCGATCGGCGCCCATCATGGAGAGATTGAACAGCAGTCGATTGAGGCAGTGTTGGTACAGGCTGCTGACGCTATCTCTGCCGCTCGCCCCGGCGCTCGGCGCGAAACTCTGGAAAGTTACATCAAGCGACTCGAAAGCCTTGAGTCTCTAGCAATGGACTTTGACGGCGTCGAAAAGGTTTACGCCATCCATGCCGGACGGGAGATTCGGGTGTTAGTCAAGCCCGGCGAGATGGACGATGCATCCAGCCAGGAGCTGGCCCGCGATGTGGCCACGCAAATTGAACAGGATATGGACTATCCCGGACAGATACGGGTAACGGTCATCCGCGAGACTCGCGCAATCGAATACGCCAAATAGAGATACCTACAAAAACGGGGACTGACACTAATTGGGAGCACACCGCTTGAACATATTATTTATCGGTGATGTCGTCGGCCGGATCGGTCGCAACGCGATAACTGACAATCTGGCCAGCCTAATTGGCGAATACGACATCGCCTTTACCATCATCAACGCAGAGAACGCGGCCGGAGGCTTCGGGTTGACACCTGACACGGCAGCACAGCTACTTGATGCCGGGGCCGACTGCCTGACTTCCGGTAACCATATCTGGGCACAAAAAGAGGCTGAACAACTGTTGGATAATGAGCAGCGGGTGTTGCGTCCCGTTAACTATCCTCCAGGCGCGCCCGGCCGGGGCAGCGCAATCTATCAGACGAGCGAGGAGGTAAAGGTGGGCGTCATCAATCTACTGGGCCGTGTCTTTATGGAGCCAGTAGATTGTCCCTTCCGGTGCGCAGAGTTAGAGGTTGAGCAGATCAGCGAATCCAGCGACCTAATCGTAGTAGACTTCCATGGCGAAGCCACCTCTGAGAAGCAGGCTATGGGCTATTTCCTGGACGGGAGAGTAACCGCTGTAATCGGTACTCACACCCACATTCAGACCGCCGATGAGAAGATCCTGGCCGGGGGCACAGCCTACATCACCGACTGCGGAATGACCGGCCCGGACGATACAGTCATCGGGATTGATAAGCAGACTATTATTGAGAAGTTTGTATCAGGCCGCCCCCAGCGCTTTGAGGTGCCCAAGTCAGGGCCTTGTCTAATATCAGGTGTAGTGATAGAATGTAATCTCCATACTGGGCTCGCCGAGACCATAGCGCGGATACATATCACTTACTAATAGCAATGTTCCGCAACAGACTGCAGCAGGAATTGTGACCATTACGAAATATTGGTCTTGGACTCAATATAGGTACGCCAGTAGCAACAATCGCAGAGCAATCATAGACAGCATCATTGCCATCACGACAATTCACATCGGCACAAGACATCACAAAAGGGGGAGTAGCGGTGAGCCTGCTCAGAGTAGGGTCTAAATCTGATCCGAACAAGGTTGCCGGAGCCATAGCTGGCACGATTAGAGAAGAGGACTCCTGTCAAGTGCAGACCATTGGCGCCGGTGCCCTCAACCAGGCCATTAAGGCCCTGGCGATTGCCCGCGGCTTCCTGGCTCCTTCGGGGATAGACCTAATCTGCTACCCCGCCTTTGTGGATGTAACTATAGACGGCAACGAGCGCACGGCTATCAAGCTATTCATAGAAGCACGGCAGTAACCAACAGGGCTGCGGCCGACTTAGGCACAGCGCTACCAGTAAATAGAACCTCATTTGCGACGGACAGGAGCGGCAGCCAAGCGCGGTAGAGAGCAGGCTCGGGCTATACAATAGCCAACCACGATTCGCAATAGCAGTCAGGCCGCAGGAGCGCTAACAATGAGAGCAGACCTAAGGTGGGAGAGGCGAGCTCCTCAGATTCTTACTTACGTCCTCATAGCCCTGGTTCTGATATTTCTCTACTTGATATTCATGGCGGGACGGTTCCACGGCCTTACCAATGAAAACGCCATGGACTACGCCCAAGTCGCCCAAAACCTGGCCCAGGGCGAAGGGTTTACCACCAACTTTATCAAGCCAATTAGTCTGACTCGCAATGCCAGCCTGGCTCGCCACCCGGACTTGACCTACCCCCCAATCCATCCCTGGTTTACTTCCCTGATTATGCGAGCCATGGGCACCAATGACCGGGCAGCAGCACTGGGCAGTGGAATTCCCTTCCTGCTAACTGTGCCCCTGGTGTTTGTGTTGACCGGTTGGATCTTCGACCGGCGAACTGCTTGGCTGGCGACGGCCCTGCACTTCACCAATATCGAGATCCTCCACTATGCTATCTCCGGACTGGAAGTGTGTTTGCTGTCGCTATGGCTGCTTGCACTTTTCATGGTACTGTATCAGTATGCCCAGCGCACCGACCTACAGCCAGCTCTGGCCGGCGCTGTCGGCCTGCTGATTGGTCTCATTTACCTGACTAAGTACATCTGGGTAGTGGCGCTCATCCCGGTGCTAATATACCTGTACTATTCAACCGAGGACCACACCCGAATTCGCACGCTCCTAGTGGTCGTTATAGTCTTTGCTGTAGTGATATCTCCGTGGTGTTACCGAACTTACCAGGTCAGCGGCAATCCCTTTTTCACCTGGCGCTGGTACGAGGTTACTATGAACACGCGGACAAATCCCGGCATGACCCTGTATCGCTCGCTGCCGGAAAAGCTCCCCAATCCGGTGACCTACGCCTTGATCCACCCCATGGAGATCTATGAGAAGCTCCGTGCCGGGGTGGTCAATCTCTACAGTGTGCCAGCGCGAGTAGCTGGAGTCTACGCTACACCATTGTTCATTGTTGCCATTCTGGTGCCCTTGGGGACCGCCAACTTCGAAAGACTCAGGTATCTGCTTTACGGTGTGTTGGTGTTGATGATCGTCTCACTACTGTTCGTAGCAGCAGCTTCCCGACTGCTCTATCCGGTGGCTCCTCTTCTCACTGTAGTCGCCGCTGCCTTTTTCTTTCGGATTTTGCTGCCATTAGTTCAAGATTATGCCAGTCCGCTGCGACGGCGTTACACGGCGGTGGGGATTGGCGTACTGATGCTGCTGCATACCACCCCACTACTATTCGCGCTGACCACTCGCCGTCGTCCCGGGGACAGACCTCCGATACAGCAGAGCCAAGACTGGGCTGACCAAGCCCAAGAACTGGGCGGTTCGCCGATCATCACCGATCAGCCCTGGCTGCTGGCCTGGCACAATGATATGACGGTGGTGTGGCTACCCAAGACCGGTGCCGACCTGAAGCGGATCCAACAGCGAGTTGGCCAGTTGCCATGGATGCTGCTGACTCCGGCAGTTACCCGCAATCAAGTCACCGAACGCACGGAGGAGTGGGCTCGACTGTGGCGACAAGCAGTGGCCCGAGAAGTCCCACCATACTACGGATTCGTGGTTGCCGAGCGCATAGGCGACGGGACGTGGGTGCTACTGCGCAAGAACCCACAGGCTGGCCCTGTTGCCCCTGCTGCGCCTGAATTGCCCGCCACAGATACACTACAGTCATCGGAGCAGTAGAAATTGCCGACAAAGACTGACAGTCAGCAAAACCAGCAACAATGTTACCATTGTGGCGCTGAGCTGGCGCCGGGGATGCGGGTATGCCCTGTCTGCGGCCGCAAGCAAACGCGGACCTGCTATTGTGGGGCAGAGATTCCCGTAACCGCACGGACTTGTCCTGAGTGCGGTGCTGACTGGTCAGCCAGCCGGCGGGTGAGGCGCAAATCCAAATCCAAACGGATAGACTGGAAACAGTTAACTAAATCCGCAGTGATCGGCGCCCTTATCACTGCGCTGGCAGCCGCCGGGCTCAGCGCTATCGTCACAGCATTGGCCCGTCGCAGTCTGGACTACGGCCAGCCACTGCCGGCTTCATTTATCCAGCGTCTCTCACTGGCCCTGACGGCGATGTATAGAGCTGTGGCAACAGTGGCTGATCGCCTGGCCGAGCACGGTGCAGGAGCAGCGACACTGCTGGGGATATTGGTGCTGGGAGCCGGCGTCGGCGCCGTAGTCTATCTATTCCGTGAGGGCTTCTGGACTCGCTGGCGCTATCGCTCATCGAGCAAGATCAAGCGCAAACGCAGCTCCTCAACCACGGACCAAGCAGATTAGCAATGGACAGTTTGCCAGCCGACCAAACCAGGACGTTGCCAAGCCCGCAGGCCGCCGACCAGGCTCCTTCTCCCATCCAGCTAATCACAGTAGGTGCAGCGCTGCTGCTGGCCTACGGGCATTATATCCTGTGGATGGTCGAACGGTGGTGGGAAAGCCCCTACTACGGGCACGGCTTTCTGATCCCCATTATCAGCGGTTACCTGATCTGGCGGGTGCGCGAGCGGCTGTGGCAGCTACCGCGCGAAGATTTCAATTGGGGAATAGTCATTGTGGCCGGCTCACTGGTGGTGCATCTTGCTGCCAGCTTTGCCGACGTCCATTTTCCCTCGGGCTTTGCTCTGGTTGGAACAATCTTTGGGCTAGTGGTATGGCTGGGAGGACGGGCATGGGGACAGATGCTGATCTTTCCGGTCGGCTTCCTGGCATTTATGGTGCCCCTGGGTCGAATCCTGGTCGAGCAGGTCGCCGGGCCTCTGCAACTACTCTCCGCCCAACTGGGCGGCCAGGCCGTAGCAATGATTGGCGGGATAGTCAATATTGAAGGCACGCTCATCCGCACGCCGATCTACACCTTCGAGGTAGCCATTCCCTGCAGCGGACTAAAATCAACCATTGCTATGACTGCGCTGGCTGCCCTGTTTGCCTATCTGGTGGTGGCGCCGCGGTGGAAGAAGCTGGTGTTGTTCGTGTGCGCTTTTCCCGTAGCCTTGCTGGCCAACGCTGCCCGCATCTTCGTCACTGTGATTTTAGGTACAACTGTGGGGCCGGCTGTTGCTGAAGGCTTTTTTCACAGCGTTTCGGGTATTATTGTTTTTCTATTCGGCCTGACCGGTCTGTTCGTCGTGGGGAGAACCCTGGGATGTCTGCAACTGCGCGAAGACATCTGGTAGCCCTGATCATACTGCTGGCCGCGGCCGCAGCGGTGGAAGCCGTCCGCATCATGAGCAGCGCGCCGCCCGCCTTCGCACCCGATTTTGCCACATTGCCGATGAAGATCGGTGACTACCAGGGCCAGAACCGCGAAGTTGACGAGTTTATCCGCAAGTATCTGGGCGCCGAACAGATGCTGGAACGCCTCTACACCGGCCCAGACGGTTTGGTGAGCGTGACCCTGATCTACGGGGTGGACTGGCGCGACGTTCACTCGCCGGTAAGCTGCTTTCCTGCCCAGGGCTGGCTGATCGTCGCTGACGACCCCATCCAGGTACCAGCCCCCGCCGACTCACCGACCCCGGGTGCCGTCCACGCCCGTCTGCTGCGGGTAGTCAAGAATGACCAGTATCGGCTGGCTGCCTTCGCCTTCTGCCATCCCGGCGGTACCACCAGTAACTGGATCTACCAGGGATGGAAGGTACTTACCGGCCCACGCGGAGCCGGCGGAGTCATCGTCATCCTCGACACCGAACCAACCCCCGGCCTAGAACCTGCCCAGCAGCGCCTCAACCAGTTTCTGGCGGCCGTCTACCCCCACGCTGTCAGCTTCTGGTATCAGGAGCCACAGATCGGCAGTTGATCACAGGGCTCAGCGACCTGGCCCAAGTACGACGACCCCACTATTGCGGTATACAGGCTGCCAGCCGTGCGCCGCGGCCAGCTCCAGCAACTGGCGACGGGGCAGTGCGCGGGCCCATTGACCCTGGGGCGAGGTTGTCGGCACGGCCACCGCACCGACGCCATAATGCCGCCAGACGCGCTCAAGGGCATCAGCATCATCGAAAGGAATCTGCACCACTGGCCGGTCACTGTAGAAACGTACCAGGTACGGGTAGTGTGCCATGATAACGCTAGGGGCGGGCAATTGCTGCTTCGCCCAACCCGCCATTTCGATGTGAGCCTGCCGCGATGAGTTGGCCGACTGCTGGCTCACCCGCCAATAGACGTATCCGCCTATACCCACACAGGCTACCAGCAGCACGACAGCTAACAGACCCGCCTCAGCATCTCTGCGGATTGCCCAAATCCGTCGGGCTATTGTCATGCCCCCCGCGGCGGCACTGATTGCCACCACCGGTAGTACCGCCAGCAGATAACGAGGCAGGACGATCCAACTCAGCCCCAGCTCCAATATGAGCAGACCTGCAAAAACCCACAGATTTCTGACCCGGCGGTGATGACCCACACCCAATATGACAATCACACAGGGAACCACAAAGAACAGGCCAACGCCCCCGAACAGTAGGGCCAGAGCGCGGCCTAGTTGGCCAATAACCGTCGCAGCAGCCCCTGGCAGGCCTGCTTGACTGAGCCAGCCGCCCAGTGAGGGGAGCGGCTCGCCCCAGTAAACGTGTAGCAGCCCCTGGCCGGAAGCATCCGTCCTGATGTGCCCCGCGGTATGAATGTTTGTCGAATAGACAGGATTGCCAAAAGTCAGATGATTGCGTATCAGCATCGGCGAGGCAAACAGCAGGACGATGACAGCGAATCCGATCAAATGCAGAAGACGCCGTCGGGTGCTCAACCCGGCTTGATCCAGCCAGTAGTAGGCCGCCAGGGGAGCCACCAACAGTAGCCCGGCAGGCTTGATGGTACAGGCCAGACCGACAGCAGCCCCGGCCAGCAGTATTGCCCCCTTGCGCTCACCAGCACAGAGGGCTGCTAATAATGCTAGCAGCAACAGGCTCGTGAAGAGGACATCGGCTCCGGCGTCCAGCGACTCTTTGAGCCAGTAAGGCCAGGCAACGAACAGAATCCCGGCCGCCAGGCAAACTGCGGAGGGAAGTCTTAACTGCTGAACCAGCAGATACACCAGAACAGGAGCAAGCAACAGACCTAACAGCAGGTTGGGCAAGGTTGCTGCAAATTCACTTTGTCCAAACACCGCCATACTGCCGGCCAATACCAGTGACCATGCCGAGGGACGGCGGTCCTCGGCATGCTGGACCGACTGGTAGCGGCGATAGAAATTGCCCACCACCTCGCTGGTCAGGCCCCGTCCAGCCAGCAGATTGCGGGCTACCTCCACATAATTGGCCGGATCATACGCTCCCAGCCGCGGCGCGCGCCAAGCCGTAATGAGCCCCGCTACCAACATCAGCCCACAGACAGCAATGAGGATGTGGAAATGTCGGTTCCCTATTGGGTTGAGCTTTGCTGACATGATAGGCCCCCGGATGGCTACCTACCAACAGGCCCAAACAGAATTCAAGGCAACAGCGGCTGGGACCTTCATATCGGGGCAACAGCGGGTCAGGTTAGCGGTTACAGGCCTCGACGAGGCAATGAGCAGACCACTGGCGCTATATGATGATTTTATGAGTTAACAGCATCTGCGCCAAGCAAGTAGCCGCCCACAGCTTGTGGCTATGGTTGGCGCTGCACAAACATCGCTGCCCCCCAGAGAATGACACAGATGAGCAGCAGGGGCAGGTCGCCGATGCGGTGGTAGATTGACAACCTGCTCAGAGGATAGACTTTGGCAACTGTCAGGCCTTCTTCGCCCGCGGCGACCTCGGCGATGCGCCGCCCATAGGGGTTGATTATGGCCGAGGGACCCATAGTGGCGGCCCGCACCACATAGCGACGACTTTCGACGGCGCGTACTGAAGCGATGGCCCCGTGCTGGCGCAATTCCGGGCTGTAAGCCGCCCACGAGTCACTGGTTATGGCGACCAGAACCTGGGCGCCCTTGCGACACAACTCGCGGTTAGGCCCCGCGAAGATTGCCTCCCAACAGATCAGAGTGCCCAGCGGAACTTCGTCGTATACCCGGAGCAGATTACGCTTGGCTCCCGGCACGATGTTTTGCGAGCGGATCGGATAGCGGCCAACCAACCGGTTGAGGGGACCCAGGTTCGGGACGTATTCCCCGAACATGACCAGATCAACCTTGCGATAGATATCGATAAGTTTGCCCTCACCGGAAAAAAGATAGGCAGAATTATGCACCTGGCCGCCAGCCGCCTCCAGGGCGCCCACCAGCAGGTGGGCGCCTGTCTCCTTCGCGACCTGCTTGACTTCGTCAAGGTACTCGGGTGATTCGTTGAGCGCCACCGGCAGGGAAGTCTCGGGCCAGACAATCAGATCAGCCAGTATGCGGTCAGCAGACTTGGACGTCATATTGACGTAGGCCAGTCGGCACCGCTCGGCATCCTCCTGGGTAGTGGGATGCTGTATCGCCACGTTAGCCTGCATCACAATGGTACTTAGCGGTTTGCCGGCGGCGATTTCTCTGACAGAGGGAGTGACAAATGATCCGCTTTGAATGACCACCGCCCCGCTCAGGATAACTCCAAACACCAGGGCCAGTCCTATGAACACGGGTTTGGCCATCTGGGGATGAGCCGACTGTCTGGCCTCAAGCTTTGCCAGATGGGTCTGGACAAATATGGAGGCGATCAGAGCATTGGCAAAGACTATGACCAGCGTGACGGCACCAGAACCCAGAACGCTGGCAATCTGCAGTAGCAACAGCATCTCGTATTGGCTGTAGGCTATATCGCCAAAGTTGACGGCCAGCGCCCCTATGTGGCTGCGGATATACTCGACCAGAACCCAGGCAGCAGCCAGCGCCGCCGCGCGTAGCAGCAGGGACCTCACGGCCCGCAAATAGACTGCCAACCAGCCGAACACTGCAAAGAAGAATCCCTGGAAGAGAGCCAGCAGAACCAGGGGCAGAACTCCGTACTGCGAGATATAGTAGAAGAACAGCCCGAAAAAGACCATTCCGTAGATGAGGCCGACCACGCCGCCCTGCCAGGGCCTGCGTACCTGGCCCAGAACGTAGAAAAGCGGGATTAAGGCTATCCAGGCCACAGCAGCCATCTCGGCAGGAGGAAAACTGACAAATAGCAGAACAGCCGATAGCACAGCGCCCGCTGCCATTACTATCCAGGAAGTTGACGAGGCCGGCCGGGAGTTATTAGACCCAACTGTTACAGATTGGAATGCAATCATAGCCGCAATAGTTCACCTCAGCAAGATGCCGCCGGGGCTGCCGGAGCTACGACTTTTCCTCTTGCCAGCTTCTTCAGGAAACGCTCTATGCGAACAAGTGCCTCTTTCAGTTGCTCCAGGCCGGTGGCGTAGGTGCATCGTAAGTAGCCCTGACCACTGGCGCCAAAGGCAGTGCCAGGAACTACTGCCACCGCCTCTTCAAACAGCAATGCCCTGGCGAACTGTTCGGAGGTCAGGCCGGTATGCTCAACAGAGGGAAACGAGTAGAAAGCACCTTTCGGTTCCCCACAGGGCAATCCGAGGCTATCACTGAGCAGTTCACAGCTCGATATAGCCAAACCAGTCTAGAAGCGGCGTCTACTGCTCCTGTCGTGGCGGCGTTTGCGGCGCTCGCGCCGCTCTTCGCGCTTTTCCTCCTGGGCGTCCTCTTTAGCCTGCTGGATAGCATCTTCGCTGCTTACCTTCTCTGGTTCGCTCTTTTTCTCTGTGATCTGCTTCGGGCCGCCACCTCCCTCGCTGGCGGTTGCGCCGACGTAGGCGGGTCGCCGGCGGCGCTGCCTGGCAGTGACCTCGTCACGCTCCCACGCTACCACAATGGGGCTGGCAATGAATATGGAAGAGTATGCGCCGCTGGCAATCCCAACAATCAACGCCAGCGAGAATGCGTGGATGGCCGGCCCACCAAAGAAGAATAGAGCAATCAGAGCAAACAATGTTGTGACAGTAGTGTTGATCGAACGGGTCATTGTCTGCAGCAGGCTGGTGTTAGCAATCTCGGCAAATAGGCCGCCCCGATACAGCCGCATATTCTCCCTGATGCGGTCGAAGATCACCACGGAGTCATTTATTGAATAACCAATAATCGTCAGTATCGCCGCCACGAACTCGCTATTCAACTCAGCACCCAGCAGCGACATCACTCCGACCACTATTAACACGTCGTGGACGATGGCCACAACCCCAGCGACTCCGAAGCGCAGCTCATAGCGAATGGCAATGTAGATAAGGATCAGAATAGCACCAAGGATCAGCGCTAGCAGTGCGGTGTTGCGCAGCCGCTTGCCTACTATCGGGCCAACCAGATCGCGGCCCAAAACCTTGGGAGTGCCAGCCCGATCGCCGAAAAGCTCCCGGAGCCCTCCAGCTACTTGCTCAGCCTGCTGGGCAGCGGTATCTTCGTCCTGGGTGGCAGTGCGGATAAGCAATTCCGTCGTACCGGAGACCTGTATCTGACACTTGCTCAATCCATACTCATCGAGCATAGCCCGAGTTTGGGCAACAACAGTGGCAGCCGAATGCTGCGAATCCGTCAGCGAACGCTCAAAGCCATAGTTCACCAGTGTGCCCCCGGTGAAGTCTATGCCGTAGTTCATGCCCTTGCCAATCCAACTGATCAGCCCGGCACCTATCACGACCAGCGAGACAATCAACCACAGCCGGCTGCGGCCGATAATGTCGAAATTACTGCGGCGAAAAAAGTCCAAGTCAAGTAAACCTCCTCAGCAAATAGCGGCGAGAATACCAAGCCTATTGCTCTGCGCGGGGTTTGACCCCGTAAAGGGACAGATTCTGTCCCAATGAGGTCCGCCCTACCATCGTGATCATCCAGCGAGTCACCGTCACCGCGGTAAACAGCGACACACAGATTCCCAAAAACAGCACCACCGCGAAACTCTTAATCAGGCTGGTACCCAAGAAGTACAGCACTGCTGCCACAATGAGCGTAGTCACATTGGCGTCGAGGATGGCCGTCCAGGCGCGGTTGAATCCCGCCTCGACAGCCGAGCGCATGGTGCGCCCCGACCACAATTCCTCTTTCAGCCGCTCATAGATGATAACATTGGCATCCACGGCAAACCCAATTGACAGGATCAAGCCGGCTACCCCCGGCAGCGTCATAGTTGCTCCGACGAAGACCAGCACTGCCAGCAGCAAAAGTACGTACAAGATGAGCGCGACCCCCGCTACCATCCCCGGCAGGCGGTAGAATCCGATCATAAACAGAATCACAAATCCAAAAGCAATACCACCAGCGATTAGGCTACGGTTGATGGTATCCTGGCCCAGCGTGGCGCTGACGGTGCGATTCTCGGCGATCTCCAGAGGCACCGGCAGGGCACCAGCATTCAGCAGCAGGGCGATATCGCCGGCCTCCTGCGCGTCGAAACTACCCTCAATCACACCCCGGCCCCCCGTGATAGGACTGCGAATGACTGGAGCCATCTGGCACTCCTCATCCAGCACGATGGCCATTATCCTGCCCACGTTGCGACGGGTGAAGTCGCCGAAAGCGGTTGATTTCTCAGCCCTCAGCTCAAAGGCAACCACAAAGTCCATGGCCTGGCCGGGCTGAGGCCGGGCATTGCTCTTCAGATCAGCGCCGGTGAAGGCCTGCTCGGAGCTGTGATAGACCTGCTGCCAGGGTACCACGTCATTGCTGGCCTCGTCTATCCACTGGCTGTAGTCACCAGCTTCCGCCGCCCCCCCAGCGAGGGTGTAGCGCGCAGGAATGAGTCGAAATTCAAGCTGAGCTGTGCTCTGAAGAATACCCAGTACGCGCTGGGGATCCTTGACGCCAGGTAGCTCGACGATAATCTGGTCGTCGCCCTGCTGCTGAATGACCGGCTCGCGGATATCGCTCATCGCGTACAGACGCCGGCTTACAATATTCTTGACCTTGTCGGCGGTATTCTTCCCGATAAAGACAGTCTCTGGGTCCTTCTTTTTAATCTCCACCCCCGGATAGTTGCTCTGCAGGAATTGGTAAACTATCTCCTGATGCTTCTCGACAGTACTTTTGTCATTTGCTCGCGTCCTTACTACCAGTAGACCGGGTGTCGGCACCTCCACAGTGATCTCATCGGCGGGCACCCCCTTACGCACCAGCACGGCCTTGACTTTTTCCCGCAGGCTGGCCCGCGTTTCCCCGGGCTGATAGCCCTGGAGCTGGTTTGACTCGTCCTCCGTGGCGGCCTCCTGGTCAAGCCTCACCAGCGGCTTGTCCTCAGGTGAAGTAAAATGCATGGTAGCCTGGGACAGACAGCGCAGCACTACGTGAGCTCCCCCCTGCAGATCCAGTCCCAGCTTAATCTGGGGGCTTGGCGGATAAATAGCCAGATTGTCAAACGGCTGCCACAGGGGTTGCTGGCCCGCTTGTGAGGGTGGTGTTTGCGGCTGGCCAACTCCCTCAAAGTTCTCCTGCAGAATCTGGGTGACTGCTTGTTTGTCTTTCTGTGCCTCTTCATCGGTAACCGCCGCAGTCTCGACTTCCAGCGTGGAGTTATCAAGCAGAGTCACCGACATAGTGACCACACCGGCCTCTTCCAGCAGCTTCTGAATCTGCTCGGACTTGGCAAAGCGCTGGGCTGCATCAGAAACCAGCGGCTCAGCAAACGGGTAGCGGAAGGTGCTCTGTACGGTAAAGCCACCTCCCTCCGGAGATTGGATTGGGGCAAACCCCATCAGGAAACTAACAGCAAACAGAAGAATGATTGTTGCAATCCAATATTTGTGCCGAGCTGGCATCCTTGCCTCTCCTTTGGTATGCCGAAAACAGTCGCAGGCAGTACATTCAATACGTAACCCGCCAGTCTATGATGTAACCGAGGCCGGGATAGTAAACCCGGCCCCGGCCAACTAAACCAGCCAGGATTGTGACATCCAAGCCGCACCACCGGCAGCGGCCAAAGACTGAACAATAGGCGGGAGCATTATAAGTCTGTGCGGTCAAACTGTCAAGCGCACCGCCGGCCAACTGACTTGACAAACCCGGCGATTGCAGCTACTCTCTTATGACGCGTAGGAGCTGGCCCACACGAGCAGACCCGGTCATCGCAAGCCAGAGGGCCTCAGCCCCAAACTTCAAAGTGACACATCAGGAGACCGCCTGTGCCTGAGTATACTGTGGCAGTGGCGCTGTCCAACCCCGCCAACGTTCCCAAACTTATTCACATTGCCGCACTGATAGCCACAGAACACAGTGGTGGGCTTGTGGTCACCAGCGTAGTGCCTGCTCCCGATGAAGAGGGGCTGACCGCTGACGCTGATCCCGATGCTTTTGACAAGGCTCAGAGCCTGGTTCAGCGCGGCTACGAGGCAGCCCTGACTCGCGGCATTCAGTGCGACAGGCGCGTGGCCGTCGGCCAGCATATCCATGAAGGTATTATTAATGTTGCCGAAGGCCACCAGGCCAACCTGCTGGTGATGGGAATGTCGGAGTCTCTCCATCCCCTACTGGAGGCATCCGACATAGAGTTTGATCGCGTAGTTGACGCAGTATCGGCTCATGCGCCGTGCAATGTACTGGTAGCCAAGTTTCGTGACGGCACGCATTTCGATAGCGCTCTGGTCTGGGTATCGGACCATATTGATTTCAGGATGGCTGAACAAGTCATCGTCCCGCTACATCGCCAGGCCGGAGTTGAGATCGAGTTTGTAAATTTCGCGGCCTCTCAGCAGCAAGTCGGGCAGGCCCGCACACAAGTCAACCAGAGGTTGGAAGAGGCCGGGCTCACTGGCTATGGTCACCTCACAGTCCAGGTCGGTGAAGAGACCGCTGATGCCATCATCGAGGCCAGCAAGACCTATGACCTGATTCTTCTCGGGACTCCCCCATTGCACCAGCTTGAACGCCGGTTGCTGGGATCGGTCGCTGAGCAGGTGGTGCACAACGCCTATTGCACCACTTTGGTGATGCGGCCTGCTGAGAAGGGTTGAGGGCGGCGACTCGAGTAATTTGCAGAATTCTGAGTTAGCGGGGAGGAGAGCGGAGGGCAAACGGAGAACTAGTAGAGGAAACACAGGTAGGAGGTGCAGGTGAGCAACGAGTTTGATGACCTGAATCTGGATATAGATCAGCCGGAGCCAGCCCCAAGGAGCCGTCGTCGGGCTGTGTCCAGCCCACTGTACATGCTGGTGGCGGTACTTCTTGCCGGAGCCTGCGCTTATCTGGTGTGGCTGCATGGTGAGAACCGCGTGCTCATACAGCTTCTCCAAGAGCAACAGCAACGAGCCCGAGACCAGTATGAGAAGTTGAGGGGCCCCAGCAAAGAGGTCAGAGAAGCCCTCACTGAACTGGCCGACCACGCTGCCTCCGAGACGACACTGCATCATAGTCTGGGAAATCGCAAACAGGCGTTGGCGGACCTGGACCGCGCCCAGAAGCTGCTCCAGCTAGCCGACGATCTGAAAACGTGCAACTGTCCGTCCGAAACTGCATCTATCCAGGCAGTGCAGAATAAGCTCGACAAGCTCATGGCAGACCTGCAACCCACTGAGCAAGAACTGTCAGAACTTGTGCCCACAGAAGGGGCCAGTAGCGAGCAAGCCGACGCAACGTCGGCAGAAGCAAAGACGCCCCAACCTCAGCCGGAACAGCCCAGCAAATCCGGCGAGCAACACTCTGTAGATGAGCCCGATGCCTAATATGTGCCTGATAGCAGTTGTAGTGACGCTCCTGGTTAGTGCTGTCGTTGTTTCGGCGGGAACCGTCAATGATGGGCTACAGCGGATTGCTGATGGTTCCGACCACTGACACCCTGAGCGACGGGGGCTACAATGTCGCGATAAGTAGCAGTGAATTGAGCGACTGGGATGACCGCGCTTACATTGCCAACTTCGGCCTGCAGTGGCAGATGATCTTCGAGTAGCTGGCCATTGCTGTTGCCTGCTACCTCCTAACGGAGGATAGCAGCACCTTAGTTGGCCAAGAGCAACTAAGCACAACGGGGACTCGGGCAACCGAGTTCCCGTTGTTCATTTACGAGTCCTGTCCAGTGCTACACCACAAGGTTGACAGAAAGGGGAAACTATGATATAGTGTTTAGTGTTCGTCGTGACATGATGCATTGCGCGGCGATCCTCTGAGCACTCAATCGCACTGCCTGTCCAAACTGGCCAGGAAGGGAGGGTACCTCAAGGCCTGACCGGTAGTTGGTCAGCGGTTGAGAAGCCAAGCGAGTTGTACGCCGACAAGGGGCAATAGTGCGAGGAAACATAGGACACTCACCGGATCGTCCCAGTCGGACTGTGGGCTTGCTTGGATGAAGTGAAGACGTGTTGTCATCACTTCCTTGGAGTCTTCATAATATGAAAGAGAGGATAAGATAAATGACCAAGCACAGAGTACTGTTGTGTTTAGTTGTTGTAGTGCTCGCAGCCCCAGCTTATGCTGGAGGTGACCCCGTTGGAACGGTCCCCCCTGATCACTGGGCCTACGACGCTGTCAAGGAGCTGGTGGACGCGGGAATACTGATCGGTTATCCCGACGGGGCCATTCGTGGCAATCAGCCCATGACTCGGTACGAGTTCGCGATGGCCATCAGCCGCCTGATGGCTGCCCTCGAAATGACGGGTGTCGCTGGTCCCCAGGGCCCCGCCGGCCGGCACGGTGCCACTGGCCCAGCAGGTCCGGCTGGTGCCCATGGCCCGGCATCGGCAGCGCCACCTGCTACAGTGGTAGCAGCCGCGCCCGCAGGTGCCACCGCGGCAGCTCCTGCCGCCAGCGATAAGTGGTACGACCGGATGTCGGTTGACGGGTACTTGCAAACGCGCTATGAGGACCGGGATATGGGTTCTTCTTCTGGCCCCAGCGCTGCGAACATGGGCAGCGATGGTGAGCATGACGGGTTTTACCTGCCGCGTTTGCATGTCAGCCTGCGGGCCGATGTCAACGAGCGAACCAAGGCCGTAGTGACCTGGTCACGTCTGGGCAGTACGAGCTCGCGGCCGCAGTGGACCACTGACTGGACGGACATCTACCTGGACTACGCTTATAGCGACAAGTGGACAGTCCGCCTCGGCCAGGCGCCCAACTGGTTTGGGCTGGAGGGCGCGCAAGACTCTTCGGACCGCATGTCCCTGGAGCGAGCTGCCTTCCTGACTCGTATCCCCGAAACTGGCGGGCCGGGCTGGAAGGACGGAGTGTACCACGCAGGTCGGTGGGACCGCGGCGTGTGGTTCGTCCGCCATCGCAAGAGCACCGGCGGGCCTCAGATCATACTGGGCCTAACTAACGGTAGCTTCCGGGATGTGGAGGGCAATAGCAACAAGACCCTATCGGCAGATCTGAAGTGGAAGCGGCCCTGGGGGCAGTACGGGGTTAGTTGGCTGGATGGCAAGACCAGTTATTCTCCGGACAGGGACCGCAACGCGCTGCTGGGGTATGTGCGCTGGGCGCGACCTGACCAGCGTTGGGCGGCACAGGCCGAGTATATGGACGGCAAGCTGCACGGCGACAACGTCGACGGCTGGTATGGCCAGTTCGAGTATCGGTTGACGAAGAATCCGACGTGGGCCTTCGTCAAGTTGGAGGAGTTTAACCCCACGGACGATGCCAAGTACGATGCTGTGCACCTCGGTCTGACCAAGCAGCTAGACGCGAACAACGAACTCACCCTGCAGTGGACCGATGCCGATTGCGATTACAGGCGTAGAGGCAGTGATAGGACCCGCAAGAAGGACCTAATCGGCCTGCAGTGGCAGATGATGTTCGACTAGCCGAGAGACGGACGCTTGGGTTGATTCAATCAGCACAAGCAATAGACACCTACCGGGCCGGTGGCCCTCCACAGGGCCACCGGCTCGTTGGTGCAAGCCATGAGACTCCCGCAGTCAGCACTACAGTGACCTACGACGGCCAGACCGCGGAGCTATCTTCGGTACCGTACCTGCTGGCTGGGGGAACTGCGATGATGCGGTGGGACGCATCTCTTTCGGGAAGTAGGCGATTACTTCAGTAGTTGCGCACCAAGCACAAACTATCCATGCTCCAGCGCACGCTGGAGCATGGGTTTCTCCAGGACCCTGGCAGCTACTGCCTACTCCTCTATGTCTACCTCAATGACAGACGCGTTCTCCTGCGCCGACAGCTCGTGCTTCGGCCTCTCCCGGTTTTCGTAACGCACGGTGATAAAGTGTATCAGAAGTAGCGCCAGTCCAACGGCGGCCAGGATGACAGATAGGCCCGCACTCTCGGACTGTGGCCCTCCGAAAGGCGCGATGGCGAATGCCCCGGCAACGAACAACAGCACGATGCCCGCCTTGAGGTTGCGCAGCCGACCTCTACCCAGAGCGAACAGACCGCCTGCGATTCGTGCCGCGGGCCTTTCGGGCAGTTCCAGCGGTGGCAGGTCGGTCACCCCTTTTTCAATCAGCAGTTTGCGCTCTTCCAGAATAAGCTGCAACTGACGGTGATGGAGCCACCTTGAGTAAGCAGCCATCCCAAAAACGGCCAGAACCGGAATGCCAACGACAATCACTAATACGCCCATGACAGCTATTCCTTCCATTGAGTCCTGCCTCCTATCTTACGCAGTGGTCGTGTCTTTTCGTTCGATAGCTTAGATGCCACCCTCCGGATCAAAGGTTGCAGTCAGCGGCGCGAAGAAGTATCATAGCGAGTGCAACCAAATCACGCTCGTGCGGCATCTAATCCACAAACAGTCAGGGAGATGACAACCATGAATAGTAAGTTGACCGCAGCCGTGGTAATAATGCTGGTGGTGCTGCCGCTATGTGTCGTGGTAGCCGCCCCGGGCAGCGAGGCGCACGCCGGGGGGGCAGTTGCCCAGGCTCTTAAGCTCGAGAAGCCGGAGGACCTCGCGACTGTGAAGGGCCTGTCTTACCCGGGCTTCGCCTGTCCCATAATGGTGGAGCTGGACGCTGGTATGTTGAGTATGCTGACGCCACTGCTGGAGCAACTGCTCCAGGGCAAGGAAAGTATGCCGGAGCCTCTCGGCAACCTGGGCAAGATGCTGGAGAAGATGACGCCAGAAGCCCGGCAGGTGCTGAGGCAGGTGCTGCTGAGGGAAGTGCTGGGCAACCTCAAAGGGGTAGCTCTGGCGATCCAGGCGCCCCGTAGCGGCGAGGTCAACGTGTCCAAGGTGAGCAGCTTCTATCTGCAGCGGGCAACGGCCGCGGGCTGGAAGCAATGCCTGGGTATCGGCCAGGGGGATGGGTCAATTGCGCTATTCCAACTGCCCACTCCCATCTCCGCAGACGGCAGTCCGGAGCCGCCGCGTGGCCTGGTCCTGGTCGTGGCAGCCCCCCAGCAGGTCATCGCCGTCGGCCTGTTGGGCCAGTTGGACCTCGGCAAGCTGCTGCCGCTGCTAGCAATGCTAGGGTAGATGGCTCGCAATGGCAATGGATCTCGTCTTTGCTAATCGGCTACTGGCCAGCTTCACTGACCAGGCGATCACCATCAGTGAAACGGCGCTGGTGGCACTCGCCCGGCAGGGCGACCATCACGCCTTCGAAGTCCTGGTGCGGCAGTACAGGAACCGTGTGTTGAACGTGGTCTGGCGCATCGTCTCCGATGCCGACGGCGCCCAGGACGTGGCGCAGGAGACATTCATCAAGGCGTACCAGCAACTCCCTCGCTTCCGGGGGAAGTCCACGTTCGGCACGTGGCTGTACCGCATAGCGGTCAACGAGGCACGCGGGCACCTCCGCGCACGGCGCCGACGGCAGGCCCGCTGGGAAAAGCAAGGAATGCTGGAAGCAGTTCAGCCGGTGTCTCCCGAGGTTGGCGAACAGGCTGGGCCAATCGTGGGTCTACTGCAGGAACTGCCGGAAAAGCAGCGCATCGCGCTGGCCCTGTTCTATCTGCAGGAACTGTCCGTGGCCGAGATTGCCCGGGCAGTGCGCGCGCCGACCGGGACGGTTAAGGCGTGGCTGTCTCGCGGTCGGCAGCGACTGCGAGAACTCGCCCAGGAAAGAGGGCTTCTGTGAACTGCCGGCAGGCGCACGCACAACTGGCTGGCTACAGTGCAGGCTTCACCCGGGGCGAGCGCCGCACGCGCTTGCAGGCACATCTGGCCGTCTGTCAGCCGTGCCGGGAGCACCTGGCGCAACTGCGCGCGCTGGATCAGCTCCTGGCTGGTGAATCGCTGAGTGCGGACGAAGCGCTGGTGCACAGAATTATGGCACAGGTGCAGGAGGCCGAGATTCTCTGCAAGTGGCGGCGGCGATGGCTGCTGGACAGCCTGGGGCCAATAGCGGCGGCGGTCAGCCTGGGGGCAGCCACGATACTGATTATCCAGCCGTACGCTGCCGAGTGGACCGCAGCACTGAGCACGTGGCAACTGGACTGGGAGCTGCTGGCGCAGCCGCAGTGGGCGCTGGGAGCAGTCGTGGGATTGCCTTTGGTAGCGGGGACAGTGGCCTGGCTGACTAATTGGCTCGCCGAAGCGTTGACCTGACCCAGAACATTCGTGAGTCGCGACAGGAATGTCGCTCCTACGGTATGGTGAGCGCCTCGGCGGCGGCCTCCACATTCTCCAGAATCGGCACCATCGCGGCTACACCTGTCGTCAGAGTAGAAGCGGCCACCGAACCAGTGGCGCCAGCGATGGCCATATCGCCGCCCCGGCTGCGCAGGCGTACGGCAGTAGTCAGAAGCTGGCCCAGAGCCCGAGATATCAGGAATTCTGCGCCGGAAAGATCCACCACTAGGTAGCGGACGTCCTCGTCTATCAAGCTATCCAGCAGACGACTCAGCCGCTCCAGGCCCTCAGCGCCAGCGTCCACCTCTCCGCGAATAGCAAGCACTGTCACCGGCGGCTCGCGGTCTATCTCAGTCACTGCTGTTTCCATCTGCCTCACCTACTTTTGCCTTGGCGATCTGATGCTGACTTGCCCAGTCCAACAGATGCTCGGCGCACTCGTCAGGCACCTCAACCGCACCGATCTCCACTGGTATCGGCCCCTCTGGCCCATGCGAGTCGCTGCCTCCGGTGATCAGCAGATCATTCTCCTGGGCCATCACGATATAACGACGGGTCTGCGCCGGGCTGTGAATAATATGATACGCCTCTATGCCCTGCAAGCCGCAGTCTATCAAGCTGTCAACATGTTGCTCAGCGCCATCCAGTACCGGGTGGGCCAGCACGGGTATCCCGCCAGCGCTAATTACCAACTCTACAGCCTCGCCGGGAGCAAGCTGGTAGCGCTCCACGTAAGCTGAGCCGCCCCGGCGCAGATACCGAGCAAAGGCCTGCCGGGAATCAGCCACGTGGCCCTCTCTGGCTAATCGCCGGGCGATATGGGGCCGGCCAATGCTGTCAGGGCCAGCCTCTTCCAGCAGCTTTTCAAAGTCAATGACAATCCCCAGCTTCTCCAGCTCATCAGCAATCTGGCGTGCCCGCTGGTGGCGGGCGTCGCGAATCGCCTGCAACTTCTCCCGCAATCCGACGTGCTGTAGGTCAATGAAGTAGCCCAGGATATGTACGTCCCGGCTGTCTACCGTGGTACTTATCTCAACGGCGGGCAATACCTGCAATTCAGTGTCAGCAGCCGCCTGCTGCGCGGGCACAACCCCTGATATGCTATCATGGTCACTAATGGCAATCGCTGTCAGTTGCTTATCCAGGGCCACTTGCACTATCTGCTGCGGCGTCAGCGTGCCATCGGAAAAAGTTGAATGAATGTGTAAGTCAATTGCCATTCTGCGGTTTATTTCCCGAAGTGGCCGGCTCAGTCCTTCCTGTTGCCCACAACTGAGCCAGCAGTGCTGCGCCCGTCTTGTCCAACGGTTGATTGTCATCGCCGCAACTGGGCGACTGCACGCAGCCCGGACAGCCGGCTTCACACGAGCAGTTTGTTATCCGTTCATAGACCGCACCCAACACTTCCTCGGCCCGGTAGTAGGCCTCCTCGCAGATACCCACCCCCCCCGGATATCCGTCATAGATGAAAACTCCCCCGCCGTCCAGTGCTTTGTGATAAAAATACGAAACCCCCCCAATATCGTGGGCCTCACACAGCGCAAACAAGGGTAGCAGCGCCACGAGCGCGTGCTCCAGAGCGTGCAGGCTACCCATGGGGTGGCACTTGTGCGCGGCCAGCATCTGCGCCGCCGCCTCGCTGAGGGTCAGCCATACTCCTACTGTCTCGTAGTCCTGCGCCGGTAAATTCAGCTTTTCGCTTCCACATTGCTGGCCGCTTTCCCGGTTGAACTTGCGATACCCCACGACCTGGTTGTGGACATTGACCTCGCCGAGGCCTATCTGGCCGCAGCCAGCCAGCTCTCGCCTGTCATAAGCCTCAATGACATCCACGTCCGACATCTCCAGAGTCTGAGTGTAATATTCAACATCAGTCGGCTCCACGGTGATGCGGTACTCTTCTATATCCAGGTCAGTAACCAGGTAGTCCTCTCCCTGGTGCAGGTAGACCGCGCCGGGATAGGTTATCCAGTAGACCGAATGTTCGTCAATCGTGCCCAGCAGCTCATCACAACTGGCATCAATAATCTCAAACTCGCCACCGGCACTGCTGCGGATATTGACCTCGGCCGGTGGATAGATATCTACATCGCCGGACCAGTGCCAGCGGCGGCGCTTGCGCAGATAGTTGTGCTTCTCCAATGTCTGCAGAATTGCAGGCATCTGAGGGCCGAAGAAATCCTCGTCATCTTCAGCCAGCGACAACTCGTAAGCTGCGCACAGCAGATGCTGTCCCAGAATGAAGCGGTTATCGGGATTGATCAACACTCGCTCCTGAGCAGCGTCCAGCAGATACTCGGGATGCTCAATGACATACTGGTCAATACCGCCGGGCAGCGCCACCAGCACGGCAAGCGAATCATGCTGCCCCCGGCCAGCCCGCCCGACCTGTTGCCAGGCCGAGGAGATACTGCCCGGATAACCGGTCATCACCACCGCGTCCAAGCCACCGATGTCCACGCCTAGCTCCAGGGCACTGGTAGCCGCCACCGCCAGCAAGTCACCGGAAAAGAGTTGCTGCTCGATCTGGCGCCGCTGCTCAGGTAAGTACCCTCCCCGATAAGCCATCAGGCGCTCGCTGAGCCTCTCATCGCCAGCCAGCTCGCGCATGTACTGGAGAATAAGCTCGGCATGCTGGCGGGCCTGGGTGAAGGTGAGCGTGCGAATGCCGCGGCCGGCCAGCGCCACGGTTAGCTTAGCAGCCTCCACACTGCCGCTGCGCCGCCGACCTGAGTCAGGTTCGAGCAGCGGCGGATTCCAGAAGACGAAAAAACGCCGTCCCCGCGCCGAGGTGTCTTCGCTGATCACCTCAAAATCTGCCCCCACCAGCCGTCGGCAGTGCTCGCCGGGATTGCCCACAGTCGCCGACGAGCAGATGAACTGCGGCTCTGCACCGTGGTATTGGGCAATCCGCCGCAGTCGGCGCAGCACATTGGCCGTGTGCGAGCCGAACACGCCCCGGTAGGTATGCACCTCATCGAGCACGACATACTTAAGGTGCTCAAAGAAGTCGGCCCACGACTGATGATACGGGCAGACGGCCATATGCAGCATATCGGGGTTGGTGAGAATGACTTGCGAATACTGGCGGATGCGCCGGCGCTGGCTCTGGGGGGTGTCGCCGTCGTAGGTGTTAGCGGTAAACACCTCCCCGGCGCCAAAATCGCTCAGCTTGCCCAGTTGATCCTGCGCCAGCGCCTTGGTCGGATAGACCAGGATTGCTCGAGTGGTTGGGTCTTCGTATATTGCCTGGGCCAGTGGCACTGTGTAACACAGTGTCTTTCCGCTGGCCGTACCCGCGGCAATGACCACATTTTTGCCGGCAAATACCTGCTCGATGGCCCGGACCTGGTGACGATAGAGCCTATCCAGGCCCAGATTATCCAGAATAGTCTCCACCTGCGGGCTTAGTTGTACATCCAGTTCATCGTAACGCGCCGGCTGCGGGGGAATCACCTGAAGATGCTGGATCTGGTCCTGGTAATCTGCACCTGTGGTCAGCTCATCCAGGAATGCCTCGATGGGAGACTGCTCGCTCACTGCTCCTCACCTTCGGGGTCATCGATCAGCTCATCATAGGGCGGGGGGAGCAGCTCATCTTCGCCGTCGGAGAGGTGAGGGCGCTTTTCGACCAGACGCACCAGACCAATGCTGAGCACATACAGCAACACCAGGGGCCCGGCCATAAACAGCATTGTCACCGGGTCGGTGGTGGGTGTAGCCACGGCCGCAACGATGAATATAGCAACCAGGGCATAGCGCCACCATGTGAGCAGGCCGGTTGCTCGCACGATGCCAACCACACCCAGAAACATCAGCACCAGCGGCAGCTCAAAAGCCAGCCCGAAGACCAGCAGCAGTCGCAGCAGGAAATACAGATAGGGCTGGAGGGTCAGCTCCACCTCCACGCCCATGCTCTGATTGATGTGGAAGAAGAACGCGAAGGCGCGCGGCGAGATAAGATAGCAGAACACAACTCCCCCGCCAAAAAGAATGGTTGCCGCTGGCAGCAGCCAGAAGACATAACGCTTCTCGTGGGGCTCGAGGGCCGGCTTGATGAATAGCCACATCTCCATAAAGATCAGCGGCGCGGCGAGGATGAGGCCAGCCACCAGCGCGATCTGCATCATCAGTATGAACCCGGCGGCCGGCTCGAAGATGCGGAAGGGCAGCTCCTCAATACCCGCCTGCTGCGCGCCGATCTCCGCCGGCAGCCGCAGGACTTCAAGCAGCGGACTGCGGATGGTCCAAGCCAACGCGGTGCCAACCGCCACATAGATAAGCATCCGCAGGATGCGCATACGCAGCTCATCCAGATGCTCAAAGAACGAGGCCTCTTTTCGGTAGCTCTGGGCAGTCACAGCAATTGCCTACTCCCAATCCCACTCCAACATTTAGCAAGCACAAGTCCCGAAGGAATCCTGGTGCCGGGCAGCGAACTTAACCGCAGTTGTCTGTAAGTCTACTGTTCTTTTGAGGAGGCGACAAGGTGGTAACTGAATCTGGAACACCTGATGATATACTCCGTACGCTGCGCCGGGACAACCCCGACGTCACCGCGGCGATGGTGGTGACCCCCGACGGCTTCCCCGTTGCCGCGGATACCGGCCCGCAGGTCTCCGAGGATATGCTGGGGGCGCTGGCGGCTGACCTTCTCACCCGCGCAGCCCGCAGCGCTCGAGAATTCGGACAGGGCACCATCGAAGAGCTGTACGCTCGCGCCGAGACTGGTCATCTGATTGTGGTTACCGCCGGCGCCGAGCAGCTCCTGGCCTGCCTGGCTGCACCGGAAGTGACCCTGGGCCTGCTGCTGGCCGACGTGCGCCAGGCTGCCAATAAGCTGGCCTCAACTGCTGGCTAATCGCTGGGCCGCCTGTTGTTCTTGCTGCCAGGCCCTATCTGCGTTCCTTGTACCATGTCTCAAAGTATTCCCGGCTGCGGGCCAGGCTACGTTCCAGCCAGTCCTGATGGTCGGCAAACCAGCGCACCGTTCTGCGCAGGCCCTCTTCCCACTGAATCTGTGGCTGCCAGCCCAGTTCAGCCATTTTCTGGCCACTCATAGCATACCGAACATCGTGACCGGGACGATCCGTTACATGCTTGATGAGGCTGGCGGGCTTGCCCAGCTCGTCCAGTATCACTCGAATCGTCTCCAGATTCTCGCGCTCGCTGCCGGCGAGAATGTTATACACCTCTCCGACCTGGCCCTTCTCCAGCAATGTGTGCATCGCCCGACAGTAGTCGGTCACATGCAGCCAGTCGCGCCGCTGCCGGCCATCGCCGTAGACCGGCAACGGCTCGTCGCGCAGCGCCTTATAGACGAACAGCGGCACCAGCTTCTCGGGATATTGATAGGGGCCGTAGTTGTTACACGGGCGCGAGATGATAACGGGCACGTCGTAGGTCACATAGTACGCCTGGGCCAGGTGGTCGGCGCCGGCCTTGCTGGCTGAGTAGGGATTGCGGGGATTCAGCCGCGCCGCTTCGTCGAACTGGCCCGTCTTAACCGGCCCGTAAACCTCATCGGTGGAGACATGCAGAAACAGATCCGGCTGAGTCTGGCGGGCAGCCTCCAGCAGCACAAAAGTACCCTGAAAGTTGGTCTGCATTGCCGGCTGCGGCCCCAGGATGCTGCGGTCCACATGCGACTCCGCCGCCAGGTGCACCACCACATTCACGCCGGCCATCGCCTCCTGCACTACATCCACATCGCAAATATCTCCTTCAACAATAGTGACCCTGGGGTCGGCATCAACGTCGGCCAGATTCTCCCGACTGCCCGCATAAGTGAACTTGTCCAGCACCCGCACCCGCGCATCCGGAATATGCTCAAGCAGATACCGGACGAAATTACAACCAATGAATCCTGCGCCACCCGTTACTAGAATGTTCATACCCGTCTCCCTGACTACATCACATGTGGGGATGATCATATCAATCGGCTGATCCAGCTTCCTGCATCAGCGCCTCAAGATCAGGCATTCCACCTTTCGGTGTAACACCTATTAGTGCTTGAGCAGCCTCAATTTGAATACCAAGGGCTATCATGAGTTGACGCAGTATCCACAGGGATAGCTTCTGCTGATCAATACGTTCGGTGTGTCCGTCCAGCCTAAGCTCGTCGGGGAAGGCGTATGTTACCCCGTAGACACTGGGATGAACCAACTCGCACAGCCGGGCATAACAGCAGTCAAACTGCATCCTACGCCCTGCCTGCCGAAATGTACTGGCAATGCTGAGACCATTCCAGCTATCGGCGTCTTGGAAGAGTGGCTGGCCATTCTCGTCATGCTCTCCTTGCCAAAGCCCATCTCGGAACTCACGGAACTCTTTGACCTTTTCCCTCAAACACCGCCGTGCTTTGGGAGTATCGTACCGCGACACTATCTTGTGCTTCTTGAACCCTTTCCAGGCTCGAAGCCGATCCTGTGCGTCACTAATCAGAAACAGTCTAGCGAAGTCTTCAGCATCGCTTCCTCTACTACGTATGTAGGCCAGCACGCCTGCGTCCTCGAATACCGTGCGCGTCAGGACACCTGCTGCTTCCCAGTACTCACTATCAAGCAGGAGTTTGGTAGCACAACCGAAGTTGGAGGATCGCGAAAAAACCACGTGAATTGCGCCCCATCGGTGCAGTTGTGAACGGGGAGTATTTCCGTGTTGGATCAACCTTCCCCAAACAGTTTCGGCCACTTCCTGATGACAGGTGAGTATCTCATCAAGTGACTTCATAGGCTCATACACCGTACCTCTACGCGCTTTGTCCAAGAAGTACCTACCGCGGGACTGTCTCAGATCTCCAATCCCGGGCTGATTATTGCCTCCATGATAGTCGGTGGGCGAGCGTCTTCCAGAATTACGCGGCGGCCCTCGATACGCAGGCGACCCTCGGCACACCACTGAATCGCCTGCGGGTATATCTTATGCTCCTGCGCAAGGATACGAGCGGCGAGGCTGGCGCCGTCGTCGCCGGGGAGCACCGGCACCGCCGCCTGGATGATAATCGGGCCGGTATCAAACTCCGGCCAGGCAAAATGCACCGTGCAGCCCGCGACTTTCACGCCATAGTCAGCAGCATCCTCCTGCCCGTGCGTGCCTGGGAAAGAGGGCAGCAGCGCCGGGTGAATGTTGAGTATCGCCTCCGGATAGGCTGCAAACATATTGGGCCCGATCAGGCGCATATATCCCGCCAGACAGACCAGGTCCACATCGTGGTTCTGGAGCAGTTCAACATGCCGCCGATCCGCCGCTGTGAATTCAGGGCTGTCATTTTTGCCGACGGGCACGTGGTAGGCAGGGATGTCGTGGCTGCGGGCCCGCTCCAGCGCATACGCATCAGCCTTGTCGCTGATGACCACCGTCACCGTGGCGTCAATCCTGCCTCCTGCGCAGGCATCAATAATCGCTTGCAGGTTAGTCCCGCCGCCGGAGACGAATACACCAAGGTTGAGCTGGCTCATTGTTAGACACCTTCCACATAAACTCATCCGAAGCTGGTTACCTGTAACCTTTCGCGGCCCGCGGGCAAAATCCTGCCTGCCCTCCGCCCAGAACCAGGCCTTTGCCAGGCCCAAGTTGTCGATGTATAATGAAAGGGCAACCATGGGAAAGCAGATAGTAAGGGGGTAGGCGAATGAGAACGACAATGCTAATCCTGTCTCTTCTGGCCCTGGCAGTAATACCTGCGCTCACAGACGACGGCGCAATCGGGGTAGTTGGTGGCGCAGTGCAGATGCTCGACGAACACAGCGATGTGCGGATGGTCTCTGCAAAGATCAGTGCTGATGTCCATATAGGGAGCACCAGGGTTCGCTGCGAGTACCTGCTCAAGAATGAAGGCAAGGGGCAGATGGTAACCTTGGGCTTCCCAGACATGCCGGGATGGGAGGGAGCTGACGTCCGAATAACGCATGTGCATCTCCACGACTTCCGCTCGTGGGTTGATGGCAAGCGATTGTCTGTCAAGCTTCACACTATGTCCCGGGAAAAAGGCTCCGGCTTCGACCGGTGGTATGTTAGGCGGATATGGTTTGGTCCTGGTCGAACGCGGCAGGTGGTCAATACCTACATCCAAGGTCATGGTATGATGTCGGACGGGTCGCGGTGGTTTCCCTATACCATATGGCCGGCGGGATCATGGAGGGGCCCCATTGGCGAACTTGACATCACTGTGCGGTGGTGCGAACCGCACTTGTGGAACCATGAACGCACGCGGACATGGTCATGGACCGACCTCGAGCCCACTCGGCAACACGTCGCGGATATATTTGTGGGTTTTTACCCGGCGTGGCGGCAGGCGGTTGTCAACGGGGAAAAGAACTGGGGCCCAGAAGCTGCTAACTGGTTCCTGGTCTACTCAGACCTGACCATGGCTCCAGTGCGGCATCTAGCCAGTTTGCTCGGCTTGGAGTGTGTTTGGGCCGATGGGGTAGTCGCCCTGTCGGACGGTGCGGGGAAGATGTTCGTTTGCCAGGTCGATAGCGAGAAAGCAATTGTCAACAGCAAGGTGATTACCATGCGAAGGGCACCTATGCTGCGGACCGCGCCCGGCTACACCAGGGGACAACGCCATATGTATGCTCCCCTTCGCCCGATTTGTGACGTGTTCGGCTGGCGCTGCAGCCTGTACTACGACCAGTACGCCGTGGTGCTGGAGCGCGCGGAGCCAAAGCCCGCTCAGGCAGTGGAGGAGAGCCAATAGCGAAGAAAGAAGCCCCTGGTGGCTGGCGGACTCAGAACTTGATCTACGTGGCCCGCGGCGTAGTATTGACAAACGAGGCAAATAGTGTTAGACTCTAACGGCATATTGGAATCTGTCAATATTTACAGCTATGCAAACGCTTGCCACCAGGTGCGTTCATAAACTCAGAGTAGAAGTTCTCAAGGCGCTCGCCTCCCACACTAGACTTCACATAATTGCTCTGTTGCGCGACGGCGAGATGGCTGTTTGCGATATTGCTGACGCACTGGGGAACAATCAGTCTACCATATCGTGTCACTTGAATACACTTCGGGCCAGCGGACTGGTGACAACGCGCAAAGAGGGCAATCGGGTTCACTACCGGCTGGCCCACGAGGCAGTTGACGAGCTGCTCGAGCTGGTTGATGAGATACTGAAGGCCCAGTGCCTAAGTAACAGTGAAACACTGGACCTGTAGGACAGAGAATGAATAGCTTCCTACAGCGTTTTCCCCAAGAAGGAGGTGACCAATATGTGTGGATGCTGTGAGCCAAAGAAGGAAAAAGAGTGCTGTGAGCCGAAGCAGGAAGAGTGCTGCCCGGAAGAAAAGAAAGAAGAGAAGTGCGAAGAGGAAAAGAAAAGCTGTTGCGAATAGCAATAGCACAGACTGGGGCCTGATGCAACACAGGCCCCAGTCTTTTTTTGCGTACATTGATGCCCGACTACCTTAGAACTCCACCTTCATCGCCCGCGGCGGGCAGGCGGGCACACACAGCTCACAGGCGACGCAGCGATCCGAGTCGAAGTGTACCTCCTGCGTCGCCACTTCCCGGTACAGCGCCTCCGTGGGGCAGATCGTCAGGCACGCCCCACAGTGGTTGCATCGGTCTTCGTCGCGCACCACATCGCGTTCCAGCGGCTCGACGGCCACACCCTGGTCGCGCGTCCAGGCCAGCCCCTGACGCAGGTTCTCTTCGCTGCCCTCCAGTCCCACCACCAGCAGACCCTCCGATTCGGGAGTAATATTGGCGCGCAGGATGTTCAGCTCCAGGTCGTAGTTCTTCACCAGGTGCGAGACGACTGGTTCATCTATCAGATGACGCGGGTAGCGTAAGACTACGCGGCGCGTTGCCATCTAACTCACCTCCGGCTGGACAGGACGTTCGCGCAGCGGTTTGAAGCTGACTCCCGAGTCGGCAGAGGGTATCTGCTGGACTGGCTCGCTGAGCAGAAACTCCCCACGCTGGATCCAGTCCTTGAGAATCCCGGCGATCTGTCGTGCCTTGGGGTAGCTGGATAGTGAACCAGTCGGCACCTCTCGGCCATTGATCTGTATGCTGCCGCTGCGCAACCGTTTGTAGTCAACATAACCCAGCGGGCCGCCCTCGTTGTAGGGGTAGCCCCGACTGTAGTCCACAATCGGTGCAACGATATCTTCGTCTTTCACCGCGGTGTACAGCGCCATCTCTTCGTCGAGAATGGGAATGGCCGTGCCAATACCAACCGTCAGCGAGACACCATATCCGTACATACTGACTCCCACCATCCACTGCGGGTCCATCTGCTTCATATCGCCGACTACCGCCAGGGTGCCAGCGCCCCCCTTGGGCACACCATTGCCGGCGCGGGCTGCGGTGGGATTGTGCTGGGTCCCCGGCCAGAAGACGTAGCCCTCGGCCCCGCCCAGGAATATGCGCGAACCGATCCCAATGGTTCGGTAGTAGGGATCGTTCAGCAGCGGGCTGAGCTGGCCGGCCGAGCAGTAGTTGGCATTGCCCAGGTCGCGCTTGAGCACGCCCATATAGGTGTAGATGTCACGCTCCTCGTTTAGATTCACCGCAACGCTGTAATTCTGGTAGCAGTTGCGAGGATTGAGCAGCGTGCATTCGTTGAGGTCCTGGATATTGATCCAGGTATCCAGCTCCCTGCGCGGGTAGCAGTCTGTGCCATAGCCGCTCGCCCGTAACCGGACATCCTTGCCAGCCACCAACTCCTCGATGACATGTCCGCCGCCGTAGCGGAATTCGCCGGGATGCTGCGCGTTGAGCGGATCGCCTTCGACGACCGCGGTGGCACCGATATACAGGTCCACCGCAGCCAGGCCCCCGTAGGCCGGCACGTCATTGAGCCACCCCTCGGAGGCACGGATCCGCGGTGTGCTGTGCCCGAAGTTAATCAGAGCACCCGAAGAGCACATCGGCGCGAAGGTCCCCGTGGTCACAACGTCCACCTGCGCGGCAGCCCCGGCTGGCCCCTTCTCGTCAACTACATCTATCATCTCCTCGGCGGTGACAACCACTACTTCGCCGCCGCGGATTCTATCGTTGATTTCCTGGTAGGTCTTGGCCACTATAGTTCACCTCCAGCGGCGCCGACCCGGATGCGGGCAGACGCCGAGACAACTTGAGTTATTGCAAACTAGGATGCTGCCGACAATACGGCTCGGGTCGCGTCGGCTGAGCCGACGCCCGTGCATAGCCATGCCCAGCACCCGCCGGTTGTATTCTCGTCGCCCTATCATCCGGATCTCACCTACCTTTCCGTGCATTATCTGAAGCAGGCCACCTTGCCGCCCTCCGGCATCCAATGGTGACGAACACACTCACAGCATAGCCCCAGTCGGGGGCAATCCTGCGCTTCACAGAGGCACGCTTCAGCGTTGCGCGACTGATTGTCACAGGAGCTTACCAGTCCCTGCAGGTTAAGTGTGTCTTCAGGGCGCCCGGCCCCGCCCATGCAGGCGGTCTCAGGCCACTGGGTGCTGTTTCGATGATACGCGGCGCACTCACAACATATCCCCCGACGCGGACAGGATTCCTCCAGACACGGACACATCTGGATGTTGATCTCGTAGTTGGGACATTGTTGGGCCAATGCCATATTCTCACTTCCCTTTTTCTGATGGCGGCGAGACGACTTGCCGCTTTGCAACTCGCAGTGTCATTCGTCAGCAAGTCGGTCGGCAGCCAGTTGCGCGGCCTTCTGGCCGGACAGGAACATACCGCCGAATATCGCTCCCATGCGCGGGGCGCCGGCCGCAGCATTGGCGGCCATCCCCGCCACTATTACGCCGGGGTAGACTTCCTTAGTCAGCTCGACGATATGGCCTTCAGCTTCAGTGGCATTCATCGAACTCTCGCCGGCTATCTGACCGGTAGGAGTATCGAACTCAGCACCAGCAATCTTGCGCTCGATGGTTCGCAGCACGTCCGCGTCATGACCAGTGGCATCAATGACCAGTCGTGCGCTGACCGCCAGCGGGTCTACGTGCATCTGGGCGCGCTGCACCGCATCCCAGTTCAGTACCACCCCACAGACCCGAGCGTGCTCATCAATCACTACGTCCTCAACCAGCATACCCACCCAGATATGGGCGCCAGCGTCTACCGCGGCAGCAGTGCATTTGGATACACATTCGACTGAATCGGCCACGTGATAACCCTCGCCTGCCTGCTGGACACTGACCCCGACTTCCTTGACGAGCTGCACGGCCTCATCCTGAATAACTATGCGCGGAAAGAGCATGCCTCCGCCCCACATGCCCCCGCCCACATGCAGGTTACGCTCGAATACTGCCACTTGATAACCAGCCTCGGCCAGCAGCCGCGCCGCGGTTATGCCGGAGGGCCCGGCGCCGACCACGGCTACATCCAGGCGCGTGTCGGCTACAAAATCTTCAGCAAAGCTTCTGACGATAAAACGAGTAACTCGGGTTTCATCAATGTGACGCAGTGACATAAAAAGCAGACCTCCTCAGATTAGGTCTGCCAGCGGAGAAACCGGTCCTCCCGAGGACCGATTGAGAAGTGTAGTTTCGCGGAGCACTTCCCTTCGCCGGCATTATCCGGATCAGGTTCATGGGGTCAGCGGCCCGGCCGCTTTCTCAGCAAGCAAGCTCCCCCAGTTGCCAACATTTCCGTGTTATTATAGGCCCGCGGGTCTCCCCCACAGGCTCGTCTATTCTATTCTATCGGCGGGCTCCCTGTCAAGCAACAGTTCATCAGGCGCCACCTGAGTGAGTGTTTTCCTGTTCGCGGCGATGGGCACAATCTCAATTTCACCGCCCACCACCATTTGATCGCCGCAAATAGCGACCGCTCCCGAAATACCGGGCAACTGAGTGGCCCACGTGACGGCCTGCTGGCAGTCCTGCGGACCCTGTATCCGATTCGCCGTGGCTGTGGCCACCGCGTCAGCCAGGGCAGTATTCGGGGCGACCACCACGGCCGCATCAGCCCGACCGTTGCTCACCGAGTGGCCCACGGTGCCGGAGGAGGTACAGACTCCCAGCCGCACACCACCCGGAATAGCCAGACCAATCTGCCCACTGAATCTCGAGGAACCCGACTCAATCGCCACCACCCGAGCAACTTCCGTCGCCAGGAAGATGTCACCACCGTTTTCGACAATGACCTGCCTGCTACTTGCCAGCAGTTGCTGCCCGACATAGGCGGCAACAGCACCAGCCACTGCCGCCATCGGCCCGGTGCCGGCCTGCTGGGCGGCCTGGTACATATCTCTGACCAGCGCGGGGCACTTCTCCGGCTCCGGCAAAGGCCCGAGACTGGTGGCGAAGTGCGGATAGTTCTGGATATGTCTTTCAATCTGGGTGCGGGCCTGCCTGATCGACTCCAGGGCTTCATCAGTCAGCCGCGCCTCAGCCTGTATGTACAGATCGGTCTCTCCCACCACCACAGCAAAGCCAACCAGATCGGGACTTTCAGCAGATTGTCTGTAGACTCGCGGCTGGTAGGTCACAGGTGGCACCTGATTTGCGCCCGCAGAGATTGCTACTGCTCGGGGGAAAGAGCCGTGACTATTTTGTCGCGCAGTTGCTTCGGCGGCCAGAAACCAATGGCTCGGTCGATCTCCTCGCCATTGTTGATAATCACTATCGCGGGCAGGTTGATCACCTGAAACTGCCTGGCCAACTTTGGATTTGCGTCCCAATCAACACTTACAAACTTCAGCTTGCCAGCAAATTCTTCCGCCAACTGCTCCAAAGTGAGCTTGACTATGGGGCAATACACACACCAGCTTGCCCAGAAGTCCACAACCACCGGAATATCGGACTGGATCACCTCTTGCTCAAAGTTACCTTGATCCACTGCCAAAATAGTGCCCTCGGCTGCTGGATGGCCCTGCTGGTCAGCTTGCGAGCGTGGAGGCGGCTCAGAGGTCACCTGTCCATCTTTCGGGCAACATCCGGCTATGGTCAGCGCTATTGCCAAAATCGCAATGCCAACAATCGTCTTGCTGGTGGTGAAACTCATAGGGGTCTTATTGCCTCCGCAACTAATTGCTGGTGCATGCACAGTTGAGCTAACTATGTTTGTAAGACTATACTTCTAATTGAGCCAGAACGCAACCGGCCGCAATCGCGCTGCGAAGGTGTAAGCACCTCGGGTAGCGAAGAGCTTAACAGGACAAGCGGCGCGCAGCGCGGCCCGACAGGGGCAAAGGATTGTGGGACCGGGATTGGTGGTACTAGCTTACGCGCCTGGAGTACGGGGATAGGGTGGCCCAGTCAAAAGAGGCCGCCCACAATCACAGTCCGGCGGGGTCACCCTAAAAATTGACCGCCCGGGGGAATTCATCCGAGGATTCGCCGGTGCGCTGGTCGACGCGCCGGTCGGCTTGGCTGCTGCACAGGCATGCAGCCACGGCCAGGACACCGATGAACAACCAGATGCCTATGACAGCGATTGCTATGGTGAGCAATGCTCTCGCCCCCTGCCGGCGCTGATGGTGTTCCTTGATTATATCGGCTTGTATCCGGAAACCTTTAGCCGACGGCCCAGACAACAGTTGACATAGTTGACCTGCAACAGACGGTCAGTGAGGACGAACAATGTCTGACACTACGTCAGGGCAAGTGCCACTGCTCCAGAAAATGGAGATTGCGGACATTCTGGATACCGCAATCCGCCTGTACCGGCACAATTTCACCCTCTTTATGGAAATTGTGGCCGTGGTGCAGGTATTTCTGATGGCCATATATGTGATTGGGATGTGGGCGGCCGCCCAGACGGTGATGACAACCGGCGGCGAAGAGATCCCCTGGCAGGCTCTGCTGGGCCTGGGGCCGCTGGGGCTGTTGTACATAGGGGGCTGGATACTGCTTTTCCCCCTGAGCGAGGCAGCCCTGGCCTTTGCCGTCTCCGAGACCTATCTGGGTCGGCGCATCAGCGTCCTAGAGGCCTACCGGCGGATGTGGCCGCTGATCTGGCGGCTGCTGGGGACGATGATCCTGGTCTCGATTGTCATCTCACTGGGCACCGGTATGTGCCTTATTCCGGGTCTGCTGGTGTGGGTCTGGTTCGCCATTACCACGCCAATCGTCGCCCTGGAGCGCACTGCAGGCCCGACAGCGATGGATCGTTCCTACCGGCTGGTCTCCGGCCACTGGTGGCGGGTATTGGGTGCGCTGTTGCTGCTGCAGTCGATCATAATCGTTGCGACCCTGGCCATCTCCCTGCCGCCTATGCTTGCCGTGATGCTACTGCTCGGCGAGTCCAACCCCCTGCTGGCCCAATCGCTAACGACGGCGGTCCAGACCATAACCAACATTGTTGTTCGACCGGTGTTGATGATTGGTACGGTCCTGATATACTACGACCTGCGCATTCGCAAGGAGGGCTTCGACCTGGTCACGCTGACTCAGGCTCTGGAGCGCAGTCGCGGTGCAGGTGTGGGCGAAGAGAAGCCGGCAGCCTCCCAACCGTCCGATCGGGAGCTACCGCCGGCCCCTGACACACGAGTGGCCCTGCCCCCTCGGCCCAACGAATCTGAATCAGGACAACAGCCCCCCACTTAGGATTGATATAGCTGATGTCAACCGATGCTGAGGCCGTTCTGTACACAGACGGATCCTCGCTGGGTAATCCCGGGCCGGCTGGGGCCGGCTTCGTCCTGGAAGGCCCTGGCGACAGTGTGGTGGAACGGGCGATCCCTCTGGGCGAGACGACGGTGGGGGTAGCCGAATACCGCGCGCTCATTGCCGGCCTCTCCGAGGCTATATCCCGAGGTGTGCAGGGGGTGCGAGTCTATAGCGATAGTCAATTTCTGTGCCGCCAAATCCAGGGGAAGTATAAGGTCCGTTCGGCCAATATCCGCCCGCTGTACGAGTGGGCGTGCAAGCTAGTTGGCCAGTTTGACAAGTTTCAGATCGAACACACTGCCCGCGAGGGCAATCAGCGCGCCGACGTACTGGCGAGGCAGGCCGCCGAACAAGCCAAGCAGAACGCGAAGGAGACTTAGCGCGGAAGCTGAAACTAAGTTGCAGTCATTTGAAAAGAACAGATCACGAGGAGTGACATTTGATTATGAACAATGAGAAGATTGGATGGGGCATCATTGGCTGCGGTGTTATTGCTCCGCTTCATGCCGATGCAGTCCAGGCGAACGAGCAGGCCGAGCTGGTTGAGGTCTGTGACATAGTGGAGCAAAAGGCCGACAAGCTGGCCGACGAGCACGATTGTTCATACGTGACCAGCATCGAAGAGCTGCTGGCCAACGATGACATCCAGGCGGTTTCGATCTGTACGCCCAGCGGAATGCACTCCGAGCAGGCCATTGCCGCCGCCCAGTCCGGCAAGCATATCCTGTGCGAAAAGCCCCTGGATATTACCCTGGAGAAGATTGATGCAATGATTGAAGCCGCCGAGACCAACGCTGTCAAGCTGGCCGGCGTATTCCAGTTGCGCACCTATCCGTCCTTTCAGAAGGTTCGGCAGGCAGTTCGCGACGGCAAGATAGGAAAGCTGGTGCTGGGCGAATGCCACCAGAAGTGGTTTCGCGCCCACGAATACTATGCCAGCGGGGACTGGCGCGCCACCTGGGAGCTGGACGGCGGCGGTGCCCTAATGAACCAGTGTATTCACAGCGTTGATCTGCTGACCTGGATTATGGGCGACATAGCCCGACTCTCCTCTTACTGCCGCCGACTGGTTCGTAACGTCGAGGTGGAAGATACCAGTGTCACCAATCTGGAGTTCACCAACGGCGCACTGGGCAGCTTTGTCGGCACCACCTCAGTAACTCCCGCCGAGAATAGGCTGCTGGAAATCCATGGTGACACCGGCACCATCAAGGTCGAAAGCGAAAGGATCACCAAGTGGGCCGTAGAGGGCGAAGAAGAAGCGATTGAAGACGAAGAGGTCCAGGAAGGCACTGCCACCGACCCGGCGGCAGTGGCTGCGGCCGGCCACATCGCACACGTGCAGGATCTGTGCGAGGCGATTATCAACGACCGGGAGCCGACCATCCCCGGTCGCGAAGCCCGCAAGGCTGTCGAGATAATCAAGGCCATCTACCTGTCCAGCCGCCTGGGGGGAAGTACTGTGGAGCTGCCGCTCAGCTACGAGGACGACAGCCCGGGCATCTACCCACCCCAGACCTGGCCGGAGTGGTAGGCGTTGAGGGTAGTATCTACCAAGCCGAAGAAGGGACTGGCTCGGCGATGGGAGACCAAACACGGCAGGAGCGCCTCTCTAGACTTCCACCTCTTCACCGGCCTGGCCGGAGGCGTAGATGCCGTCCAGGATGCGCTGGGTAATCAGGGCCTGCTCGCCGGGTACTGGTGAAGGCTTGCCTTTGAGGATTGCCTCCACGAAAGCAGCTATCTCCCCAACGAAAATATCCCCGGGTACGTCAACCGGCACCTGAGGGGTAGCGTTTACCAGCATGCCATTCTCTTCGCGAATCAGAGTCAGGGGGGAGTATTGCAGGCCGGCCTTGTCTCCACATAGAATCACGTTATGGCCAACGGCGGCCTCAGTCACATTCAGTGCCCAACTGGTCTGCACGGAAAGCGTTGCCCCATTCGCGAAGCGGATAAAGCCGGCCGCCATATCTTCGGGTACCGTGTACTTGGCGGGGTCGTGCTTCATTAGCGAGGGCTTGTCAGCCAGTTCCAGGTAAGTAGCCCCGCTAACACTGACTGGCTCGGGGAAATCCATAAGATGCAGAGCCAGATCCAGGACATGCACGCCCAGGTCATAGCAGGGACCACCGCCCGAGGCTTCCGCATCTATGAACTCCCCCCATGAAGGGACGCCCCGAGCTCGCAGGCAACTGCACTGGCCCCAGTAGATGTCCCCGACCAGCCCGGCATCCACCCACGCCCGCAGCGTCTGGCCTTCGACGCCGAAGCGCAGCACCTGGGCGACCATCAGTAGCCTGTCGGCCTCTTTGCCCGCCTTGATCATCGCCCGGCACTCGTCAGCCGATATTGCCACCGGCTTTTCCACCAGCACGTGACAGCCGGCCTCGAAGGCAGCGATAGCCAGGAGCTTGTGACAGGCATTGGGTGTGCAGATGTCTACAACATCCAATTCCACCTTCTCCAGCATCTTCTCGTGACCATCAAATAGCGCATCTTTCGCCACGCCCCAGCGCTCGACGGTATCTTCGCGGGCTTTGCGCTTGATATCACATATTGCCACCATCTCAGCATCCTGGTTTTCCTCCCACCCTGCCATATGGTGCTGGGCGATACCTCCGGCACCAATAAGTCCGACACGCAGTTTCTCAGTCATCAACTACTACCTCCTCTTGGCGCCGCCATTCAGGCGGCACAGTTAACAGCCAGCGTCAATTCTCTGTCCCTCGCCTGTTACCAGAACCAGTACTTGGCCAGCATAAGCTTGAGATAGGCTAAGTCTTCGCGAGTCTGCTCGACGACCTCGTCGGCATCCATATCCCGGAAGCTATGCCCGCTGATATACTCGCTGTGAATGGTACTCAAGCTGGCGGTGGCCATCCATTCCCTGTGCTATTCGTCGTTGGCTGACCCAGTCCTCCCTCTACGCCAAGGCATTTCTCATTACTACTAGATGTCGCAGAAGGACTATCTGTCCGTGAGGCGAACCGTAGGACATAACAGATCAGTGAGCGAGGAGGCGATCACCTTGTCACGACACGTAACCGTCGCCAGTGTCTCAACCAAGCCCAGCCACTCCGCCGATAAGGAAATGGACAAACTGTTGGACGAGGCCGCCCACTACGCCTGGCGGGCCCGGCAGATGGGCGCTGATATCCTGGCATTTCCAGAGATATATCCCCACATAAACTCCGCAAAGAAAAGCGCGGAGGCCGCTGAGGAATTGCCCACATCCACCACTGAGCGAATGATGACAGAGGCCAGCAAGCTGGGTATGTACATCATCTGGCCGCAGTACACTCGCGAAGGCGACCAAGCCCACAACTCGGCGGTGCTTATCAATCGAGACGGCGAGATCAACGGCGTTTACCACAAGATGCACCCGACGATAGGCGAAATCGAGGATGGAATAATGCCGGGCACCCGGATGCCTACCTTCGAGACCGACTTCGGCACTATTGGTATGACCATCTGCTTCGACCTGAACTTCCGCGACATTATGACCGGACTGAAGAAGAATGGAGCCGAGATTGTTTTTTTCTGCTCGGCTTACCGTGGGGGGCTGCAGGTGCGGGCCTGGGCCTTTGAGTTGGGCTGTTATGTTGTCACAGCAATAATGAGCGATCTGGGCCAGATAGTTGATCTGACCGGCAGGCAACTGGTGGAGTCGTATTTCCATAACCCGGTGATTGTCCGCGATATCAACCTCAATCGCCGGCTACTGCACATGGACTACAACTGGGAGAAGATGGACGAGATGCTGGAGAAATACGGCTCCGAGTTGACTTTTGACTATGTCAGCCCGGAGGCCTGCTACGCAATTGGCTGCGAGCGAGCAGGCTTGGATATCGAGCAGGTTATTGACGAGTTCGGTTTAGAGCGACGGGACGACTACTTCCAGCGGGCCGACGCCGTGCGCGCTGCTGCTGTGGCAGAGGAAACTACGCTACCCAGTTCTCACCCAGCCCAGAGCGATGGTTGACAAAAGAGCTCATTTCTAATAAAGTTGAGTCGTTAGTGTACCGATCAACAACTTGGGGAGGAAACTGCCTTGCGTATGCAAGGGAGAGTTAAGTGGTTCGATCCGCGCAAGGGCTACGGCTTCATCGAGCGGGACGACGGGGAAGATGTATTCGTCCACTACTCCGAGGTCAATATGAAGGGCTTCAAGACCCTCGAAGACGGTGAGCTCGTGGAGTTCGAGATCGCCCAGACGGATCGCGGCCCCCAGGCCGAAAATGTAACACGGCTGGAGATGGGCGCTGAGCAACCCGAACCAGGTCCGGAAACTGAAGATGAAGAGGAGCTCGACCTCACCTAGTAGCACAGTAGTGAGGCTGTCAGCCACGGGCCGGCCCCATACCATTCTCATACTTGGAAGTGCCAACAGGAGATTGCCTACATAGATGCGAATTGACTATCAAGGGCGGAATACCTCTATTACCAAGACATTCCGCCTGCATGCCGAGCCCCGCATACAGGGATTGAGCCAGTACTTCGACCGGATAACCGATGTCAAAGTAGTTGTCTCGCAACAGCGCCATCTATTCACCGTCGAGATCACGGTCAACGCCGACGGAACGCTAATCCGCGGTGAGGATCGCTCGCCGCAAGTCCTCGCCACCTTTGACAGAGCTCTGGACCGGGTGGAAAGGCAGTTGCGTCGGAACAAAGACAGGCTAGTCGAGCGGGGTCGCCGCAATCGAGCAGAGGACGTCGGGGCAACCGCAGGCGAGCCGGTGACTGCTCAACAAGACGAGCCCGACCTTACCGCTGATCAAGAAGATATAAACATAGTGCGGACAAAGAGCCACGTGCTCAAGCCGATGACGCCCGAAGAAGCTGTCCTGCAGATGGATATGTTGGACCATGACTTTTTCGTGTTCTTCAACGGCCAGACCGAGCGCGTTGGTGTCGTCTATAAACGCCGCAATGGCGACTACGGGCTGATTGAACCGGACATCGGCTGATGCCGGCCGTACCGAGCACCCAGATTCAAATATAAAGTCCCTTCCGACAATATCAGGCACTCTCCGGGGAGAGTACCTTGGATCCAGCGGCAACCTCCACGGTATACGCTGGCTCTTTTGTGTGACACCTGGTGCTAATACCGGCTCAGTTGGGCCGTTGCTGGCGGCCAGCAGATTACAATGGAGAGTAGCGAAGAAGCAGATTCCAAGTTCACGCCGGACAGTCCGGCCCGACGGCTGATTGTGGGCCTGGAGCAGCGGTTCTTCAGTTCCCGCATGTCGCAATCGTCAACGGTGCTGCTGCTGGGGGTTCTCGTCGGGGTGGCGGGTGGCTTGGGTGCGGTAGCCTTCCGCTGGATGATCGGGCAGACGACCGGGCTCTTCTTTGACTACGGTGCCAGCCTTTTCCACGGGCTGGGTGGTTATTACACTGTATTGTTGCCGGCCATCGGCGGCGCCATTGTCGGACCCTTCATCTACCTGGTAGGACCCGAGGCGCGCGGCAGCGGAGTACCGAAGGCTATGGATGCAGTGTTTCGGCTTGGCGGGCGCATGCGCGCCCGCGTCGGCCCGGCCCGAGCACTGGCCAGCGCCGTTTGTATCGGCTCGGGAGGCTCAGTGGGCCGGGAAGGGCCAATTGCCCATATCGGAGCGGCCCTGGGTTCACTGGCCGGGCAACTGCTGAGGCTCTCGCAGACCCGTACTCGGACGCTGGTCGCCTGCGGAGCAGCCGCCGGTGTTGCAGCTACCTTCAATGCTCCCATTGCCGGCGCCTTCTTCGCGCTGGAGGTCATCGTTGCCGAGTGGACGGCCGAGGCATTCGCTCCGGTAGTGGTCTCAGCGGTGGTTGGCAGCGTCATCGGTCGGACTTTTTTCGGCGATGTGCCCTCCTTTGCTGTCCCCGAATACGGAATCACCACTTTCAGCGAGCTGCCGCTATTCGCTCTACTAGGTATTGCCGCCGCGGTGGTGGGCATCGCGCTGATTGTAGTGCTATTCCGCGCCGAAGACCTGTTTTCGGCTTTACCTATCCCCATCTATCTGCTACCCGTAATCGGAGGACTGGTAGTCGGCTTCATCGGCTTGTATCATAGCCAGTTGTACCGCGTCGGCTACGGCATGATCGAGCAGATTCTGCTGGGTCATCAAACCGACTTAGCTTTCCTGGTGGGATTGCTGGGACTTAAGGTGGTAGCTACTTCTGCGACGCTGGGTTCGGGCGGTTCGGGGGGAGTATTCTCGCCCAGCCTCTTTCTGGGTGCAGTGCTGGGGGGCATACTGGGGACGGTGTTCGGCGACCTATTTCCCAATCTGGCCAGCACCCCAGGTGCCTACGCCATAGCCGGAATGGGAGCGGTGTTTGCGGCAACCAGCCATGCCCCAATCTGTGCGATAATGTTCGGATTCGAGCTGACCCGCGACTATCGGCTCATTCTACCTTTGATGCTGGCCTGCGGAGTTTCGGTCGTCATCGCCAAGGCCCTCTACCGTTTCTCGATATACAACCTGGCGCTGTTCCGGCGGGGGATACATATCGAACTGGGCCGCGACGCACAGTTGCTGAACCAAATTACTATTGGCGAGGCAATGACCACAGACGTTATCACCGTCACGCCACAGACCCCGGTGCGCGACATTGCCCATATGTTCGACGAAACCAAACACCACGGCTTTCCCGTCGTCGACGAACAGGGTAAGCTGCACGGCTGTGTAACCCTCGAGGACGTCCACCGGGCCGGCCCGGACGGCCTGGGCAAGCCAGTTGATGAGATTGCCACCCACGACCTGGTTGTTGCCTTCCCGGATGAGAGTATCAACGACGGTCTGCGCAAGCTGGGCCTGCGCGATGTCGGACGAATTCCCGTGGTCTCCCGCGAAGACCACACCCGCCTGCTCGGCCTGCTCACGCGCAAGAACATCATATCTGCCTACAATCAGGCGCTGATGCGTCACCACACCCGCCTGGAAGAGACCGAAACCGCAGAGCATTTTGACTAATAGCCAGATTCATAGTATGCTAACGGATGTCACCGCTAATACTCAGACAGGAGGCACAGACCAATGAAATTTGGGGTAATCCACTACAACGCACCGGGCGAGACACTTGCTGAGTTCTTGGACTGGGCAGCAGCCACAGGTTTCCAGTATGTTGAGCTTACTAAGGATGATCTGTGGCCGGAAGGATCGGAAAACCCCCACGCCGAGGCCGAGAAGGTCCGCGATATGCTGGAGCAGCGCGGCCTGAAGGCTTCCGCAGTGGCGGCCCACAACGACTTCGTGGTGCTGGAGGCTGACGAAGTCGCCCAGCAGATGGAGCGACTGGAGGTCATCTGCGAACTGGCCCAGATCGCGGGCACCGATGTCCTGCGCACCGAAGGCGGGGCGCCCAAGGAGGAAGTCCCCGAGGAGAGGTGGGCCGAGGCCATCACCAACTGCTGTCGGCAGGCGCTTCAGTTCATCGAGCCGATGGAGATGAGGCTAGCCATAGACAATCATGGAGTGGTGAGCAACGATATTCCGCTGCTGCTGGAAGTCATCGAGTCGGTCAACTCGCCGCTGGTCGGCAGTAATCTGGATACTATGAACGTGCGCTGGTACGGCTGGAGCGTGGCAGAATGCGACGAGTTCTACCAGCAGTTGGCTCCCCACGTCTTCCACATCCACATGAAAGACGGCACCGGCAGCCGTGAAAACTACCAGGGGGCAGCCCTCGGCGACGGAGAAATCCATGTGGACTATGTCGTTGAGCTGCTCCAAGAGGCGGGCTATGACGGGGTGTGGTGCGCTGAGTATGAGGGTCCGGAGGTTGCCGAGGGCGTCGGCTATCGCAAGTGCCTGGAGTGGATGCAGCAGCATATAGGCTGATGAAAGCTGGACGCCAGCCACACTGGCTCTGTTGCCGAATTCCAGAAAATGTCGTATATTGAGGCTTGGCCTGATAGAGTATTGTACTTTGCAGAGGGGCAACAGACCGCGCCATGAATGTACGGCTCACGGTTCTGGGCAACATAAACATTGACTTTGTCGTGCAGACAGATCGGCTACCCAAGCCCGGCGAGACGCTACGCTCGCGGGGTGATTTCACTATGGTGCCCGGGGGCAAAGCTGCCAATCAGGCAGTGGCTGCGGCCCGGCTTGGTGCCCAGGTGACGCTCATCGGCCGGGTGGGCAACGACGCCTTCGGACCGGCGCTGGTGGAGAACCTGCGCCGCGAGAATGTCAATACCGATTTCATCGTCCAGGACGAAGAGGCCAATACGGGCGCTGCCTTCATAACAGTGATTCCCAGCGGTGAGAATTCCATCGTCTCCGCGCTGGGTGCCAACAATCGCTGTAGCATCGAGCAGGTGGAGGCCGCCGCCCCCGAGATCGAGCGCAGCGATCTGCTATTGGTACAACTAGGTGTGCCCGCCGAGGTGGTGGATCGGGCTATCCAGATTGCTGTCGACCGCGATGTGCTCGTCCAGCTCGATCCCAGCCCCCTGGGCGAGCCCCTGCCCGACCTATGGCGACGGGCCTACGCCCTGATACCCAACCAGACCGAAGCCAGCGAGATTTCAGGGATTGAGATTGCCGACATAATGTCCGCTGTTGAAGCAGCACAGGCTATCCGCCGGGAGGGCATCACGGTGGTGGTAATCACCCTGGGACCATCCGGTTGCCTGGTGGCCAGCGAGCAGGGAATCTACCGGGTGGACGGCTTTCCGGTCGAGCCGGTAGATACGACTGCTGCCGGTGACAGCTTTGCCGGGGCGTTGGCCACGGCGCTGGGTGAGGGCATACCAGTGACCGAAGCAGCGATCTTTGCCAACGCCGCCGGAGCCCTGGCTACTACAATTGCTGGCGCCCAGCCCAGCCTGCCGCCACGCGAGGCGGTAGATGACTTTCTCACGCAGCGTGGGGAGATGGGCGAAGTGACGGTCGAGGAATTGTAGCCAAGTCCGTTGACAGCCTCCTGGTAGTCTGTTAGCATATTAGGAGTCTCTCTCAGGGTAGGATAAGCTGGCAGATGGCTGGGAGCAATCCGCTTCCACTCTTCTCCGAAACACCTTTGATCTCTACGCAGAGGCCGACTATCCGTGGCTGATGATACCATCCGCATTCGGGGCGCCGCCCAACACAATTTGCGTAAGGTTGACCTCGATCTGCCGAAGAACCGCCTTATTGTTTTCACTGGCATCAGCGGCTCGGGCAAGTCATCCCTGGCCTTTGATACCTTGTTTGCCGAGGGGCAACGGCTGTATGTGGAGTCGCTTTCCACCTATGCCCGGCAGTTTCTCCAGGAGATGCCCCGCCCGCAGGTGGATAGCATCGAGGGGCTGGCCCCGGCTGTAGCCATTGACCAGGCCAAACGCAGCCATAATCCTCGCTCGACAGTAGCCACTATCACCGAGATATACGATCACCTGCGGGTGCTGTTCGCCGCCATCGGCACGCTGCATTGCCCTAAGTGTGGGCGCGAAGTAGGCGCCCAAACTCGGGAAAGTGTGATACAGCGTATCGTCGGCCTGGCCAGCGAGAGCACCATGCAGATTCTGGCACCGCTGGAGCGTGGGCGCAAGGGCCAGTTCAAGGAACTCTTCGCCGACCTGCGGCAAGCAGGCTACGCTCATGCCCGCGTGGATGGCCGGTTCATCCACCTTACTGAACCCCCGGAACTGGACCGCTACCGCCGTCATGACGTTGAGGTGGTGGTTGACCGGCTGGCGGCTGGTGCACACTCCCCCAGCCGCATAGGCGAGGCCATCGACATTGCCTTTGATCTGGGTGAGGGTAATCTCATCGCAGTGCCCGAAGACGGTGAGGATATCCTGTTTAGCCGCAATTTCGCCTGCCCCGACTGTCAGATCAGCATCCCCGAGCCTACCCACACCTCGTTTTCGTTCAACAGCCCCCGCGGTATGTGCCCGACCTGCGAGGGCCTCGGTGAGGCCCGCACCATTGACCCGGAACTGCTGGTCGCTCATCCCGACAGGTCGCTGGCCTCCGGGGCGATACCGCTACTGAGGTCGCTGCGCAGCGCCCGCCGCCGCCACTGGTATCAGGGCGTCGCCGACCATTACGGATTCACCCTCGACACGCCCTGGAAGGAGCTAACTGAGAAGCAACGCCACGCCTTACTGTATGGTTCCGGCGAGGAACTGATTGAGTTTTACTATCGCCATGCCCGCCACGGCTGGGAGTGGCGCCACGCTGATGTATGGGAGGGGATAATTCCCGGGCTGACGCACCGGTACAAACGGGCTGAGTCCCGCCTGCTGCGCCAGCGTTTCGAGCAGGTCATCCGCCAGCAGCCGTGCCCCGACTGCCACGGTCAGCGGCTGCGCCCCGAGAGCCTGGCAGTGACCATCGGAGGGAAGTCAATCGCCGCCATTACCGGCCTCACTGTAGATCAGGCCGGCGAGTTCTTTGCCAAGCTAACACTCAACGAAAACGACGCACTCATAGCCGAAGACGCTCTTAAGGAGATCACGGAGCGGCTGTCGTTTCTGAAAGAGGTGGGTCTGCACTACCTGACGCTGGATCGCACTGCACCGACCCTATCCAGCGGCGAAGCCCAGCGCATCCGCCTGGCCGGACAGGTGGGCAGCGGCCTGACTGATTGCCTCTATGTCCTGGATGAGCCCAGCATCGGCCTGCACTACCGTGACCAGGGGCGCCTGCTGGAGGCACTCAAACGACTACGGGATCTGGATAACACGGTGATCGTCGCTGAGCACGACGAGCAGACCATCACCAATGCTGACTATGTTGTGGACTTTGGTCCGGGAGCAGGTGCCCAGGGCGGCCAGATTGTCAGCGTCGGCACTGTAACAGAAATAAAGAACGATTTAGACTCGCTGACCGGCGACTATCTGGCCGGACGGCGCAGCATCCCGATTCCCAGTCAGCGTCGTGACGGCAACGGGGCCAGCCTGACACTGTGCGGAGCCCAGCACAATAACCTGAAGGATATAGATGTGAAATTCCCGCTGGGCCGGTTTGTTTGCATCACCGGCGTGTCAGGCTCAGGCAAGAGTTCGCTGATTGCCGACACCCTCCATCCGATTCTGGCCGCCGAGCTACACAGCGCCGAGACTGAGCCGGGGGAGTTTGATCATCTCGAAGGTATTGAGAACGTGCGTAAGGTGGTGATGATTGACCAGTCACCGATCGGCCGCACCCCGCGAAGCTGCCCGGCCACCTACACCAAAGTCTTCGACGATATCCGCCGGCTGTACGCGCAACTGCCTGCCTCGCGGGAACGCGGCTATACGCCTGGCCGATTCAGCTTCAACGTTAAGGAGGGCCGCTGCCCCCACTGCGACGGCTACGGCGCCGTCAAGCTACAATCGGATTTCCTGGCTGACGTGTGGGTGCAATGTGAAGAGTGTCATGGACAGCGGTTCGACCGGGAAACGCTAACCATTCAGTACAAGGGCGCCGGCATCGCTGAGGTGCTGGATATGGAGGTCAGCCGGGCGCTGGAGCACTTCGCTAATGTTCCCAAAATCAAGCGGGTGCTGCAGGTCCTGGCCGATGTCGGGCTGGGCTACATCAAGCTGGGACAGTCGGCAACTACCCTCTCCGGCGGCGAGGCCCAGCGAGTCAAGCTGGCCCGCGAGCTGGCCCGTCCCCAGCAGGGCGACTGCCTGTATCTGCTTGATGAACCTACCACCGGCCTGCACTTTGAGGATGTCCGCCATCTGCTGGCCCTGCTGGGACGGATGGTGGACGGCGGTAATACTGTAATCATCATCGAGCACCATCCTGACATCATCAAGACAGCCGATTATGTAATTGATCTGGGGCCGGAGGGTGGCGAGGAAGGCGGCGAGGTGGTCGCGACAGGTACCCCGGAGCAGGTCGCCAAATGCCGCCGCTCGCACACCGGTCAACTGCTCGACCAGATACTCAACGGTGCCGACGGGAGCCAGCCAATCCCACGAGTTGGCACTCAGCGGCGCAGTAGCCAGCCCAAATGTGAGGCCATCCAAGTGTGGGGCGCCCGCGAGCATAATCTCAAGAATATCAGCGCCAGGGTCCCCCGCCGGCAGATGGTCGTCTTCTCGGGTGTATCAGGCTCGGGCAAGACCTCCCTGGCAGTAGACACCATCTACGCCGAAGGTCAGCGGCGCTTTGTCGAATCGCTATCTTCCTATGCCCGCCAATTTGTCAGCGAGATGCCCAAGCCCAAGGTAGACCGGGTCCGGGGCCTATCGCCGGCGGTAGCTATTGACCCGCGCAACACGGTCCAGACGCCGCGCTCAACTGTCGGCACAATGACCGAGATATACGACTACCTGCGGGTGCTGTACGCCCGGCTGGGTGTTCCCCACTGCCCGGAGTGCGGCAGCAACCTGGGTGCAGCCTCCGTTGATGATATTGTTGACCGCCTGCTGAGCAAGCTGCACCGCCGCGAGATTATGATCCTGGCGCCTCTCCAGCCTAAAGCCACCGAAGAATACCAGGAACTGCTCGAACGGCTACAGCGGCAGGGCTGGGTGCGCATTCGCCTGGACGGACAAATCCAGCGGCTGCCGTTTGCCTCTGCGCCGGACCGGCGCAGCCACCACAAACTTGAACTGGTGGTAGACCGCCTGCGCGTGGCAGAAAAGCACAGGTCGCGCCTCGCTGAAGCCGTGGAGACCGCCCTTGCCGTCGGAGGGGGGCAAGTAATAGCAGCACCTACGGCTGAGACGGCCGCACCAGACGAAGAGCTGACTTTTTCCAGCGAGCTTTCCTGCCCTAACTGCGGCACCGCCTACCAGGAATTAGAGCCGCGCAGCTATTCGTTCAACCATGCCCAGGGCTGGTGCCCGGTTTGCGAAGGGCTCGGCACTCAACCAGGTGTAGAACCGGCGGCGCTGGTGCCGGACGAGAGCAAGTCAATCCGCGAGGGCGCCGTCAGTCTGTGGGGGCCATTGGAACGGGACAGCCTGCTGTATAAGCTGCTTGCCGCGGTCGCGGAAGCCGCCGGGTTCAGTCTCAATCAGCCCTTTGCCGAGTTGACGTTCGCCCAGCGGAATCTTGTCTTTTCCGGCGGTGATGAGCAATTCACCGTTGACGGGATGACTGTGCGATTCAAGGGATTAGTGGAAGGTATCCGGTCGGCAGTGCAGTTGGGCGATAAGATGCGGCGCAGATTTGCCCGCGCCTGGACCGATGTGCCCTGCCACGCCTGCGGTGGAGGACGGCTGCGTCCCGAGCCCGCCGCCACTCGCTTTCGTACTCACACACTGCCTGAGCTGTGCCGCTACTCACTGGAAGAGGCACTCGGCTTTTTCGAGCAACTCGACCTATCATCCACTGAAGAGCAGCGCGCCGGAGAGATTCCTGAAGAGGTGCTCAGCCGGCTGCGGCTGCTGGTGGATATCGGCCTCGATTATCTCACATTGGATCGGCCAGCAGCGTCACTTTCCGGCGGGGAGGCCCAGCGTATCAAGCTGGCCAGCCAGCTCCGATCCGGACTCACCGGCGTACTTTATGTGCTCGACGAGCCGACTGTCGGCGTTCATCCCCGCGACAATGAGCGGATGCTGGCGGCGCTGGATTCGCTGCGGGATTTGGGCAACAGCCTCATCATCGTCGAGCACGACCCCCAGACCATCAACCGGGCTGACTATGTTATGGACTTCGGACCGGGCGCCGGCCGCGAGGGTGGCGAGATAATCGCCACTGGCACCCAACGAGGCATCAGGCGGCGCAACTCGCCGACCGGCCACTACCTGGCCGGCAAGCTGGCTGTCCCTGTTCCTCAACCCCGGCGGTGGCCCAATGACGGCAACAATAGTGAACTGAAGATTCTGGGCGCGGCCCATCATAATCTCAAAGATGTTGATGTAACCGTCCCGCTGGGCTGCCTGGTTTGCGTCACCGGCCCGTCTGGCTCCGGCAAAAGCTCGCTTATCGAGGAGATCCTTTATCCGGAGCTGGCCTGGCGGCTGCAGGGCAAAGCGACTACGCCAGGGCGGCATCGGGACATCATCGGCAGCGAAGCTGTTGACAGGGTGATAAATATCGACCAGTCGCCGATCGGCCAGTCGCCGCGCTCCAACGCCGCTACTTACACCGGCATCTTTGACCTGATCCGCGAGTTCTATGCCAGCCTGCCGGAGGCGCGCATGCGCGGCTATACCTCCGGCTGGTTTAGCTTTAACAATGCGGGAGGGCGTTGCGAACACTGCCAGGGGATGGGGACAATCCACGTGGAGATGCACTTTCTGCCCGATGTCTGGGTGACCTGCGAGGAGTGTCAGGGGCGGCGGTACAAGCCGGAGATACTGGAGATCGAATACAAACACCGCAATATCTCTGATATTCTAGAAACAACTGCCGCTGAAGCATTGGAGCTGTTTGCTGACTTTCCCAGGTTGCACCGGATGCTTAGCGTAATGTGCCAGGTCGGGCTGGGCTACCTTCCGCTGGGGCAAGCTGCGCCCACCCTGTCGGGAGGCGAGGCCCAGCGGGTCAAGCTGGTCCGCGAACTGGCCCGGCCCCGCCGCGGTCATACTATCTATCTGCTGGATGAGCCGACCACTGGCCTGCATCCCGCCGACATCATCAAGCTGCTATGCGTGCTAAATCGGTTGGTCGAACAGGGCAATACAATGGTGGTCATTGAGCACAACCTTGACGTCATAAAGACTGCTGACTACGTCATTGACCTGGGGTCGGGAGGTGGCGACCGGGGCGGGGAGGTGTGCGCTGCCGGTACTCCCGAGCAAGTTGCCCAAAGCGATTCACCTACTGCTATTTACCTGAAGAAGGCGCTGGCAGCAAGTCCCACGGTCGGTCGCCAGGAGCTAACCGCACCGCTGCTGGAGACCAAACCCGGCGGCAAGGTGGCGGCAATGCGCTCGGAGGTCCAGGCGCCCTGGCAGCGCGACCCGGCAAAGTGGCATCAGGAGCAGCGCACAACCGCCGACGGCGAGCAGCGCGCCTGGGATGTCGAAGCGCTCACTGTGCTCGAGGAAGCTATCAGCCAGCTAGCCGACCCACCCGACGGAGACTGGGAGCATCCCCGCTACATCAAGTATCAGCTCGATGGCTCCAGCGACTGGTTCGTGCGGGCGCGCACCGACAAGAAATGGTACCTGGACCTGCAACTGCGCACCGAAAAGGGACTTCTTGACGAAGTGCAACTGGCCCAGCGCCTTGCTCTGCCCACCTGGAACGAGATTGAAGACCTGCCCAAGTACGGCGAGGGCGCTCGCGTGCGGGTACACACCCGTGCTGCTGACTACGACAGGATTAGCCTGCAGATCTTCTCGGCCGATGACCTGCGTCAGCCACAGTTTGCCAGCTTTCTGGCAACTTGCTACCAGGGCTACCGGCGCATGATCGGATGGAAGGAGGGCGGCTGATGCAGTTTCTCTCCCGGCTACTCTTTCAGATCACCGCCGACTGCCCACGGGTCTCCGATGCCGTGAATATGGCACCGGAAGACTGGCCGGACGGGCTACTGCCACCACTGGGTGAACTGGACAGCGAGCAACTATTTGCGCGCGTGTACGTAAGTTGGAATGAGAGCGGGCTCTACATAGCCAGTAACATTCCCCGTGGCGGTCGGCTGGTCGGCAATCGCCAGCGGCCCGACTCGGGGGACTGCCTGCAACTGTGGATTGACACTAGCCCTGAAGAAGGTCGGCGCCGGGCTGACAGGCACTGCTACCACTTCATTATCCTGCCCCAGGTGCCCGGCGGCGACAAGCCCGTGGCGTGGCAGCAGCATATCCGCCGTGCTCGCGGCCGCCCGCCGCTGTGCGATCCCCAGCAGATACAGGCCATGGTCAAGCAAGAAGAGGAAGCCTATCAGATGCTGGTGGGCCTGCCCACCACGGAGTGTCTCGATTTCACGCCCCAGGCCGGGACGGAGGTCGGCTTCAACTATCTGCTCAACGATACCAGCCTCGGTCGGCAGTTGTGGAGTTGTCCTCACCACGCAGATTACGCAAAAGACCCCAGTTGCTGGGGCCGGTTGCGCCTGGTTGAGTAAAATTGATAAACAGATTTCGCGGAAAACCCGCTTTTTGAAAAAAGCCGGTTTTCCGCACCTTTCCGACAAAACTTTACAAGTGGAACAGTACGACAGATAGCGTACTGTTATCCCTCACAGGGGTCGAATACTTTCCACTAAGGGGCCGCTTGCAAACGGCTTTGACGCGGCAAGACATCTTTGTATTTCGGTTCGTGAATAATCCGCGATAGTCGAATAAGAGCTGCCAGCCATCCTACGCCAAAAAATGCTCCAGCAATGCAATCTCCGCCTCATTGGTCCAGCTATTGCCTGGCCCCAGCTTTTCCGCTACGCCAGGCAATCGCTCATTCAACTCATCGAGGGACGTCAGGGGCAGGCCCTCAATCTGGGGATAGATGACTATCTTTCCGGGCACCTCGCCGTCCTGGACCGCGTCCATGCCTGCGCGCGCCGCCTTGATGCCACCAATCGCCGCCACCGACAGGTTCGGGGAAAGCTGGCCGCTCTCGGTCATATGCAGCGTGGCCTCCAGATCGTGAATGCGCGAGCCACTGGTGCCGGTGTAGCGGATACCGTCCAAAGCCACCGAACTGAGATTTATCTGCCCCATCGTACCCCGTGGCATACCCGCAAAGAAATTAACCACGCCGCCGTCAGCTACGTACTGGGCCGACTGCACCGCCAGGGGCGCGACCGGCACCATAACTACAACATCGTTGAAACCGTCGGGGGCAATCTCGCGTAGACGTCGGTCGAAGGTCTCCGGGCCCAGCTCCTCGGGATTCAAACAGATCAACTGCTTCCCCAACTCGTCAGCAACCGGCATGAACTGCTCGGTAACCACTGCCAGCCGGCCCGCCGCAATGTCGGTGGCTACCACCACCTGGGGCCCGTCGGGACTCTCCAGGGCAAGCTGGACGTGCATCTGGCCCATCGGCCCGCCGCCACCAACCATAAGGACCCTGCCACCGGCTGCCAGGCGCGGGTTACGGCTGGCGCTGTAAGCCTCGGAGATATCAGGCCCTCGGCAGCCCAGGTAGCGGATGTAGTCATAATGAATTCGGCCCAGGTCAATCTCGACTGCCCGGACAAGCGGTTGATCGGTTACCAGCACCAGCGCGCCTTCGCGACCCAGGGCGGCGGCGGTGGCTTCAACCAGGTCAGGCGCCGGCTGGCCCAGCAGAATTATGTCATCGAAGCCGTCGGGTGCCACTTCCTTTTTCAACTCATCTATTGACTCGGCTGCGGCGCTGGGCACTTCCTGAAGCTGTGCTCCCCACTTCAGTGCTGCCGTCTCAAGTTCTTCACGAAGCTGCTCAGATACCCCGGTGTAGCGTATCTTGTCGGGGCCCTGCTCCTCCTCAGCCAAAGCTCCCAGAGAATAGGCTTCTAGTTTTTCGCTGCCGATAAACCAGGCCACTCCGCCGGGGCCAAGCCGGCGGCGGAAGTCAGTATGATAAGCATGAATCACACACGCCCACGGCTCCGACAGCGCTGTCTCGGCATAGCCGGTCTCAGGTCGGACCGGAATGAGATACAGCCCTTCGTCGCCGGCCAGAATCTCCTTGCCCAGCAGCACGTACTGTTCAAAGGCACCGGGCAGCATATACCCAAAGGCCAGGTTCACACCCTGAAAGAAGACATCCGCCTGCACCACAAAGCGGTCACCTATACTGAATCTGTCAGCAATGTCGCTGCCGACCTTGACAATGGTTAGAGCTGCCTCGTGGCCGGGGACTATGGGATCAGCGGCCAGGTCGCGACCATACAGGCGGGGGTGCTCGCCGCCCAGGCGCAGTATCTTCACATCACTGAAGCACAGGCTGGCGGCGTCCACCCGCGCCAGCAGCTCTCGGGAGGTCGGCTGAGGGACTTCTACTTCCACTGGCTGCTCATCGCGGCCGAAGCTTTCCAGGCCCGCCCCGAACACCTGCCAGGCCTTCATAGCTGCGGGAATCTCCTGCTGGCCCGAACGATACCGCTTCACAAAATCATTCATATGGCATTCTCCTGGCGAGAGTAAATCAACTTGAGGACCTCCAAATGCATCCACCACAGCTTGGGTGCTGGGGAATCTGCGTCCCGGAGCCACAAAATGGGCCAGGTAATATTTGAGCTTAGTCGGACAAACGCTGGCCGATGCTGGTTAGTGCTTGGTAATTACCAGGCCCACAACAGGCCGATCCAGGTCGGAATAGCCGAAGTAGCCCAGCGCGATCCATCTCTGCCTCTCACTGTATTCCTCGGCACTTCGTCCCAGTCCACTCAGGGCCAGGCCGGCATTCACTTGCATCCCATCATATTCCGTTACCAGGGTCAACCCACCAGTCACCGGTATTGATAGTCCCCCGAAAGGATTGCTGTCAAACCGCCCATCCCCCCAGCCGATGGTCAAATAGCTATCACCGAATAGATCAAAAGGTCGGGTGGCTACACCGTAAATTGAACGTGCCCCGTAAGGATCGCCGGCGTAGTCGTCGCGCTGGTTAAGGATATCCTGGACGCCAACGGCCAGGGCCCAACCCCGTTGGCCGCCGTCAGCCAGTTGGTACTGGAAGTTGTAGGCTTCCTCGATGTGGCTGCCGGTCATCATCCAGGATCCGTACATTCCATGGCCGGGCCTTCCCGCACCCAGCCCAATGAATGCCGTGCCGTTGACATCGTCCCCACTAAAGCCGATTTCCACGCTGCCGGTGTTGCTGCCGCTGTTGCAGCCTATCACCCAGTTATCGGCGCTCGGGGTGTAGGCCACCGGGACATTCTGCTGCAGCGCGCCGTCGAAGCCGACCTGGCCGGCGGGGCTGACTCCAAACATATTACCCGGCAGGGTCGAGGAGTGACGGAACTGGTAGAATTCGTTCCAGTCGGTGTCGGCCAGGACGGGGCTGACCAGCATAAATACAAGCAGCACAACTGCCGCCAGTAAGTAGCACTGTACCGGTGTCCTATCACTGCCGTAGTATGCCGGTGACAATGTTTTCATTGCGCGACCTCCTTTGTACCATTGCTATTCATTCACAGGTAACATCGTTGAAGCTGTATCCGACAATCGCTTTCGGTTGGCAGTACAGTCCGCCTCACTGCGATAATGTCTCCTCCAACCGCGCCAGCCGCTGTTCCAGACGAGCCTGACGCAGGGCGTTGGTCAAATCGCCGCGGGTACGCTCGATCATCCCGCGCAGCGCGTCGGAGCGCCCGCGCAGGCCATAGCTGATGGCTTTAGGATAGTCAAAGCCCATAATGGTATGATATATTTCGTTCATAGCTTCCAGATATTCCTCGGCCTGTTCCGGGTGGTCTTCGCGGATCAGGTCAAGGACGTGGCGGCGGAATTCCCCGCCTACTTCAGCCAGGCCATTGAGCCACGGCGCATAATCAATTTCAAGCTCTTCGGGAGTGGGCAAAGGCTGTCCGCTTATCACTGCACAGGTGATAGCCGCCTCAGCGTATTCCTTTTCAGCATCGCCCACAAATCCGCCGTAGCGCAGGGCGGGCTGGTCGCTGAACGCGCCCAACATCTGGGCAGTGGCCTGGCGAGTCTCCTCCAGAAGCTGCTCGGCCTGCTGGGGTTGGTTTCTGTGGATGCTCTTGATGCAACTGGAAGCCAGCCGCACGACCTCCCGGGATAGGTTATAGGCTCTTTCCCGAGACTTGTCCTGCTCGCCGAAATGGGCACGGATTCGATCGCAGATCTCAGTTAAGCCACTTAGAATGATATCTCACCTCACCGAAGTTGCTCTGCAGCCAGTTGTGCGCCGCGCTGCAGGGCAGCGACATTTGTGGGAATGTAGTCGTGATGGCGCTCGGGCAGTATCCGATAGAGGGTCTCCTCAATTAGCTGTTCTTCGACTAACTCGGTTGTTGCCACATAGGCCCCCAGCAACACCATATTGGTAGCCCGTTCGCTGCCCAACTCCGCCGCAATATCAGTGGCCGCTACGGCTACCAGGTCAATGTCATCGCGCTTGACCTCATCGCCGGCAAGCGAGGAGTTCACAACCGCCAGTCCACCAGGCCGAACCCTGTTCAGATGGTTGTCAACGGCAATCCCATCCATGAGTATCATACTGCCTGGCTGGCCCACCACCGGGCTGCCCACCTCACCGTCAGCAATCACCAGAGTACAGGTAGCCCGGCCCCCGCGTACCTCCGGGCTGTACAGAGGAAACCAGGACAGCTCCAGGCCTGCTTCCAGAGCCGTCTGGGCCAAGAGCTGACCCGCCAACAGCACGCCCTGCCCGCCCATCCCTGCCATAAAGACTTCTTGCCGCATCAATACCGCCTTCTCAACTCTTCACTCATATTCCTGCACAGTACTCTGTGGAGCAACCTGCCGGTAGTCGGCCGCCTATTGGCCCTCCGCCAATTTGTCCACAAACACCTTTAGCGGATACTGCTCGAGCATAACATCCTCAATCCATTGCAGAGCTTCCAGCGGCTTCATATGCCACCAGGTTGGACAACTGCTCACCAGTTCTACCAGCGAGAAGCCCAGCCCGGCTGCCTGCGCCTGGAAGGCCTTCTTCAGGCTCCTTTTGGCCTGGCGAATGCGCTTGGGACTGGTCATCGTCTCCCGCGCCAGGTAAGCGACACCGGGAATCTGGGCGAGCAGCTCACAGATGTTGAGCGGATAGCCGCCCTGCTCGACGCTGCGGCCTTGTGGAGTAGTAGTCGTTTTCTGGCCCATCAACGTGGTCGGGGCCATCTGCCCCTGCGTCATCCCGAACACGGCATTATTTACAAAGATTACCGTGAAGTTCTCGGCCCGCGTCGCCGCGTGCATCACCTCGGCAAGCCCGATAGCCGCCAGGTCGCCATCGCCCTGATAAGTGAACACTATGGTATCCGGCTGGCACCGCTTGATACCAGTGGCCACTGCCGGGCCTCGGCCGTGAGCAGCTTGCACAGCGTCGGTGTCGAAATACTCATAGGCATAGACCGAACAGCCCACCGTGGCAATGGCTACCGTTCGCTCCTTAAGACCCAGCTCGTCGAGCACCTCCGCCACCAGCCGATGAGCAATGCCGTGGGTACAACCCGGGCAATAGCGCATCTGAACATCAGTCAGGCTCTCCGGCCGCTTGTATACTGATTCGGCCAGTTTGGTCTCAGCCAAAACGGCTACCTCCTATGAATGGCTGCGTCTCTGTCGTCACGCTCAAGCGATTTCGATAATCCGCTCGGCGACCTCTTCGGGGGTCACCAGCATCCCGCCAGTGCGGCCGAACAACTCCACCGGGCAGGCCCCTGCAACAGCCAGGCGAACATCCTCAATGAATTGCCCCATTGACAGCTCCACTACCAGGACCTTGTCCACGCGCTGGGCCCAGTCAGCAATGACCTCAGTCGGGAACGGAAAGAGGCTGATGGGCCGGATTAGCCGGCAGGCCACGCCCGCCTCAGCAGCGTGCTCAATTGCGGTCTGGCAAATCCGCGCCGAGATTCCATAGGCACAAACCAGAATTTCCGGGTCATCGGCGCCATGCTCGGTCCAGCGGGTCTCATTCTGAGCCGCCTCCCGGTAGCGTTGCTGAATGCGCAGGTTGACCTCTTCCATAACCGGCGGGTCGGTCCACAGCGAGTTGACGATGTTGCGCTGGCGGCCTTTCTGGTCCCCGCCCACCGCCCACGAAGGCTTCTCTTCCGGAGGATCGAGGCGATCGCGCAGCGCACACGGCTCGCGCATACTGGCCAGGACCGCATCAGCTAAGATCATCACCGGATTGCGGTACTTCTGCGCGATGGGAAAGGCCTGCCCGACGAGGTCATAGATCTCCTGGACACTGAACGGTGCGAAAGTCAGGCAGCGCCCGTCCCCGTGGCCCGCTCCCCGCGTTGCCAGCCAGTAGTCGGATTGGGCCGGCGCGATGTTGCCCAGCCCCGGTCCCCCCCGGGCCATGTTGACCAACACACAGGGCAGCTCCGCGCCGATCATATAGGAAAGGCCCTCCTGCATCAGGGAAATACCCGGCGACGAGGAGGTGGTCATCGCCCAGGCGCCGGTGGCCGCCGCCCCGTAGACCATATTTATGGCAGCAACTTCACTCTCGGCCTGGATGTAGACGCCGCCGATTGGCGGCAAGTGCTCCGACATATACTCTGGAATCCTATTCTGCGGGGTAATCGGATAGCCGAAGAAATAGCGACAACCGCCGGCAATTGCTCCCTCGGCGGCTGCCTCATTGCCGGTAATAAGCTGACGCTCAGGCATTGGCTTCCGCCTCCACCTTCACGCGGTAGATCTCGATACAAACATCCGGGCACATCAGCACACACATCTGGCAGCCGGTGCAGTCTTCCTCACTGATTATACAGGCCGGGTGATAGCCGGCTTCGTTCATATCAGAACTCAGCTCGATATTATCCTGGGGACAAAACTCCACACACAACCCGCAGCCCTTGCAGCGCTGCTGGTCAATAACCAGGCGAAACATAAGATCTCCTGACTTTACTGGCACACACAAACAGCTATCGCTCCAGCCCCCAGCGCAGCTTAGTATGTAATCTCTCGAAGAAAGAACTTTGATCAAGACGCACCAGTTGGGCTTTGAAAGGCGCCTTTTGGATCACTACCAGGTCTTCGGAGGTGACTTCAACATCTTCTTGCCCATCCACGCTCAACCGCACGGTCACCGGCTCGTCATAGCGCTGCTCGACTTTGACGGTAACCACCGAATCATCGTCTACGATGAGGGGCCGCAAATAGAGAGTGTGAGGACAGATGGGCGTGAGAATAAGGCAATCCAAATCGGGATCCACCAGCGGCCCGCCTGCTGACAGGTTGTAAGCAGTCGAGCCCGTGGGAGTAGCCACAATCAAGCCGTCGGCAGGATAGACGGCGACGCGCTCGCCGTCCACGTGCGTATCCAGCCGGGTCATCCAGCGGGGATATACCCTCGAGATAACCGCATCATTAAGCCCAAAGAACCGGCTGGTGACCTCAGCACCTCGCTGCACCTCTACAGCCAACATCAGCCGCTGCTGGATATGATACCCGCCGGCCAGCAACTGGTCTACGCGGTCGAGCACCATCGCCGGCTGGACGGCAGCCAAAAAACCAAAACTGCCCAAATCGACTCCCAGCAACGGGACTTGCGCAGGCCCGGCCAGGCGCGCTACCCTCAGCAGTAGCCCGTCGCCCCCCATCACGATTACCATGTCTGCCTGGGCTACCAACTCTTCCCGCGGCCGCTGTTCATAGCCGCCTGGACAGCTCTGGGCTGTATTGGGGTCCAGCAGAACCTCAACTTCGGCCTCGTGCAGCTTGGCAATCAGTGGCTCAGCAAACTCCCGCAGCCCCGGGCGCTGCTGGCCGCTGACCAGGCCTACTGTCTTGAGGTTTGTAAGCTCCGCCGCGAGGCTCATTAACTGGGTTCTGACTCCTCTTTTGGCTCAAGCCGCTCTAGATTCTCCTGGGCCGGCTGATAATTTGGGTTGATCTGTAGCGCTCGCTGGTACTGCTGACGGGCTTCGTCCAGCTTGCCCTGGCGCTGGTATGCAGCTCCCAGATTGTTGACGGCATAGACATACTGAGGATCGCTCTTCAATGCCGCTTTGAAATGGACAATCGCTTCGGTTACGTCCTGGCGATCCAGGAATATCAAGCCAATATTGTTGTGCGCCTCGGCGTTGTCAGGAGCAAGTTTGAGAACCTGCAGATACTCAGCCAGCGCCTCAGACTTGCTTCCTCGGTCGTAGTAGGCATTGGCCAGGCCCAGGCGCACCTGGAAGCTATCGGGAAACCTTTGGGTCGCCAACTGCCACTGCACCAGCGCCTCGGCGTCTTTTCCCGCCTTGGCCAGCGACCAGGCCAGATTCAGATGGGCAACTTCCCAACGAGGCCCGCGCTTGATAGCCTCGCGAAATGTCGTGCTAGCCTGCTCGTAGTTGCCCTGCTGGAACTGGGCCCAGCCCAGATTAATCAGACAGTTGACATTGCCAGCCTCAATGGCCAGCGCCTGTTCGTAGGCCGCTTCAGCCTGCTGGTACTGCTGCCGGGCAGCCAGAGCCAGACCCAGATTATACTGGGCGACAAAATCATCGGGAGTAGCTTGCGCCGCCTGCTGGAGATGACTGACTACCTCCGTGTAGCGCTGCACATTGTACAGCGCCGTGCCCAGACCAAGATGAGCATTTGGGAGGTCAGCATCTATGGCGAGGGCCGCCTGATAGGCATCTATGGCCGCCTCATTGTCGCCCGACTTGAGATACAGCGAGCCGAGCGTGCTCAGGACGGCGGTATTTTGTGGCTGTATTTTGCGGGCGGCCTCGTATTCGCGGATCGCTTTGGCTGTCTCCCCGGCTCTTTGCAGGGCATAACCAAAGTTTATGTGCGCCTCCGGGTCATTAGGACTTACCTCAAGGGCACGACTGTACTCATTGAAGGCCACCACAAACTTGCCCTGGCGAGCCATCAGGTTCGCCAGATTGTAATGAGCGTCAAAGTAGTTGGAAGTGATTTCCAGGGCTTTGCGGTAGCTTTCCTCAGCCTGCTCAAACTTGCCGACCTCAGCGTAGGCATTGCCCAGGTTGTTGTATATCACGTGCGATCCTTCACTGCGAGCAGCCGCCTGCTCCAGACACTGAATAGCCCGCTGGATGTCGCCGAGCTGCAGCGAGACCGTCCCGCACCAGGCCAAAACCACCGGATCGTTGGGCACCAGGCCCAAAGCTGCCTCGAAAGCCGCTTTGGCACCAGCGAGATCACCGGCTTCGTACAGCTCCAGGCCGCGCTGGAAGTCATCGGGGCTTGATTGCTGGGCGTAACTGACACTAGCAACCAGCGCCACGACCACAATTACTACCGCGACGTTCAAATGCATTTTCATTTCTCTGGCACCCCCATTATAAGGTTCAGTTGCACTGGACTGGAAATCTATTTGCTGACGTAGGCGACGTCCACACTGCGGCACAGCTTGCCCGCAGCCTGCACGATCGCCTCAGTATCTATGCCCACATCGGCGCGCAGGCGCTCGACATCCCCGAAGGTAATAAATTCATCGGGTATCCCCAGGCGAGCCAGTCCTACATCCTCCAAGCCGCAGTCATTGAGCAACTCGGCTACCCCCGAGCCGAATCCGCCCGCTCTAGCATTGTCTTCTACTGTTATAATTGCCCCAATTTCTTGGGCAAGGCTGATAATTAAATCTTCATCCAGCGGCTTGACAAAACGAGCATCAACAACAGTAGCATCAATGCCCTGCTTACTGAGGACTTCCGCTGCCTCCAGAGCCGCCGAAACACAATCGCCCACGGCAACTACTGCTATATCATTCCCCTCGCGGCGCACTTTGGCCTTCCCCGCAGGCAACGGCTCCAGCGGCACCTGCCAATCGGCCCCAGGCCCGCAGCCACGGGGATAGCGCAGCGCAGCCGGACTGTCGAGCGTCAGGGCTGTCGCCAGCATACGGCGCAGCTCCGCTTTGTCCGACGGGGCCATCACCGTCATATTAGGGATATGGCGCAGATAGCTCAAATCGAAAAGGCCGTGGTGGGTCGGGCCATCCGCACCTACGAGGCCAGCCCGGTCTACCGCAAAGATCACGGGAAGATTCTGCAGGGCCACATCGTGAATGATCTGGTCATAGCTGCGCTGCAAGAAGGTAGAATATATGGTCACAATCGGCCTCATGCCCGCGGCCGCCAGTCCCGCCGCATAGGTGACGGCGTGTTCTTCTGCCATGCCCACATCGAAGCAGCGGCCTGGGAAGAGCTTCTTGAACTGGTCCAGCCCGGTTCCGTCGAGCATGGCCGCTGAGATAGCCACAATTCGCTCGTCGTCTTCGGCCAACTCGCAGACCGTCTGACCTAACACCTCACTGAAAGTAGGCTGCTGGCGCGAGGAAACGGTCTCGCCATTTTCCGGTAGAAATGGACTGGTACCGTGGAAGCGCCGCGGATTATCTTCCGCCGGCTCATAGCCCCGGCCTTTTTGCGTCAGCAGATGAACCAGGACTGGTCCCTTAAGGCGCACAGCATGCTTAAACAAACTACTCATATGAGCTATATTGTGGCCATCAATGGGACCCAAATAAGTGAAGCCAAACTGCTCGAAGAGCATCCCCGGCACGACAAGTTGCTTGATCCCCAGCTTGATTCGGTCCAAAGCGTGGACCATATCCTCGCCCATCGGAATATGCCGCAGCAGGCGCAGAGCATCTTCGCGCGCCCGCCGGCCAGCCGGGTGTAGCGTCGCCCGCAGCGTGGCTAGATAGCCGGACATCGCCCCAACATTGTGACTGATGCTCATTTCATTATCATTTAGCACAACCAGCAGATCGCGCTGCTGCTCGCCGGCTTGATTGAGCGCCTCCAGAGCCAGACCACCGGTAAGAGCACCGTCGCCGATAACTGCGACAATGGTCTCATCCTCACCACGCAGGTCGCGGGCGGTGGCGAAGCCCAGGGCCGCAGAGATGGACGTACTGCCATGACCGGCCCCGAACGGATCGTGCGGACTCTCCTGGCGGCTGGTAAAGCCGGAAAGCCCTCCATACTGACGCAGATTAGCAAACTCTTTCTGGCGGTCGGTCAGCAGTTTGTGGGTATAACACTGATGTCCGACGTCCCAGATAATCTTATCGGCAGGCGAGTTAAGCTCGCGGTGCAGGGCAATGGTCAGCTCCACTGTCCCCAGGTTGGGAGCCAGATGCCCGCCGGTCCGAGCGGTAGTCTCGATGATCCGCTCGCGGATTTCTCCAGCCAGAGTGTGCAACTGACTTAGCGACAGCGATTTCAGGTCAGCCGGCGATTGTATATCGTCCAAAAGCTCACTCATAGTTCAGCTACTCAAAGAGCGACTCTTCCTCCTGTTCGGACTCCTCATCAGGGACATATTCTTCAATCTTGGCCTCGGCCTCGCTCAGCCGGCGCTCACACAGTTGCTTCAGAGCCATACCTCTCTGAAACTTTTCCACAGCTTCCTCCAGGGACAACTCGCCTTCTTCCAGCTCTGCGACAATCTCTTCGAGCTGAGTTAGAGCTTCCTCGAACTTCAGGTCTTCCCCAGATTCTTCCATGATGATATCCTAACCGGCCTTAGTTGGCGCTGACCTTGGTAACATCAGCGAATATGTCCCCGTCGGTTACCGTCACCCGCACCGGCTCACTTCGCTGCACTGCCGCGACCGACTTGACCACAGCCCCATCGCGTCCTCGCTGGCAGATGGCGTAGCCCCGCTCCAATACCGCTGTGGGGCTCAGCGCCGTCAGGGCCGTGCCTGCCTTCTCCAGCCGACGGTCATGCTCAGAAACCAGGTCATCGAGCTCCCTACTCAGTAGAACAATTCCCTCATCGAGCCGCTGCTGCCAGGGCTCGAGCATTATCTGGGGCTGACGCATTGTCGGGCGGTCGGCGACGGCAGCGAGCCGGTCGCTAGCTCGTTGCAGCCGGCTCAGCACGCCGCCTCGCAGCCGCTTGCCCGCGACCACCAGATTATCAAGAAGTTCTCGCTGATCGGGCACCACCATCTCGGCTGCCTCCGAGGGCGTGGCGGCGCGGGCGTCAGCAACATAGTCAGCGATGGTAAAATCTGTCTCGTGACCGACAGCGCTGATCACGGGAATCGGGCAGGCAAAAATAGCTCGGGCCACTGCTTCTTCGTTGAACGCCCACAGATCTTCCAGCGACCCTCCACCACGCCCGACAATGATCACATCCAGTTCCTCATGGCGGCCGGCCGCCTGCAGGGACTGCACGATGCTGGGAGCGGCTGCCTCTCCCTGGACTACTGTAGGAAACTGCACAATCTTGGCCCGCGGATAGCGGCGGGTCATTATGCGAATCATATCCTGGACGGCCGCCCCGGTTGGCGAGGTGCATATCCCAACAGCTCGCGGGAAGAGCGGCAACGGACGTTTGCGGGCGGGCTCAAACAGACCTTCCGCCTCCAGCCTCGCCTTGAGTTCTTCCAGACGCGCTGCCAGTTCCCCAGCGCCGTCAGGTCGCATAAACCGCACAATTAGCTGGTAGCGCCCGGCCCGCTCATAGACTGTGACATTGCCGCGCGCCACTACCTGCATGCCCTCTTCGGGGGCAAAATCCAGGCTCTGGGCGGCGCGACGAAAACAGACACAGCTAAGCTGGCTATCCTCATCTTTCAGTGAGAAGTACAGATGGCCGGAGCGGTGGCTGGTGAAGTTGGATATCTCGCCACGTACCACCATCTGCTGGAGCACTTCGTCGCGATCCAGCAACTGCTTGACGTACGCGGTCACCTCAGAGACACTAAGGATAGCTTCTTGCATGTTAGAAGAATGCATCCTCAGACTATTTACACCCACTCTGTGCCGGGTGGCCCATCTCTGTTCTGCCCACCGGGCAATTAGCTGACTTCTTCAACCTGTTCCCGGGCCACTGCGCCCAGAATGCCGTTAATGAACTTGCTGGAGTCTTCGGTCCCGTATTCCTTAGCCAGTTCGACAGCCTCGTCAATAGTAACACTGATCGGGACCTCGGGCACATAAAGCATCTCGGCCAGAGCCATGCGCAGAATGTTGCGATCCACCGCTGGCATCCGCGCCAGCGCCCAGCCCTCTGAATACTGGCTGATTAGTTCATCTATTGGGATCGAGTGGGCATAATATTGCTCAGCTAAGCGGCGGCTATAATCTTCAATCTCTGCGCCGAGCTTTTCCAGCTCATCGCCGTCGAGGTTCCACTGCTCGATCAGCATGCCCAGGATGGCTCGAGCTTGCTTGAAAACCTGGTCGGAGCCTTGCCCGCTGATATCCCCAGCAAAGACTAATGCCAAGCACAGTTCCCGCGCCCGCCGCCGGGCGCCAATCTGACTTGTCCGCGACGTTCCAGGGAGGTCGGGCATACCATACCTCTTACTTACCAGAGGCCGGCGCCGGTCAGCCTCGCTCAGACCAGGGCCAAGTGGCGTCGCCGGCCACATAGAATCTGCCGACCACTGCCCCCAATACTGTGAGGAGTAACACGAATAGACCGGCGGCAGCTCCGCTGACAACAAAGATAATCCCAATGCCCAGTCCAAATACCGCACCAATGATGGTGGCTACCACGGTGATGAGGGTATCAACCCATGCCGGTGACTCATTGGACTTTTCTGAACCTTTCATAGTAGCTGACCTCCTTCATCTAATCCATACGCCGTTCGACAAAACTAATATCCACTTCCCCGCGCCGGAAATAGGCATTGCCCAGAATGCGCAGATGATAGGGGATGGTGGTCCTGATTCCGGTGACCTGGGCCGCGCTCAGTGTGGCTTCCATACGGGAGATAGCGTCGGGGCGGTCCTGGCCCCAACAGACGACCTTGGCGATCATGGGATCGTAATAGGATGAGACCTCGCTGCCGCTGACGACACCGGTGTCTACTCTGACACCAGGACCACTAGGGAAATCCCATCGCTGGATGCGTCCGGGCGAGGGTGCAAAGTCCCGGTCGCCGTCAGCAGCCATAATTCGGCATTCAATAGCGTGTCCGTTGAACCAGATCTGGCCCTGTTCGCAACTGAGCTGTTCTCCGGCGGCGATGCGGAGCTGCTCTTTGACGATGTCCACGCCGGTGAGCATCTCGGTAACGGGATGCTCAACCTGGATACGGGTATTCATTTCGATGAAGTAGAAGTGACCCTTGGAGTTCAGCAGGAATTCCACTGTCCCCGCGTTGCGATAGCCGACTGCCTCAGCCGCCCGTATTGCTGCCTCGCCCAACTTACGGCGCGTGGTCCGCGAGACAGCCAAACATGGCGATTCTTCCAAAAGCTTCTGGTGGCGGTGTTGTATCGAGCAGTCACGCTCGCCCAGATGGACGACATTGCCGTGGTCGTCAGCCAGTATCTGGACTTCCAGATGGCGGGCATCTTCCACATACCGTTCAATGTACAGCTCACCATTGCCAAAGGCGTTGCGGGCCTCACTGCCCGCTTGTTCCAAAGCAGTGCCCAACTGTTCAGGGTTATGAACTATCCGCAAGCCCCGTCCGCCGCCGCCGTGGGCGGCTTTGACCATCACCGGATAGCCCAAATCATCGGAAATCTCGCGGGCCTCGCGCAGGTCGCGAACACCATTAGCACTGCCCGGCACTACCGGCACACCAGCATCGCGCAGGGTGTGGCGGGCCCGGGCCTTGTCGCCCATACTGTCTATTACCTCGGCGGGCGGACCAATGAATACGATACCGCAGGCCTGGCAGGCCTCCGCAAAGTTGGGGTCCTCCGACAGATTGCCGTACCCCGGGTGAATGGCACTGGCGCCGGTAATAGCCGCTGCGCTGATAATGTTGGCGCTATTCAGGTAGCTGTCGGCGTTGGGCGCCGGTCCTACGCAGATGGCCTCGTCGGCCATCTGCACATGCAGCGAGCCGGCGTCTACCTCGGAATAGATAGCCACCGTCTGTATCTTCAGCTCACGGCAGGCCTGAAGTACCCGACAGGCAATCTCGCCGCGATTTGCTACCAGGACCTTCGCGAACATATCCTCTCCTCTGCAAAGCATACGCCAATTCGGCAGTCGCCGGTACAGCTAGTAGCCTTCGTGACCAGGAGTCGGGCACCAGACCTGGCCAGTTTCGGGATTATAGCGGTACTCATAGCCGCTGACCGGACAACGCAGCGACACTCCCCAGTTCGCATCCAACTGGGCCGGGTTGCTGCCTTCCATAGCCTCCATCTGGATCATCAGACGCAGTTGCCTTAGGTTATTCTGGCACTCGACGCTCTCGCCCTTCTGAACGGCCTTCCCCAACGTTGTTTGAGCCTCACCCTCAAACCGCGGTTCCATCTTTTCCCCCTTGCCCCGCATCCCGAAATAGAGGGCAGCCAACCCCACAAGTACCACCATAACTACGAGTAACTCAACAAGCGCAAATCCCTTGCTAAACGCAGCCAGCCGACGATCATTCTTATTCATCTGCTTGGCCCCCCTATGACGGCTCGACGCGTACCAAAACGTCTCCGTACTGCACCGCAGAGTTGTCCTCAGCAACGATCTCGATTACCTGTCCGCCTATCGGGCTTACCACAGCTGTCCACTTACCAAGAGCCTCAACGGTTCCGATGACCTGACCTTCGGCAACCTGGGCACCGCACTCAACAGCCGGTTGCTCATCGCCTTCCTGGTTGAGGTGAAAAGTACCGACCAGCCTGGCCTTCACCGGCACCGTTTCAACTTCATCACCACAGAGTTCTGTCTGTGCCATCGCCTCCTGCGATACCGGGCCAGCGGAGGTTTCAGCCTCCATCTGCCCCTCACCACTTTCGCGCCGGATACGAACGAAGCTGTCGCCCTCCTGACAACAGATCTCAGCGGCCGACGACTGTTTAAGAATCTCCATTAGCTCTTTTATCCGCTCTCGATCCATAGCGGTCAATCACAACCAATCAAGGCCGCGAGGCTGGCACCGAGGATGTTGTCGGCCTCTTCAGGACTGTCACAGATATTGTGCACTGCCTCTATGTCGGCGCGGATATCGTCCTGTTGACGATAGGGGTAGTCAGTGCCGTAGATCACTCGCTCCGAGCCGACGCGTGATATCATATGACGCAGCAACTCGCCCGGAACGTACCAGGCCCAGTCTTCGTCGAGAGTGGAAGTAATTCCCGCGTAGCAGTTGGAGTTATTACGGACAACCGCCAGGGCCTCGCCAAAAAACTCCCACCCGCCCATATGCTCCACGATAATCTGCAAGTCCGGGAACTGTTGAGCGATGCGATCGATCAATATCGGCCGGTAGTAGTCCAGCCGCCAGCCATGCACGCCGGTATGGAAGAGGATCGGCAACTGCAGGCGGGCAGCTAGTTCATAAAACGGATAAGCAGCCTCGTCATCTATGCGAGCACGGTCGACTGGAGGATGAGCCTTGATCCCCCGGAAGCCTTTCTCAGCAAACTCCTCGGCAATGGGCAGTGACGGCGAGTCGGTCGGGTTTAGTGCCATAAACCCCTCCAGACGCGAATTGCCGCGGATCTGCTCCCACAACCATTGATTTGCCTGGTGCGGGTCCTCAACATATGGTGACAGTGGAGCAAATGCGACCGCCCTGTCAATGTCCAGTTCGTCCATTATATACAGCAGAGTAGTGACCGTACCCGCTTGAGGGTCACTGTTATCTACCAAGTCTTCAGGTAGCACATGACAATGGTTTATAAACATCAGATGTCTCCAATTCTGGAAGCTGCCCAGGTACCCGATCGGATAAGCTTCCTGGCCCCGGGCGACTACAACCCCGGGGGTGATTTTCTTCAACTGCCCACCCTCTCTACGTATTTGCCGGTGCGGGTGTCCACGCGAATTACGTCATCGACACCAATGAACAGAGGAACCGTTACCGTGGCACCGCCTTCGATTACGGCAGGCTTGTCACCCCCGGTGGCGGTATCACCTCTGACTCCGGGATCAGTCTTGATAACGCGACGGTCAACCGTATTGGGCACTTCGACCCCAATAAGCTTGCCCTCATAGCTGACCAGCGTGACGTTTTCGCCCTCCTTGAGCCACAGATGCTGCTCGCCCAGGTCGTCTTCGGATAGTTGCACCTGTTCGTAGGACTCACTATCCATAAAGTGATAGTACTGGCCATCACTGTACAGATATTGATGCTCGCGCCGCTCGACGCGAGCAGGCTCGACTTTCTCATCACTGCGGAAGGTTTTCTCAAATACGCCGCCGCCTTCGACATCCTTGAGCTTGGTGCGCACCAGCCCCCCACCCCGCCCAACGGGCTGGAAATTCTCCGCAGAAAGAACCTGCATCACTCGCCCGTTCAGATCAATGGTGCGACCCGGTCTTAGGTCATTGGCGGAAATCAACGTATCAGTCCTCAACCCGAATAGTTGGCGCAAGACACGCCTCTCAGCGCGTTTGAAAGTCTACACGATACCAGCCCAAAAGTCAAAGGAGCCGCGACCACGCACCAGCGCCCATCTGTCGGCCACATTGCTGCCAGCACTTGACGCATTCGTGCCAGGTAGCTATACTATGGATGTCGAGTCGGGGCGTGGCTCAGTTTGGCTAGAGCGCTCGGTTCGGGGCCGAGAGGTCGCCGGTTCAAATCCGGCCGCCCCGACCAGAGACTGCCTGAGTTTCAACCGAGCTCGGGCAGCGATGTTATTCAGGCTGGTTCTCGTACAATCTCAGTGGGCCTACGGGGAGAGAAGAACAATGACTCTAATCGGATCTTGTGGGCTGGACTGCGCCCAGTGTGAAGGATATCTGGCAACGCAGGCGGATGACGATGACCAGCGGGCTAAGGTTGCCAAGGAATGGTCCGTACGTTATAGCGCGGATATCAAGCCTGAACAAGTCAACTGTGACGGATGCCGGGCCGAGGGGAGGAAGTTCTTCTACTGCGCCAGTATGTGTGAACTTCGAAAGTGCGGCATAGACAAAGGCGTGGATAACTGTGCCGGATGCGACGAATATCCCTGTGCGAAACTTGAGGAGTTCTTCCAGGTCGCTCCAGAGGCTCGCGCCGCACTTGAGGCGTTGCGAGTATAGCTCGCGATTGACAATTATCTCAGGCTTGTCTCTCGCAGAATTCGGTTGGCAGCCAGCAGATGCCGCTCCGGTGCCTTCAAGAACGGCCTCACGAATGGTGTAATGACCTGGGGCTGCGGTTCGAAGTCCGGACAGTCACGCCGACCATCCTTATTGGGCAAGGCTCGGGGCGTGTTCCCCACCCGCTTGTCGTACATCATGGAAACCCTCGATAATACTCCATTCCATATTGATCCTGACGAAGTGCTGCGCCGCGCGCATCTCGCCAAGGCGGACGCGGACACCACGCACACCGCTCGCGAGCTGATTGAGCAGGCCCAGCAGGTTGCCCGGCCCAAGGCGGTCTATGAGGTCTGCTACGTCGAGAACAAGCGGCCCGACTCGGTGGAGCTTGCCGGCATAACCTTCACCAGCCGCGTCCTGCGGGTGAATCTCGACCAGGTTGAGTGCATCTTTGCCTACGTGGCCACCTGCGGCACGGAACTGACCGAAATATCGGCGCCCGCCGGCGATATACTCCTCGATTATTGCCTGGACGTCATCAAGGAAATGGCACTGCGCGCAGCCCTGCAGCATCTATCCGAACACCTGAGAGCCAAGTACGCACTCGGCCAGACCTCTCAGATGAATCCCGGCTCCCTGGAAGACTGGCCGATAACCGAACAATTCAAGCTCTTTGAACTACTGGGGAATGTTGAGGAGGTCGTAGGGGTGCGACTAACCGACAGTTGCCTGATGATCCCCCAAAAATCAGTGTCCGGAATTATCTTTCCCACGGAAGTCCGGTTCGAAAGCTGTCAGTTGTGCCAGCGAGAGAACTGCCCCAGCCGCCAGACCAGCTTCGACCCCGCCCTGGCCCAACGTTACGGCCTCGAAGAATAGCCTGTAGCGGTGACATCCTTTCGAGGCCGGCTTGCCCACACTCGGAGGACAGTCCGAAAAACGCACGAGGAAAAGCCCTCTGACCAGGCGAATTCTTCAATAAGCACCGCTGCACCCATACCACAATCCGAAGAGGTGAGAGCATTGGCTTCAGCCAGGTGCTCGGCAATGACAGGCGTCGTATTGATGGCGAGCTGTTGTGTGTTTGCTGTCAGTCAACCTCTGAAGGTCACTGTGCAGACGGACACGGCCTACGTCATCAACAGTACAGACCAGATCCCCGGCGCTGTCTTCGGTGCAACTGCCTACGAGGGAGCGCCATGGCCGGCAGATCCGCAATGGCAGGACGTTCTGGCCAACTCAGGCATCACCTGTCTGGGCTTTCCCGGGGGTGTTGGCTCGGCCGTGGCTTCTGACAAGAAGCCCTGGGCCAGTGAGGACGAAGTGTGGGCGTGGTTCGGATCAGAAGCTGCTGTGCGCGAAATCACCAACGGCCCGCTACACGGAGCGCGCTATCTGTACGGCCAGATCCTGCCGGCATGCCGCAGGCTGGGTATCGAGCCCATGATGTATGTATTCGGACAGGACTATCCCACCGCTGACGAACCTTATGCTGCAGAATACGCCGGGTATGTCAGCCTGCTCAAACGCATTGACCCTGAGCTGCGGTGGGTGCATATTCTCAACGAACCCAACGCCTACTTCTTTCGTGATGGCAAGGGGGGCGGTGACTATGCGGAGCTGTTTACGGCCGTGGCGGGTGCCATCAAGCAGAAGTGTCCCGACGTAATGGTGGGCGGACCGGTGCTGTGCTGGCCACCGGCCTGGCCACCAGCACAGGTAGGCCTGTCCAACTGGTATACCTGGGACGAGTGGACGATGCCGCTCATTGAGACAGCCGGGGAGCTGCTGGATTTCTTCGACTTCCACTACTACGGACTGGAGCCAGATGTCGCTGCTGAGGGAATCGCAGCGGTCGCCAATGCGCTGTATTTGGAGCGGGGCCGGCGTATCCCGGTAGCCATCACCGAATCTGGCCCAGAACCGGGCGCTCTCACTCGCGACGGTTGGGCTGATCCCACTACCCACTACATGATCCGCACGCTGGGCATCGAACGCCTGCTGATGCTTTATCTGGAGCGGCCAGCCACAGTAATGACGGTGCAGTTGCACGATCTGAACGCCTGGGCCGGCCCCTGGGTTGCCAAGTTTCTAAAGGGGCCTGACCCTGAAGATCAGCCTCCCACCTATTATATGTACCGGGTCTGGCGACACTTTCGAGGCACGCGACTGAAGTCGAGGTGCCAAAGCGGGCCCGTAAAGGCAATGGCGGCTCTCAACGATGGCACTGCAGTCTGTATGGTGTTCAATGACCAGAAGTTCTCGCGCGAAATAGAGGTTTCTTTGACTGGAGTACCTGATCAACTCAGGAGTCTTAGCACCCAGGCGACTGCTCGCTGGGAGGGTATCTACCTGGACAAAGAGGCTAACGAGCTGGTGCGCGCAACAGGAGTAGGCAACAGCTTCCGCGCCCAGCCGTATTCCACCTACGCGGTGTTGTTCGACATGCCCGAGGGCTGGAAGCCGACAAGAACTGCCCAGCGCGTGGAGCTCTTTGGCGATGCCGTGATGAGCGAATTCGAGCAGGTTGGCCAAGAACTGCAGATCAACGTCAAGATCCTGCTCGAAACCTTGGCCGATGCAGTTAGCGCACGAGTCCGAGTAGGTTTGCTGGGCAGCCAACCCAGTGATCGCATTGTAATGACTGTTGGCGGCCACCGCTATCAATTAGCGGCGGGTACGTACTTTCAAGAGGTCCCAATTGCCCCCCTGCCCAAGCCGGGAACCACCACTCTGAGTTTTGACTTGCTACACCGGGAGGGGAACCTGGGAGAACGCCCTTCAGAGAGAGCCGCCCAAAATCGCCTGCGCGTCAGCTCGGCGGCTATTGTAATTGAGAAACAAGCTGCACAATAGGCACACCCGTCGGTGGTGGTGCCTGAGGGTGTAGAGACCAGTTCCGTACCACTCAATAAGTGAGGCTATCTTGCCGTTGGCGGCCTTTTATGCTATAATCTAACTGAGTCGCCCTGCGTTGTGCGTGATGGCCAAATAGTCTCGGGCCAACACCCAAACGGCGGGAGCCTGGGCTTTGCCGGTGGCGTGATGTCCCTTTGGGAGAACGCAAAGCTGGCAAGAGGGCACCCACTTGCATATTGGGTTCGAAGACTGGCGGTCACACGGCTCCGGCGGGGCGCTTCTGTTTTGTACCTCAGCTAGCGGCCGCAACAGGAAACTGTGCAATGGACCTGTTCGACCAGGCCACTAATGGCGCGCAGATGCCTCTGGCAGCGCGTATGCGCCCCCAAAGCCTCGAGCAGATGGTCGGCCAGCAACACCTGCTCAGTGCCAACTCATTGCTGCGCCGCGCTATTGAAGCTGACAATCTTCCTTCGGTTATCCTCCAAGGGCCCGCCGGTAGTGGCAAGACCACTCTGGCCCGCATCATAGCGGGCCATACTCGGCGCCATTTCGTGGCTCTCTCAGGCGTATCTGCAACTGTCAGCGATTTCCGGGAAACCGGGGAGCAGGCCCGCCAGCGGCTAAAGCTCCACGACCGGGGAACTATCGTCTTCCTCGACGAGGTCCACCGCCTCTCCCGAACCCAGCAAGATGCCCTGCTGCCCTTTGTCGAAGAAGGCCTGTTCACGCTTGTTGGTAGCACCACCGAAAACCCGTACTACACACTGACTACGCCCCTGCAATCCCGATGTCAGATATTCGTGCTGAAGCCGCTATCGCCCGAGGACATTGAGGTGCTGCTGCGCCGAGCTCTCAGCGACGAGCAGCGCGGGCTGGGCAAGCTGGCAGTTGAACTTCCAGAGCAGGCCCTGCAACATCTTGCCGAAAACGCCGGCGGCGACGCCCGCGTGGCGCTCAACGCCCTGGAGATGGCAACACTGGTCACAAAGCCTGACGACAGCGGCACGCGCCGCGTGAGCCTGGCGGCCGTTGAGGATGCCCTCCAGCAGCCGGTGTTGAAATATGACCGCGCCGGCGACGAGCACTACGATACCATCTCGGCCTTCATCAAGAGTATTCGGGGTTCAGATCCCGATGCGGCCATTTACTGGCTGGCCAAGATGCTGGAGGCCGGCGAGGATCCCCGTTTTATCGTCCGGCGCCTGATTATTGCAGCCGCCGAAGACATCGGCCTGGCCGACCCCACCGGTCTACGGGTTGCCATAGCCGCGGCAGATGCAGTAGAATATGTAGGTATGCCCGAGGCACAGATACCGCTGGCGATGGCAACGATTCATCTGGCCGTTGCTCCCAAGAGCAACTCGGCCTATGAGGCAATTAGTGCTGCCCGCAAGGACGCGCGTGCAGAAGGCGGAGCGACAGTGCCGGGGCATCTAGCTGGCGGGGCCCGACCCGGTGAGGATAAGCAGGACAACGAATATCTGTACCCGCATGACTATCCGCACCACTGGGTCGCACAGAGCTATCTGTCCGCCAATCTGGCTAATCGTTGTTATTACCAGCCCAAAGACAATCCGCGTGAGCAGCGCATAACGAAGTTTCTGCAAATCCTGCGCAGTTCGAGAGCCGCTGACCAGACCACCGCAAAGGATGATAAAGATGGAGATGCGTAGCTGCGTTGAGGACGACTGGCTGATGGTATTTCATCTGCAGAACGAGATCGATGCTGAAACCGGCCCAGACTTTCGCGAAGCGCTTGAGCAGGCGCGCGCAGAGGGACAGCGCTGGTTTCTAATTGATCTGCTGGAAGCTGAATACCTGGATAGCGTCGCACTGGGCATACTACTGGGCACAGCCAAGGAGACAGCCAAGCTCGGGGGGAGGCTGGCGGTGGCCTGCAATCGGCCCAACCTCATCAAGCTCTTCGAGCTTGCCGGCGTCAAAGAACTGCTCAACGTCCAGGAGACTGCCGCAGCAGCGCGCAGTCTTCTGGAGCAGGCTCACCAGACCGCTGGCCAGTCCCAGGACGGAGGCGAATAGGCATGGCAAATGCAGAAGCTGAGACTGTGGAACTGCAGATTCCCTGCGACCCGAAGTACATCGCGGTGGCCCGGCTGGTAGCAGCGGGCGTGGGAGCGCGCAGTGGACTGACCATTGACGACATTGACGACCTTAAGGTAGCGGTCTCCGAGGCATGCACAAATGTCATTGACCACGCCTTCCCAGATTCGGAAAAGACCGAGCAATCAACTGCTATCTCGCTGCGGTTTACTCCCGGCGAGAAGGGCTTGCAGGTTGAGGTCGAAGACTATGGTGTAGGATTTGATCCCGACGACCTGCCCCAACCTGAGATAGACAAGCCTTCGGTGAATGGAGGACTGGGTCTGTATCTGATTAGCCAGCTCACTGACGAGGTCGAGATCCAGAGTGCTCCGGACAGCGGCACCAAAGTGATAATGATCAAGCGTGTGACGGAGTAGCCTTTATGGAGTCTCGCTGGGACGAGATGTCAACTAATGAACTGTTCGCCGAGCTGCGCGAGACGGACAGTCCCCAGCTCCGCGATTATTTGATCAAGCGCCACGAGGGGCTGGTCAGGCACGTTGGCAAGGCATATCAGGAAAGCGCTGAGTCCTACGAAGATATTCTCGGCGTGGGTCGGGAAGGGCTGATTAACGCAGTTGACCGCTTTGACCCCAGCCGTGGCACCAAGTTCGCGACCTTCGCAGTGCCTACTATCCGCGGCGAGATTCAACGCTACTTCCGCGACCAGACATGGGGCATTCATGTCCCGCGCCGTATTCAGGAGCTCAGTGCCAGTGCCCGCCAGATGCGCGAAGAGATGACCCAACTGGAGGGCCGTCCGCCATCGTATGCAGACCTCGCTCAGAAGCTGAGCGTCTCCGAAGAGGAACTCATTGAGGCAGTGGAAGTCGGCCGACAGTACGATCTGGTAAGCCTGGAGGCCGGCGCTGGTCAGACCTCAGAAGAAACCCCCAGCTACCTGGACCAGGCTGGCGAAGAGGATGAACAGATCGAGCAGTTGGCCGATCGGGATGAGTTGTTCTTGGCAATCAAGCAACTGCCCCCCCGGCAGCAAGTTATCTTAGTGTTGCGCTTTTATCGGGAGCTTTCCCAGCAGGAGGTCGCCCGG
>JAUVZM010000032.1 GCA_030602615.1 bacterium
TACATAGGGCAGAAGCTCGCGCAGGGGCTCTTCTTCGATGATCCCATTGGTGACCAGCACATTGACCATGCCGGCCTCGTGGACTAACTGCGCAGTATCGTAGACATACTCATACCAGATGATTGGCTCATTGTAAGTATAGGCAATTCCGATGTTATTCCGCTGGCCTTTCTTGGCCAGATCCAGGGCCTCTTCTGGCTCCAGGTGTTGAGTAGGCGGCCGCCCCTGGGAGATCGTCCAGTTCTGGCAGAAGACACACGACAGGTTGCAGCCAAAGGTGCCCAGCGAGAGGATGTCACTGCCCGGGTGGAAGTGGTAGAGGGGCTTTTTCTCGATGGGATCCATATGGGTGGAGGTGACCTCGGCGTAATTCAGGGAGCGCAGCACTCCCTCGACATTCTTGCGCACCCCGCATCTTCCCGTCTTATCCGGTGGGATTCGGCAGTGCCAGGGACACAGTTGGCATTGCAAGTAGTCCTCGCCAGCCTCATAGTAACGGCACTCCACCAGTTCCTTATTCATAGCGGTGTGCAACTTCTTTATGCCTCCTGGGCAGTATCAAATTGTGGCGCTTCGATACCATCAAATCCTGCGTCTTTGATGACGGCCAGGCGCTGGCGATGATTCTCTGATACGAGTGCGCTTGAGTAGCAAATAGCTTTCTTCACGGGAATTCCTCCCCGACTGCTCTGCTTGGATAGATCGAATCCTACGACCACCCTATTCTCCTCGTACAGGTGCTGGACCTTCACAGGGATAGCCGGCCTGAATGGGCCGGCCCAATAGCGGCGATCAACTGGCGGGAGTGACCTGGCGCGAGTGACTCATTCAAAGCCACTGGGAGGAATAGCTGGATTCCACCAGGTGGAGCCGAAAACTTGTGTCCACAGTTGTTGGGAGGTGGGGGATTGGTTGCGCCTAAGCCAGTATTCGAGGCTCTCGCGACTGGTGTTGCCACGGTAGGCGACCACTGCTCGCCTTCTCCGCTGTGAGCTGGAGGTGTTGATTAAGCCCCGCAGGGTCATGGCCGTCAAGCTGGAATCGGTGTTAATTGCGGTTGTGGCCACCGAGTAGGCCTGCCTGGCTGCGGTGTCAGCGATATTATTACTGTTAAGGTTGCGGGGAATCTCGAAGGTAATCATGGCGTAGCCCAAAAACGGGTCTACAGCCACTGACACATCGTTGCGCATGGCGGTGCCGTCCGGCCAGGTCAGCGAGCCCAGCGTGCTCTCCAGAATCATATCCTGTTCGCTACGAGGCCCCTTCTCAATAATGGTAGTGGACTCATCTTGCGGCTCGGGTCTTGGTGATACCGGTGCGCCGGGAACTGTGCTGCGGGCAGTGGGCTCCGTGCCCGCTCCGGTGGGTAGTCGTGGGCTTGTGGCGGCGGAGCCACTGCGTGCTTGCAGAGCCGATGTTGTGGAACGGGCAGTGCTGCGGGGACTTCTCGTGCCTGGGGCTGCGCTGCTCGGTCCTGCCGGCCGTTGTACGGAAGGCTGCTCCGGTCCAGACGGCGGCCCACCCGAGAAGGTCAGGGCGGCGATAACCACTGCAATTACTACAACGGCGCCAGCACTGGCCAGCGTTATCCACAGTTTGGTCCTCTGCTGTTCGGCCTGGGAGGCACTTGCGGTTCTGCGGGGCTGCCCGGGCTGTTCCAGTTGCCGGGTGAGCTGGGCGCGGGCGTCGCGCAACTTGTCTGCGGCGCTGCTGTCCCCCCGCTCGGCGCCCTCATGGTACCACTCCACTGCCTCCGGCCACATCCGGCGTGCTGCATATATGTCACCCAGCAACGTATATGCTTCGGCCCGATCGGGGTAATCGTCGAATAATTCTCGAGCCCGAGACAGAGCAGCGTCATAGTTGCCTTCGTCTATTAGGTCGTCTACTGCTTGGATTTGGGGCTGTAGGTCTGGGCCTTCGTTGGATTGAATCTCTTCGTTCATAGTCAATCCGCCTCCAGAATCACTTGTTCAGCGGCTTCTCCATGCGCAGGCGTCCGGTGCAGTAGCCAGCCTTAGTGTAGAGGCTGAGAGCTTGCTGGTTGCACACGCTGGCATCCAGCGCCGCCTTGGGAGCACCTTCCGCGCGAAACCACTCTTCGGCTGTTTCCAGCAGTCTGTGGCCATATCCTTGCCCCCGCAGTTCCGGAGCCACATACACATTCTTAATATACCCCACAAACTCGTCTATCATACTGGTGATCAGTGCTCCCCACACAAAGCCGCGGATCTGATCAGCTATCTCCAACACCCACAGCTGCTCGGCGGGACTGCGATCTGCCGCGCGCAGTTGGCGCGCAAAGTCATTGAGAAACTTCTGGTTCACTTCGAATCCGGGGAAGTTCCGCTCGTAGATTTCATCTTGGAATTGCAGGACGGCTTGCAAGTCCCGGCGCAGATCAAACTGACGAATGTGCACCTTTGATCCGCTCCCTGTGCTAGCTGCCTCCGTCGATCAGTCGGACGTGCTCCTCGACTATCCTGCGCGGACACAGGGCCATAAAGACTTTAGCGGTTATGGCCAGCACAAACGTGTCGTCCAGCAGGCCCAGTGGCAGCAGAAAATCTGGCAGAACATCGGTGGGCACCAACAGGTAAGCAACGCCGAGCAATAGCACAATCTTCGGCAGCATCGAAACTCGGCGGTCGGTGAACAGCCGCCAGTAAAGCTTGAAGAAGTTAGGCAAGTGTAATATGAACCGGGCAACGGCCAGCGGATTACGCCCGGAGCCGCCGCCGGAACGGTCCTCAGCCATCTTCGTTGCTCCTATCAGTACAGTGAGCAATCTCCACTTATATTCTACCCGTAAACCCCAGGGTTGCAATCCAGCCGTGGCGTCTACAACGCTACCGCCGCATACCTACCAGCAGGCCGATCAGAAACCCGGCTGACAGCGGAAGATTGTAGGTGAAGGCATTCAAGCTGGGTGCCAGCCGGTCGGCGATTACACCTGCCCACGGCCGAATCAGCTCCAGTAAGGCTGTCCAATCCCAGTGCAGTATTTCACGGTACCCGAGGATTTGGATAAGCACGAACACTATGACTATCAGGCAGCCCAGTGTCCGCGCGGCAGCGTTGATAGCCAATGAGGTTAACCAACCCAGCACCGCCCCGATTATGAAGCTTGCGGCGATTATTGTCAGGTAGTCGGGCATAACTAGCTGCTCGGTCCCAATGCTTGTCGTGAAGCGGACAGAGATTTGTGACTTCCAGCTTCGCTTTGGCTACCTTGTCGAATAGATGTGCACATCGTGGGGTGCGAAGCTGTCATTGAATACCCCGTCGTTGGCGCTTATCCAGCGGCGCTCGAACATTACGCCAAGCCGCGACGCCTCAATATCAGGGAGTGTGAACTCCGTTACGATTCCCTGGTTGGATGTGTTGACTGCCACGATGTAGTTGCCGTCTTGGTAGTGCCAGGCCCCCAGGTGGACATCTCCGTCGGCTGCCGGCGTCAGCAGGCGGCGCTGCCCATTCAGGATCACTGGTGCCAGCCAGCCTAGCTGCTGATTGATCTGGGCAAGTTCGGTCCAGATTTCAGGAGCGTCCTCGGGAAGCTTGAATGCTCTGGTCCCCGTGAAGGCGGGGATATCATACCCGTAATACATCAGCCCATTGGCTCCGTGCACCAATGCGAGGTAAGTCATAGCGCGGACCTCTGCTGGGGTGGGTGCCCGGCCGGCCCCTTCGGGATCCAAGGACTGGTCATTGTACCACGCCGGTCCCGCCGCCTGAATGATAGCCCACACCGGATGCCAATCGGAGGCCGCCTCCTTCGCGGCGTCAACCATTCGTGCCACTGAGGTAATTGGTGCGGCCGGTACCGGCAGCGACCAGGCGGCTATAATATCAGGGAACTCGCTGTAATAGCGCAGCAGCGAGGGCGAGGCCAGTGACATCAGAGTGAGATGACTGGGACTTATTGACCGAAGCTGGCGACAAACGTTGGCGGTCACCTCCGGGGGCATGGTTTGCTTGTCGGGCCTGGGTGTTACGCACCAGCCCAGTAGCGCCGGATTCTGACCGAACTTGCGCTCCAGATTCTGCCAGGAGTCCTCCGCGAGGCGAGGTGAGGAGATGAGCAGCGATATTTTTTGGTTGCGTGCCTCCTCGCCGAAGGCATAGCTGGCGCGCGTCGAAGGCACAACAGCGAAGTTGAAACCAGCAGTAGCTATCGCAGCCAGGTCGCTGTGCTGGCAGACATAGTATAGTCCTCGCGGTAGCATCGGCGTTCCGTTGACCCACAACCGCTGCTGGTGGTCGTAGCCAACCTCACTGCCGGAGGGTACCAGCCGGCGCAGGGGTAGTTGTACCCGCTGCTGGAACTGGTCGTTTGGCAGTGACGCAGTAATCAGCACGGTATAATCGCCGCTGAGTAAGTTGGTGTGCGGCAAGGTAACGGTAAAATTGACTGGGCCAGGGCGCTGGATCTGGTCGCTGGGTTCTACGAGCTGCACACCTGTCTCCGCTATCTCTGCTTTCAGCCTGAATTGGCGGGCAAGATGGGGAACAGCATTGATTCTTCCCGTGATTTCCAGGCTGTCCAGGGGCAGAGTCGGCAGTATGGTACTACGAAATGCTGGCTTGGTGAATCTGGCAGTGAACAGGGGTGTGGCGATTGACTGTGTGTGCTCGTAGACAGCGCCACTGTCGGCGTCCCGGACCACTAGTTGGAGGCTGTGGGGGATGTTGACTGGCAGCGTGTAGTCGAGATGTAGCATACCGGTGCCATTGGGTTTTATTTGTACGGTGTGCTGCATCCGTTTCGCGCTGCTCCCCTCAGCCACGGCGATCAGCACGACCTGCAGCTCCCGTCTTTGGGAGGTATGGTTGGTGAGATACACAGTGGTGCGGCGCTTGTCGGGAGGCTCCTGGAGTGTGCCTGCATCGGTCAATGTCGCCGAGACCTCAGCGGGATAAGGGCGAAGAGCAAGATTGTCCAGATAGAGCTTCCCCGTGCCGGTCACTCTAATGAGCGGGACCACTTGCCGGCCTCCGGGCAGCGCTTCAAACTGCCACGACAGCAGGCTCCATTCATTGGAGGTCGGTATGTTTTTGGCCTCAGCTTGCAGTGGGCGAGTGCGCCATTCGTTGACGTAGAAATCTTCGGCGAAGGTCATCAAGGACATCTGGGCGGCCGGCTCCTGCTCAGTGCGGTAGTAGCAGGTAAAAAGCATCTTGCTTGAGCCGACTTTGCTCATTTCAATTGGCGCTGTGTGAAGGTCAAAAATGGTTAGCTGCTCGTCGCTTTCCACCAATAGGCAGTTGCGACTGTTGTAGCCAGGGTGGGCTATACGCGCAGTGACTGCCGGCTGGCCAGTCGGAGTGAAAGTGTGCCAGCCCACCGGCATACCTTCGGTGTCAACCCGCTCGAAACCAGAATTCGACAGCATGTTCTCAGCTTGGGCCGTCATTGCCACCGCCAGCAGCGCTGCTGCCAGCGCTATTGCCAGGGTGGCACTGCGCGGCCGGCCGCTTGGGGGGCAGGCTTCGGGTCTGCTGGGAGCCATCTTAAGTCTCCTGTGCGTTGTGGCTGAGTTTATTGATCCAACACCACTTTATAGTTCACCGCCACGGCTGTTGTCCCTTCTTTGTGCTGACGCTGTAGATGTATCGGCTTAGTTGTCCTTTGGTCACCAAAGCCTGCTGCCGGATGGTCAGTCCCAACTGCCCGAGCAGACGGCTCTGGTCGCATCCACAAACCAGAGCCATCCGATCAACTTGAGTGCGAAGATTGGTAAGAATATCGGCGTACAGGCTGCTTTCTACTGGCGAGGAATGGCCATAGGGAAAATCGACGACCGCTGCATCGAAGCTGCCCCGGATACAGCGGGCATCACCCACCATAATATTGGCTGCTAGCTTCAGGGAGCGCAGATTCGCTGCAGCCTGCTGGGCCAGTGCTGGGTTTATCTCCACTCCCCAGGCGTGGATACCGTCGCGGAGTGCCTCAGCCACCACTGTGCCGCTGCCGCAGCAGGGGTCGAGCAGCGTATCGCCGGGAGCGGCGACCAGGTTCACCAGGGCCCGCGCCATCTGGGAGGCAAGCCCATGAGAGCAGTGGTAGGGACGGTTGGCCTGACTGCGCCAGTACTGGCCGCTGCGCGAGACAATCACTCCGAAACGCCACATTTCCTGGGCTATTATCAGGGCAAACTGGATGCGAGGATTATCCAGATTCGGTCGTCCTGAGATCAGGTCAGCAATTGACTTCTGAAATCGGGTTGCATTGACGTTTACCTTTGGTCCGGGACGAAAAACTTCGATTTGATAATCCTCGCAACGAAGATCCAACCGGGCGATTGCTGCACCCAACTGTACCCAGTTTCTGCCACTGGCCAATTGCTCTGCTGACAAGCGAACATAGCTCGAGCGTGTGACATCCACGGCGACCGGCCCTGTCGCCACCCGGCCGCCGTAGGTATGGCCCGCTAACGCCGCGAGTTCGGCCCTGGCCAGCTCAAGCTCTTCATTGGGGCCCATCAGTAGGTGAAAGCAGGGCAAGCTCTTCACCTCCGTAACTGCTCGGGACAGAGGGTGGTGCGGGCGGTGGTGTGGTGGTGTTGATTGCTGTGGTACTTGTGCCTGCTATTGGGAAGAGTCTTGGTCTTTGGACTGGCGCTGGCCAGTGACTCTGCGGAAGGCAGCTACCAGGTTAGGGTCGAATTTTGTGCCGGCGTCGGCGTCGATTTCCTGGAGTGCCTCGCGCGGCGAGAGGCTATGATTGACTGCCGGATCGTGGGGGTGAATGAGCCGGTCGTAGGCATCGGCGATTGCTACGATGCGAGCCTCGTAAGGAATATCATCTCCCTCGAGACCCTCGGGAAATCCCGAGCCATCCCAGCATTCATGGTGGTGGGTGACAACCGATAAGATGGGCGCAAGGAAGGTCACTGGCTGCAGAATGCTCTGGCCAATCAGAGGGTGCATGCGGTAGAAGACCTCGGCGGCTTGGTCGGGTCCGTTGCTGGTTGCAGTGTCAGTATGCTCCAGACCGATCTTACCAACGTCATGGAGTATAGAACCAAATTGAAGCAGTTCCCGCTGCTCGTCGGACATGCCCACCTGTTGGGCAATCTTCTCGACCAGGTCAGTAACTCGTTCCGAGTGACTGTAGGTTTCGATATCTTTGGCTTCAATGGCTCGGGTCAAGGTACGCACGGTCTCATAGTAGTTCTGTCGGATATCTTCGTAAAGCTCGGCATTCTCGATGGCTACTGAAGCCTGATGAGCGAAAGTAGTTAAGAGGTTTATCTCGCGCCGAGTAAACTTGTGGGGCGATTTTGAGTAGACGCGTATCAGGCCCAGGGTCTCCTCCTTGGTCGCCAATGGCACAATCAGCGCCGACGTCAGTCCGGCTTCACGGGCGGCCTCCGGATACTGGAAACCCGGATCGGCAGGCACGTCATAGATCTGTTCCGCGTGGCCCCGCAGGACACGCCGGTCGGTGACGTTGCCTTCTAGAACTACCGGCCCTTTCTCCCAGTAGTCGTCATTCAATCCCGCGGTAGCAACCAGTTCAAGTTCACCGTTCTCTTCATTCAGAAGCCGTATATTGCAGGCTTTGGCGTTCATTACCCGCATAGCATGATCAGTGATGAGGTCCAGCACCTGTTTTATGCGCAGACTGGAGGTGATGCTGTGGGCCACCTGATAGAGGGTTTGCGCCTCGGTAATGCGACGCTTCAGTTCGAAAGACAGCCGTGAGGCAAAGATAGCCACTACATAGAAGACCAGCAGGCGCAATACTATGTCCCACAGGCCTTGCTCAATCGCTGGGCTTTCGGGGCCTAGTGCCGGTTCGGCGGGCATCCACGGCCCGCAAGCCAGCGCAGCCAGCAGCGATACAATAATTGCACCATAATCGCCGAAAGCGAAGCCTGCCCACAGTATGGGCAGATAATAGAAGTGTACAGCAATGCTGGTGGTGCCCTGGATGTATACCAGCCATGTGATAAAGCCCATCGCAATAGCTAATACAATGAGCGACACTACAGTCTTTGCTGTGCTGCGCTTTGACGCGGCCAAAGCTACTTCCTCCTATTCGTTGGCTGCCGCACGGGGCTTGTTAGACTACTACCAAGCCTGATGGGGCATCGCGGGCAGCAATGATTCCATTTAGGTAAAAAGTATAGTTACCACAAGCTAGCGGATTATGGTGCCGGGCGGGCACTTACTGTCTGTGATGACCAAGGCCTCAGGCTCATCGGCACCGGCGGCAAGAATCATACCGTGCGACTCGACGCCGTGAATGGTGGCCGGCTCTAGATTGGCCACTACTACTACCTGCACCTCCAGCAGCTCGCGTGGGTTAAACTGCTGGGCGATTCCCGCCACAATTTGCCGAGTATCCGACTCGCCTACATCCACTATCAATCGCAGCAGCTTATCAGCACCGGGAATGCGATGGGCCGCCACGATGATGCCCACGCACAGCTCGACCTGTTCAAACTCATCAATGCCTATCATATCGGCTGCCGCCGGCTCGGGCTGCTCTTCGCTGTCTGCTCGTAGTCGGTCCATCGCTCGCTTGATGTCCACGCGCGGAAAGATGGGACGACCGGGCGCGACACTAATGTCACTGGGCAGCTTCAAGGCACAGCAGTCCTCCCAGTATTTCTCAATCTGTGCCGATTGTAGGCCTAATTGCTGCCAGATCTCGTCAGAGACCTTCGGCATAAATGGCTCGATCATAATAGCCACTACTCTGATGCAGTCCAGTACATCATAGAGGACTGCCTCCAGCTCTACTTGCTTTGATTCTCTGTGCAGTGCCCAGGGCGAGCGAGTATCCAGGAACTTATTGGCACTGGCCAACAGTTTCCAAATAGCCGTCAGCGCGGCACTGAAGTTGGATTGCGCCATCTCTTGCTCGATTTGAGTGCGAGCACGCTCGATTTCGTCCCTCAGCTCGCCAGCCCCTGGACCAGGCTCCGGAATAACTCCGTTCAAGTAGCGTTCGACCAGCGGCAAGGTGCGATTGAGTAGGTTGCCCAGGTCGTTAGCCAGGTCCGCATTGAATCTGCTCAGCAGCGTGCGCCAGGAAAATGATCCGTCCAGTCCGAAGGTGACCTCCCGCAGCAGGAAGTATCTGAGACTGTCGACGGCTACCGCAGTGGTTGCTCCCGAAATCTCGGCCAGCTCCTGGGAGACTTCATAGGGATCCAGCATATTGCCCTTGGACTTGCTGATCTTATCGCCAGTGTCGGTTATCCACCAGCCGTGCGCGAATAGCATTTCCGGGATGGGCAGGTCCAACGCCATAAGCATTGCCGGCCACAGTGTTGCGTGGAAGCGCGTCAGGATGTCTTTGCCCAGCAGTTGTATCTGCGGCGGCCACCACTTGTTAAACTCATCAAGCTCATCAGGGTAGCCGACCTGTGACAGGTAGTTTATCAGGGCATCGAACCAGACGTATATTGACTGGCTTTCGTCATCGGGCACGGGTATGTCCCATTCCGTCCGATTGCGGCTTACACAGGCATCACGCAGACCCTCTTTGATGAAAGACAGCACCTCATTGCGCCGCGTTTTGGGTTGGATGAATTGGGGATGGGTTTCGATGTGTTCTATGAGTCGGTCGGCGTAGGCAGAGGTGCGAAAAAAGTAGGCCTGCTCAGTGACCTGCTCCACTTGCCGTCCACACTCCGGGCAACAGCCGTCGGTCAGTTCTGCTTCGGACAGGTAGGTCTCGCAGGGCACGCAGTACCAGCCCTCGTATTCACCCAGATAGATGTCATCAGACTCGCGGAGCTGGCTAAAGACCTGCTGGACTGTCGCCATATGATTCGGGTCGGTGGTACGGATGAAACGGTCATAACTGATGTGCAGCCGCTGCCACATCTGCTTAAAGAAGCTGACCACATCATCGACAAATTCCTGGGGCTCCATTCCCTGAGCTTGTGCGGAGAGAGCCACCTTCTGACCATGCTCATCAGTCCCGGCCGAGAACAGGACCGGTGCTCCTTGCAATCGGTTATAACGGGCGTGGACATCGGCAGCGATTGTGGTGTATGAATGGCCGATATGCGGCCGGTCATTTACGTAGTAGATTGGCGTTGTAATATAGAAGTTCTTCATTGGGCTATTTGCCTGTCTCATCGCCCGGGCGGTCCTGTCTGATATTGCGTTGAGGGCTCAACTGGCCCTAACATATTATCCTAATTCCGGCACGTTGCGCAACTGGTTGCGCTGCAGCCAGCACAACTATTTGTGCCAGCCACACTGTGCGAGTTGCCCGAATTGGCCGCAATCCTCCCGCAGAACGAAGACATCACGCGTACAACCTCCGTTTGCCCACAGACTGGGCAGGTCGGCCGCTCTTCGGCGTTCCGCGCTCGAAGTAGTTCAAACTGGCTTGCGCAGTTCTCACATTCATACTCATAAAGTGGCATACTTGGCTGTTCTCCAACTCGACATGATTAGCTGCCCAAGCCCACCTCTGGACTTAATGGTTGTTGTTTGTGTCCTCCGCTGCCGGCTGCACTTCTGCTGCTGGCACACTCACAGTATGTTCCGGACCTAACTGCACTGTTATTTCCTGTTTGAGCAGATTGCACTCTAACACCTGGCCCTGTCCGTGGGCGGTCTGCACCTGGTCGCCGACTTCCGGCAACTTATCGCGGGCTACCGAGTAGACATCATTTTCGTAATGCAGACAGCACATTAGCCGGTCGCACACTCCGCTGATCTTTTCTGGATTTAGTGGCAGGTCCTGGTCCTTGGCCAGGCGGATGCCTACCGGCTCGAAATCACGCAGAAAGCGCTGGCAGCATAGTTGCTGACCACACGGCCCCAGCCCGCCGACTATCTTGGCCTCATCGCGGACCCCGATCTGCCGCAACTCGATACGGCAATGAAAAGCACTGGCTAGATCGCGCACCAACTCGCGGAAGTCCACTCGCCCGTCGGCGGTGAAGCAGATAGTTAAATGGCGACCATCGAGGGTGTATTCCGCACTTACCAGCTTCATCTCGAGGCCGTGCTCGGCTACCTTCTCCTGAGCAGCTCGCAGCGTACGGCTGGCCTTCTGGTGCAACTGTCGCTTGCGCTCAAAATCTTTGTGCTGGGCTTTTCGTTTCAGCGACTTTGTGGGCTCAGGACGCTCGGGTGGCACCTGGTCTTCGCGGTAGACCACCTGACCGATGTCCGGCCCTTTTTCAGTGTCGACCACCACGAACTCGCCTGGCCTGACTTCCACGTCATTGGCCTTGAACCAGTAAAGCGTTCCGCTGCGGCGGAAACACAGAGCTGCTACCTTCTTCTGGGCATTACTTGCCTGGCTCTGGGAGCTTTCGCTTGGGCTATTGTCAGCTTGATTGTTGTTTGTGGGCATCATTATGCCTGCTTAACTCTGAATGTAAGACTAAGTTTCGAGATGGGATTTCACCATAGCCTCTTCCTGTTGACCTGACCGTTCATTGCTTCTGTCTACAAGACGGCCAATCAGCTCTTTGGTCGCGGCTAAGGTGAAGTTACTATCCTTGCGGTTGTGCCCGAAGCACAACTGCTGAGGGGCGAAGCTGGCGCGCGGCAGCCTGGAGCGCGCCCCCCGCCGCGCTTGCTGCGTGGTAGGTTTATAGAGGCCGCGGAATATCGCCAGGTCTCCTTCGTCGAGCTGTGCCTCAGCCGACAGTCGTATGACTACGCGACCGTTCTCGGTGCTGATATCGGCTACCCCGGCCTCAGCACACTGCAGCTTCAGCCGCGTAATCTCTACGAGATTACACACCGGCGTCGGCGGGGCACCGTATCGGTCCGTCATCTCTGCGATTAGTTCATTGCTCTCTTCATTGCTGCTTACCTCTGCTAGCTGCCGGTATAACGCGATGCGTTGATTTTCGGCAGGCACGTAGCTGGCCGGAATTAGTGCCTCAACGGGAAGATCAATCGAGGGTACGCCCTCATAGTGCGAGGGTCGCTCACCCTTTAGTGTCTTCACTGAATCAGCAAGCATCCGGCAATACAGATCCAGTCCCACAGCAGAAAGATGGCCGCTCTGCTCGGCACCGAGGATATCCCCAGCGCCGCGTATTTCCAGGTCGCGCAGAGCCAGCTTAAAACCACTGCCCAGTTCGCTGAATTCTTCCAGCGCTCTGAGGCGTTGTTCGGCCTCTTCGGTCATTCTATCGGGATACTGATAGAGCAGGTAGCTGTACGCTTGCCGGTCTGACCTGCCGACCCGGCCCCGCAACTGGTAGAGTTGCGCCAGTCCCAGTTTGTCAGCGTGGTCAACTATGATGGTATTGGCGGTGGGCACGTCCAGGCCGTTCTCGATGATGGTGGTGCAGACCAGAACATCGAACTCTTCGGCGTAGAAGGCCAGCATTACCTCTTCCAGCTCAGCTTCGGGGAGTTGACCGTGGGCAATAGCTACCTTGGCCTGAGGCACCAGTCGCTGCAGGCCGGCCGCTACGTGCTTGATAGATTGTACCCGGTTGTGGACGAAGTACACTTGCCCGCCGCGGCGCAGTTCTCGCAGAACTGCTTCGCGGATTAGTTCGTCGTCGCGTTCGCGGACGAAGGTCCGAATCGGCATCCGTCCCTGGGGGGGATCATTGATAAGCGAGATTGAACGCACCCCCGACAGTGCCATATTCAGAGTGCGGGGAATTGGGGTCGCAGTCAGCGTGATGACATCCACATTCTGGCGCAGTTTCTTAAGTTGCTCCTTTTGCTTAACCCCGAATCGCTGTTCCTCGTCAATGACCAGCAGTCCCAGATCCTTGAAGCGAATGTCCGCCATCAGCAGCCGATGCGTACCGATAACGATGTCCACGGTGCCTTCTTTTAGGCCCTGAGTTGTCTTGTGTTGTTGTTGGCGGCTGCGGAAGCGGCTGAGCGTGGCAATCTCAACGGGATATCCCGACAGCCGTTGGCGGAAGGTATTGTGATGCTGCTGGGCCAGCACCGTGGTCGGTACCAGTACGGCCACCTGTTTGCCGTCCAGCACTGCCTTGAAGGCGGCCCGTACTGCTACCTCGGTCTTGCCGAAGCTGACGTCTCCGCAGATCAGGCGGTCCGTTGGTTTGTTACCTTCCATATCGTCTTTGACATCACGGATGGCCTGCAACTGATCGGGAGTCTCCTGGTAGCGGAAGGCATTCTCCAGTTGGGCCAGCCAGGGCCCATCCGGCTCAAATTGGTGCCCCTCGGCCTGCTCGCGCGTTGCGTATAGCTTGAGCAACTCCCGGGCCAGCAGCCGCGTGGAGGCCTTCGCCTTGTTCTTGGCGTTCTTCCAGCGCTTGCTGTCCAGGCGTGTTATGGACGGCGAGCCGTCTTGGCCGATATATTTTTGGACGCGGTCCAGTTGAGTGACGGGAACGTACAACTTGTCGTCATCGGCGTACTCGACAACCAGGTATTCGCGCTCCATCCCGCCCAGGGTCTGGTTAGTCAGGCCGCGATAAATCCCGATGCCGTGGTTGATATGGACCACGTAATCGCCCTCGTGCAGCTCGCGCAGTGAAGTCAGAGAAAACCCGGGCTTATAGGCGCGCTCCGGCGGGCGGTGCAGCTTGCGCCAGCCGTACAGCTCTTTGCCCGTCAGGACAACGAGATCCACCTCCGGCAGGCGAAACCCCCCGGACAGGTCCATGTCCGCAATGTTAATCAGGCCAGCATCCAGCTTGTGCTCGTCAGGCTCCTGACGCAGCTTCTCAAGATGACGGGAGTCCAGGATATGGGCCACCTGACTGGGCTCGTTGGCGCCGATCAACACACAGCGGCCCTCGTTCTGCCAGTCCTGCAAGCCCTCTACAAGTAGCTCGAATTTGCCGCCGAAACTGTCCACTGGTGGTGTGTCGAAACGCACCACAGCGGCCTGCGGTGCCCAGGGGATTTCTCGATGCAGCATATTCAGGTAAATCGTGGGACTATCAAGCCGGCTGCCGCTCAGATGCCGGGCCACCAGCTCGGCGAAGGACATACACACGCTGTCGGGCAGGCGCAGGTGACTGCCCAGCCTAATACCGGTCTGATACGCTTTGTGCACTTCCTCCTGGAAGTTTTCGGCATACGCCTTGGTGCGTATTGGCTCGTCTACAACCAGGTAAGCGTCTTTGGGCAGGTAATCGCAGGGCGACTGCGGCCGGCTGTAGATATAGGGGAGGTAGTGTACCAGTTCAGGAGTAGGCCGGAGCTGCTCGAGGTTGCGCAGATCCTCTTCCATGCGGGCCGCCAGCCGCTCGGCCTCCCGCGTCTTCTCCTCGCTGCGTAGTTGCTGAAGCTCGCGCTCAAAGGCGCTGTGGATGGCGGGAAATGCCCTTTTAACTGCTGCTTCGGTGAGTAGGATCTCGCTGGCCGGCCCGATGCCGATGCGCTGCAGCGATGTGGTGGATCGTTGGGTAACTGGATCAAAAAGTCGGAGCCGCTCGATCTCATTGCCTAACAGTTCGATCCGCACTGGCTGGTCGCTGGTCGGCGGCGAGATATCAACAATGCCTCCCCGCACCGAAAACTGACCGACCTCGTCTACCAGATCAACCCGCTCATAGCCCATATCAATCAGTGCTGCGACCAGGTCGTCACGGTCAATTTCCTCGCCTACGGCCAGTTCGCGACGCGCTCGGGCCAGCGCCGCCTGAGGCATCGTCTGGTGCAGTACCGCTTTGATGCATGCTACAACGAGGGTGGGTTGGCCTGCGCACAGCCGCTCCAGGATTGTCAGCCGTTGCGCCACTTCGCTGCGCTCGGGCTGGACGCCGTCGTAGAGCGCTGAAGCTATGGAGGGGTACAACAGCACTTCCAAATCTTCTCGGTCAGCCAGCAACTGGCCCAGGTCCGCAGCCAGTCGCTGGGCGCGATCATCACTGTAGGTAATAACCAGCGCTGCCGACCAGTTCCGGCTGAATAAGGTCGCCAGCAGGGCTGCCTTGCCGGAGTCACTCGCCCCCTCCACTGATACGGCGCGGGTGCCCCTGGCAAGCTCCCGGCTGAGTTCAGCGAAGCTGTCGGCTTCGGCAATCTTATCGCGTAATTGAGCAATAATAGCTGTGGACATAATCGCTTAGGTTAAGGACATGCACAAATACTCATAGCCCAAGAGGATAGCTCGGGCTTGGTGAAATTGACCAATTTCTGGCTTGTTAGACATCACGTGCTTGGCTGATGTTAGGCGCAATTGCGCGCTGCCCTCAGCAGCGGCAAGCGATGGTCAAAGGCGGCAGCCCCTACTGGTCGCCGAAGATATCTTCGCCCTCGGGAATCGGTCCGAATTCGTCATCGGCCTCTGCGGGAGGCTCATCAGCCGGGCCACTGGGCTGACGCTCCTGTCGGGCACCCCGGCGGCGCTCGGCCTCCTGGCGAGTTTCTAAAAACTGGACGTTACGGGCGTTGATCTCCACACTGTAGCGATTCTGGCCGTCCTGGGTTTGCCAGGTGCGTGACTGCACGCGGCCCTCGATGCCCACCAGCGAGCCCTTGTCCAGGTATTGGGCACAGTTTTCGGCCACTCGTCCCCAGGTGACGATATTCAGCCAGTCGGTCTGTTCTTCGCTGTCGGGGGCATCCCGCCGCGGCGGCCGGCTTACCGCCAGTCGGAAGTTGGCGACTGCCGTCCCGCTGGGGGTATAACGCATCTCCGGATCATTAGCCAGTCTTCCCACCAATACTACGTAGTTAATCATCGCTGCCCCCCTTAGTCATCGGTTTCCGGTTCGGTTTCTGTAGCTTCTGCCTCGGGTTGCTGCAGGGAAGTTTCGATGGATTCCTCAGCTTCTGGCTCGCTCGTCTCCGCGACAAATTCTTCGGCCACTGGCGCTACCTCTGCCTCCTGCACTGCCTCAGGCTCTTCGGCTTCGCTGGCTGCCTGTTCTTCTTCGAGTTCCGCTACCTGCTCTGGAGGCGACGTTGGCTCAAAGACGGCATCCGGGTTTGCCACAACCACTATGCCGCGGATTATGGCTTCGTTCATGAGCAGTTCGTTTTTCAGCTCGCTAACTGCCTCGCCGCTGCCTTTGAAGTACATCACCCGGTAGATACCTGCGGAGTGATTATCGATCTGATAAGCCAGTTGCCGTCGGCCCAGCAAGTTATCGGCCACGAATTCAGCGCCAGCCTGCGCCACTGTCTCCCGCAGCCGTCCGGTTATCTGTTCGATTTCCTCTTCTTCCAGATCTGTAGCGAGAATATATGTTGCCTCGTACAGCGTGTCCTCTAACATCTGGTCGCCTTCCTCCTATGGACTGATGGTTTTGCCGCTGTCGGCAAAACAGGAAGGGCCGCCGACCGCGTGTCCGCGACCCTGAAAACTGTATGCAGTATACCACAAATATAGGCTGCTTGCAACACCGCGCCGGCTGGCAGGGCTGTTGACAGGCGACAGGTATGGGCGGTAAACTGCCTCCGTAACTGCCTGCTTTCGTGGCGCTGGCTATGGGCAAGTCATCACATCCGTTACACCGCAACTGCATTGAACTTCAGAAGTCTCATCAAGGACTTTCAGTGCGCGTCAACCTGTTTGACTACGATCTGCCAACCGAGCTCATTGCCCAGCAGCCGCTGGCGCAGCGGTCGGCTTCCCGCATGCTGGTGCTGCACCGAGACGACGGTGCTATCGAACATCGCCGGTTCACCGACCTGCCTGAGTACCTGGCGGCCCAGGACTGTGCGGTCATAAACCAGACCCGGGTTATTCCTGCTCGCCTGCTGGGCCGGCGGTCAACTGGAGGCCAGGTGGAGCTATTGCTGCTAGAGGCGCTTGGCAATGGCCGCTGGGAGGTGCTGGCTCGGCCGGCGGGGCGACTGAGTGTGGGGGAGAGGATTGACTTCTCCGGCGAAATCACTGCAATAATAGCAGAAAAGTTGTCGCAGGGGCGAGATGTGGTGAGCCTGGAATGCCCGGGCGAGCTTATGGCCGCTCTGACTCGTGTCGGCCTCACCCCGCTACCCCCCTACATCCACCGCGACCAGGCCCCTCCCGATGAAGCCTCCTCCCAACAGCAAAGCCAGGAAGCCGCTGATCGGGACCGCTATCAAACGATTTACGCGCGGGAGCCTGGGGCTGTTGCTGCTCCGACTGCCGGGCTGCACTTTGATGAAGCAACGCTCGAGCGGTTGGCTGCCTGCGATGTAGAAATTGCCCGGATTACCTTACACGTCGGCTTGGGCACATTTCGCCCAGTTCGGGCGGAGAACGTCGAAGAGCACGACATGGACGCCGAAAGGTATGAGGTGACCGCTGAAGCGGCCCAGGCCATCAACGCCTGCCGAGCGGCTGGAGGGCGCATCGTCGCTGTGGGAACCACCGTGGTGCGAACTCTGGAGACACTGGCCGATGACTCCGGCCAGATTGCGCGCGACAGCGGTGAAACCAGCCTGTTTATCTATCCCGGCTATCGGTTTCGGGCCGTGGATATGCTGTTGACCAACTTCCATCTGCCCCGCTCGACACTGCTGATGCTGGTCAGTGCCTTCGCTGGCCGCGAGCGAGTGCAGAGCGCCTATCAGGAGGCAATTGACCAGCGCTATCGTTTTTACAGCTACGGCGATTGTATGTTGATCATGTAAACCGTCCGGGATTGCTATGAAATTTCAGATAACCGCCCGTGATCCGTCCTCAAAGGCCCGCTGCGGTCTGCTCAACAGCGCCGCCGACACCATCGAAACGCCGGCATTTATGCCCTGTGCCAGCCACGCGGTGGTAAGGGCCTGCTCCCCGCAGGATATTGCTGCTGTCGGCATTCAAGCAGTGATGTGCAATGCCTTTCATCTGCTGATTCGCCCGGGCAGCGAAGTTATCTGCCAGGCGGGCGGGCTGCACCAGTTTATGAACTGGCCGGGTCTGATTGCCACTGACAGCGGCGGCTTTCAGGTCTTTTCGCTGGCTGACCGTAGTGACATCATCGAAGATGGCGTCAGCATCCGCTCGCCGCTTGACGGCAGCCCGATACAGGTAACCCCGGAGTTGTCCGTCCAGGCACAGAACCAGCTGGGCGCCGATATGATTATGACCTTTGATGATTGTACGCCTTATCCCTGCGGATATGCCGAAGCTGCGCAGTCAATGGAGCGCACGCTGCGCTGGGCCGAGCGCAGTAAAGTGGCGCACAACAATCCGGAGCAGGCGCTGTTCGGCATTATCCAGGGCAGCGTCTATCCGGAGCTTCGTCGAGAAAGCGCCCGGGCCACCGTTGAGATCGGCTTCCCCGGTTACGCTATCGGCGGCGTCTCGGTGGGGGAGAGCGAGGCGGAGATGTTCACAGCCCTGGACGCAGCCCTGCCCGAGCTGCCTCTCGAGGCACCCAAGCACCTCCTGGGCGTCGGCGTCCCCGCGCAGATGATTGCAGCGGTCAAGCGCGGTGTTGATCTGTTCGACTGCGTCCTGCCCACCCGCAACGCCCGCCACGGGCTGCTTTACACCTGGGAGGGGATAGTCAGAATCAACAACGCCCAGTATCGGGAAGATTCGCGACCTCTGTCCGAGCTTTGCGACTGCCCGGCCTGCACTCATTACAGCCGCGCCTATCTGCATCATCTGTTTCGCATAGAAGAGGCCGCTGCCTGGCGACTACTCAGCCTGCACAACCTGCGCTTCTTTGCCCAGCTTATGGAGCAAATTCGGGAAGCCATTGGCGCTGGAAATCTAGGCGAGTTGGCAGCACGTCTGGCGGCGATTACTCCCTCCTGAGAAGCTCTTCCCTATTCTCCGCCCACCACTTCTCCCAGTCTTCCGGGATTTGGTCCGAATGTTTCCCCGCTATCATCTTCAGTGCCCGTGATGCTTGAGTGCGAACTTGTTTGTCCTCATCTTGAAGAGCACCAATCAAGACGTCTACAGCATGCGGGTCCCTTGTTCTCCCAAGGGCCTTGGCTGCATTAGCCCGCACCTGCGGATTCTCGTCATTCAGCGTTTCAATCAGTAGAGGCAGCGCTGCTGGGCCCCTCAGCAGTCCCAGCGCGTATGCCGCGCCTGAGCGGAGCCGGCAATCCTCACTGCGCAAGGCCGCGACCAGTGCTTGCAGCGGATCGTCGCCCTGTGTTTTCCGCAACGCCTTGGCCGCCTCGTGTATGACGGCGTATGACTCATCCGACAACACTGCCACGAGCGGACCAATTGCTCGAGGATCACCGATGTCCCCTAGTGCCTCTGCGGCTACTTCGCGAGATGCAAAATGCCGGTGGCTCAACATGGCTAATAGTGTCTCTACGGCGCGAGGGTCCCCGATTTCCCCGAGGGCGCCCGCTGCGCTATGGCGGAGCCACCAGTGCTCATCTTCCAGAGCAGCGATCAGCGGGTCCACTGCCCGGGCATCGCCGATCTTGCCTAGTGCCCAGACTGCTGCATATCGACCGTCGCTGTGCTCGTCCTCTAGCAGGTCGATTAGCGGACCTACTGCGCGCGCATCTGCTATCTCGCCCAGTGCTCGGGCCGCGTCCTCCCGCAGCCCGGACTCCTTATCCTCCAGCACGGCCAAAAGGGGTTCCACTGCCAGGGAATCTCCTATTTGCCCGAGAGCGGACACTGCGTAGCGGCTAGTGTGTTCGTCCCGCTCATCGAGGACGGCGATCAGAGGTCCGACGGCTGGCGGCCCTATCCTCGTCAGTGTTGATGAGATGCGTGTAGCCCAATCAAGTGCGCCGATCAGCCCTCGCCACTGTCCCCGCAACTGAGCAACCGTCCGCGCCTCATCGCACATAACCTCTATGAGAAATGGCACCGCGGGGGCTGCCCGTTCCCCCATCTCTGCCAACTCCCAAAGGGCTTGCCAGCGCTCCAGGAAATCCGATGAGTTCAATGCCTCGATTAGTGCTTTCAGATCGGCTGAGATACCGGGCGGCATCTCTTCGGGCGGTGTGCTGGGCTGGGCTACACTCAAACCGGTGGCTGCCAGTGCCATGAGGACCAAGAAACTCAGAATCGTGCTCATTCTTCTTGTCATCATCCCACTCCCTTTTCTCATCATTCCCTACTGCGCCCTAAAGCTCCTCGTCCATTCCGGCGGGTCTGGTGCTTGGCCTTGCTGGAGCAGCTCGCGCCAGGCCTCGTCGGTGAGCCGGTCGGCCATTGGCTGCTTGAACTCGTAGTAGCTAAAGACCGGGCCCTGGCCGGCGGCAATCCGTCCGTCGGGGAGCTGGTAGGCGACGGTAATCCTCTCCACATAGCCGACGGCTTCCTCCAGAACTTGCCGGGTGTTGCCGTCAGTGTGCACGTCGGCGATCAGCGAGGTTTTGGCGGCGACTTGCTCGGTACCGGCGGTCAGGCAATCGAGGCTGGAGCCGAAATGGCGGATGAAATTGTACTCTTCGTCGCTCAGCGGCTGGTTGGCTAATTCTTTGACGGCGATGTCGCGCAGTTGCCGCAGGACGCCGGCCAGCGCCTGCAGACGTAGCGTGGCCGTCTCGTCCAGAACCTCCATCTCACTGAGGCCCTGCTGAGTCATCTCAGTCAGCGCCAGCAGCCGGCTGTAGAACTCGGGCACTGGCTCAACATAGCCGGGCGGCGGCTCTTGCCGGGGCGGCGGCATTCCCGTCAGTGCCATCGCATAGCTCTGCTTGGCGTAGAGGATAGTATCGTGGCGCAGCTCCGCCCACGAGGCCAGTGCTGCGTTGAGCTGGCGGTCCTGCCAGGCCGCGGTGCGCATAAAGCTGGGGTAACCTGCGCTGCGCTCGCTGATGAGGGCCTGGAGCGCATACAGCCAGCTCCAGTACAGATTCCGGTTCCATTCTGCCGGCGTGAAGGCAGCAAACATCTCCTGCAGTTCAGCTAGCTTTTCGCGGTACCCATAATAGGTAGTATCGTGGGCTAGGATATGTGCGGCCCGGTAGCTGCCCAGGACGGACATCACATCCAGCCCCCGGGGGAAGCCGCGGATCGGCCCGCCGTCACTTTGCACGAGCGTAAACGGCATCTGGCCGCTGCCGGCGACACCGGGTGTTGTATATCGCCCGGTACTGGGAAAGACAAGCTGCTGGAACATATACGAGTCGGGGATGAAGCGCTGGCCCATCAGCCGCATGCCCTTGGTCTTGTCGAGATTCTCGGCCAGGTCCTCATCTGAGAACGGCGGCGTGATTACAATGTCGCCGGTGCCGCCGTAGATCTGCGGCGAGCGTAGTGCAGCCAGGTGGCCCTTGAGTTCGCGCAGCTTACTCGGCTGGGCCAGCTCTTTCCACGCAAAGGCAGTGCCGTAGACCTTTTCAATCGCTTCTGCATATTCGGCGGGTGTCAGGTCGTCGGCCAGCCCGACGTAGAAGGCGGTAACCTGGTAGATGCGGTTCCAGATTGCGGCCAGGTCGGGATCCTGGTCGGAGCCGTAGAGCCGCTGGGCAATCAGGCAGGCCTGCAGCGTCTGGATGCGGGCGTCCTCCTCCGAGACCAGCGCTTGCGGGTCGAGGTCGGTGCCCTTGAGCAGGAAGGCCATCCGCCCGTACCACATCATCGCCTTGAAATATCCCTTCAGCCTCCTGCTGCGTGTGTAATGCCCCCGCGGGATGTACTGCGAGTAGTCTTCCTTGTACTTGAATATGGGGCTGGGTGCAAAGCCCGCGTGGGTCGCGATGAGCCGCATTTCTGCCGTACTCTCGTCAAGGTCGGGGCCCGACCACGCGTATTCCGCATACTTGGCCCCGGCGAGCATCAGTTCAGCTACGACGAAATATGCGGCATTTCGCCGCGCCGCCTCTTTCAAGTCTCCGGTGAAGTTCTCGTACTGCGCCTTGCTGTACTTGCGAAGTTCCTGGCTCAGCGTCAGCAAGTCCTCGAAGAACTCCCGCTCTTCGATATCCTTGAGCGTCTCGTCGAACTGGATGTGGTAGACGTGCAGGAGGCTGTCGGCGGTGACGTAGACAGGGATGCCCGCCTCTTCGATGTCGTCGTAAACATCGGCCATATCTTCCTTGCGGCCTGCCGCCGTCACGACGAAGCCGTTTTGCGCCAGAAGCTCCTTAGCCGGCGCAGAGAGACGGCCCAGCGCGCTCTGGTTTACCACCTTGCTCAAGTCAAGCGGAAGTTGATAGCCGGGTGCGGCGGGCGTAAATTCGACCTCGGTCGGCTGATAGTACTGGCCAAAGCTGGCCCTGGGACTCTGCCCGGGTGCCGACACTTGGGCATTTCCTTCTTCGGCCTGGACGCTGCTCCTCTCATTGGCGGTGCAGCCGAGCAGTGTCAACGCAACGGTGGCGAAGCCCAGGCCCAGAGCAAAGATCCGTGAAAAGCTGCGGGGTGAGTACATTACCGATTCCTCCTGTTTACGCCAATGTCGTTGCACGGTTATTGGACGCTTGCGGAGAACCCATAGTTCCGGTGGTTGCTTAGCTTCTAATCAATAATCAACTCCACCTCGGTGGCTCCTTCACCACCGGCGGTGTGGTCGGCGAGGTGGAACTCGCGCACGGCCCGGTGTTGATCCAGGAAGCTGTGCACTGCCTCGCGGAGCGCACCAGTACCCTTACCGTGGATGAGCCGCACCTGCTGTAAGCCCGCCAGGCTGGCGTCATCCAGGTACTTGTCAAGCTCAGCCAGTGCCTCCTCTGCGATCATCCCGCGCAGTTCCAACTCGTGGGGGACGCTTACCTTTTTGCGGGTCTGAACCAGTTGAATCTTAGACTCAGGCGCGGTCTGCTCTGGCTGTTCGGGGGGCTGACGCAGATCGCTGATATTAAGTTCAATGCTGATCTGGCCGATCTGGACGAGTGCTGTCTCGTCGTCAAGCACTTCCCGGACAGCGCCCTCTCGGCTAAAGGCGGGAACATAGACCCGATCCCCACGGCTGATGCTTTCAACCAGAGGCAGCTCACGCGGAACCGGCTGGTCTGCGGCCTGCTGTTGCCGCTCAAATTCCTGCTGAGCCTCCTCGACCTCGGCTTCAATTTCTTTAAGCTCCTGGCGCAGCTCTTCGCTTTCGGCAGTGTGCCGGTCCTGCTGCTGAAGTTGGTTGATTATCTGGTCGGCCCGGCTGCGAGCTTTGGCCACGATCTGCCGCGCATCCTCGAAACTCTCGCGCACAGCTTGCTCGCGCTGGCGTTGGAACTCGGTGGCGCTGCGTTCGTACTTATCGCGCAGGCCCTCCAGCTCCTGGCGAGTTTGTTGAGCCTGCCGCTGCTCGGCATGTAGCTTGCGCTGGGTGTGCTGAACGTGCTCCAGAGCTTGGACAAAGTCGCGACTCTCGCCTTCCAGCAAGTCGCGGCCGCGGCCAGCCATGTCCGCAGGCAGTCCCAGGCGCTGAGCAATCTCGAAGGCATTGCTTGAGCCGGGGGAGCCGATCTGCAAATGGTAGGTAGGAGCCAGGGTCTGCACATCAAACTCAACCGAGGCGTTCTCCATCCCTTCGCGTGCGTATGCGAACGCCTTCAGCTCGTTGTAGTGAGTGGTCGCCACGGTGCGGCAACCGGCCTCGTGGAACCATTCCAGCAACGACATCGCCAGAGCTGCGCCTTCCGACGGGTCGGTGCCCGCGCCGATTTCATCGAGCAGTACCAGCACGTTGATGACCTGCCCGGCTTGCCGAGCGGCTAACACGCGCTGGACGATCTTGATTATCTGCGTCATATGTGAGCTAAAGCTGGACAGCGACTGCTGCAGGCTTTGCTCGTCGCCGATATCGGCGTAGACGGCCGTGAAGATGGGGATCTTAGTGCCTGGTTCTGCCGGCACATGCAGCCCCGACTGGGCCATCAGCGTCAGCAGTCCCAGCGTCTTGAGCGAGACCGTCTTCCCGCCGGTATTGGGGCCGGTGATGACCAGAGTAGCGAAATCCTCACCGAGCCACAGGTCTACGGGAACAACTTCGCCCTCCAGCAGGGGATGACGCGCCTCATGCAGGTTGACATAACCTTTGTGCGGAGGTATCTCCGGCTCTATGCCCTCCTGGGCTATTGACAGGCGCCCCTTAGCGAAGATGAAGTCGAGCACCGTCAGCCGCTGCAGGTCCTGGGATAGCTGTGTCTGGCGGGCGGCGACCTGCCCGGTCAGCTCCTGCAGGATGCGGCGCTTTTCCTCTTCGATGGCCAGCTCGGTCTCGCGCAACTCGTTGCCCAGGTGAATTACTTCGGTGGGCTCCATAAAGACCGTCGCGCCGCTGGTGGAGCGGTCGTGGACAATGCCGGAGACCCGCGACTGTTCCTGGATCTGCACCGGCAGGCACCAGCGCCCCGCCCGCTGGACTACCACCGGATCCTGAAGTACCCCGCGCCCACGATACCGGTCAATAAGCCCGTCCATCTGCTTCTGAATCTGTTGGTAGAGCCGGCGGGACCGGGCGTACAGTTCGGCTAGGCGCTTGGAGGCGTCGGGGGCAATCTCAGCATCGTCACCGATGCAGCTCGTGATTTGCTCGCTCAGGTCGCTGTAGTCACCCAGTCGCAGGGCCAGTTCGGCAATGTGGAGGGCTTCCTGCTGGGCGCGCTCGAAGTAGTTGACCAGTCGGCGGCAGGCTTCGGCCAGGTCGCGGATGGCCAGCAACTCGCTGGGCTCCAGCAGTGAGCCAACCCCGGCCCTTGCCAGCAGGCTGCGGACATCGGTGATGCCACCGAACGAAGGGGGGCTGGCTTCCAGTAGCCAGCGGGCTTCGCTGGTCTCGGCAAGTTGCTGTCTGATCTGTTCTTCGTTGCTGGTGGGAGTTAGCTGCTGGCAGCGGCCACGGCCCAGGCTGGTCGCGGCCTGGTCAGCCAGGCGCCGGATGATCTCGGGATATTCCAACACGCGCAGACTGCGGGCATCCATCTGCTGTCCTCCACTAGCCCGGATTATTCATGAACGGATTTTGCGGAAAACCCGCTTTTTGAAAAAAGCCGGTTTTCCGCACCTTTCCGGCAAAAACTTTAGAAGTAGAGTAACCCAGTAAATAGTTACACCCTGTCATTCTTCACAACAAACTGTGAACTGCCCTCAATAGCTTTCTACGGCCATCTTCACGTCTTCTGAAGGCTCATCTCTTCTACCTTCGTGAATAATGCAGGCTAACTGTCTGCCAGCCCCAAGCGCTGCCGGTGCTGCTCGACGGCATGGTCCAGGTACTGGGTTATGTGGTCGTCCTGGTCAGGGTGCAGTGGTGGCGGCGCTTCGTCGCACTGTCTTATCTCCCTGCCACCCAGCGCCAGCACTGTGTTCTCCACCGACAGGGCCAGCGCATCCAAATTGTAACCGCCCTCCAGTATGACTACAAGTCGCCCCTGGCACAAATCAACCGCCGCCGTGACGGTCTCCTGTATGAGCCGATAGAATCCATCAGCGGTCATCTGCATGTTGACCAGCGGATCACGCCAGTGGGCATCATAGCCGGCGGATATGAGCACAATGTCTGGCCCAAAAGCGTTCAGGGCGGGCACAGCTATCTGTCGCCAGGCCCGCAGGTAATGTTTGTCGTGCGCGCCCGGAGGAAGTGGCACATTGATGGTCCGGCCGGCTCCATCATCAAGCCCCACTTCGTCAACTGAACCGGTGCCGGGAAACGCCGGCCACTGATGGATTGAGAAGTACAGGACCTCGCCGCGCGAGTAAAAAATATCCTGAGTACCATTGCCATGATGAGCATCGAAGTCGAGGATCGCTACGCGGCTCATCCCGGCGTGCAGCGCTGCCTCCGCAGCTATGGCCACGTTGTTGAAGAAGCAAAAACCCATCGCCTGGTTGGGCAGGGCATGATGGCCAGGTGGCCGGACCAGGCAGATTGCCGAATCCAGTTCGCCGGCGATGACTGTCTCGGTAGCTGCTATACACCCACCCGCGGCCAGCATCGCTGCCGGGTATGTCTCCTCCGTGGCCTGCGTGTCAAGATCCAGCGCCCCGCCGCCGTGCTCAGAGAGAAACCTTATGTGCTCAATATAATCGGGCTCGTGCACCCAGCCGACTTGCTCGGCCGTCGCCGGTGCAAATTCAATGTGCTCAAGCTCCTGCCACAGGCCTACCTGCTTCAGGCAATCTACAATGGCCGCCAGCCGAGTGCCGTTCTCGGGATGGTACGGGATACCATGTTGCTCAAATAGTGGATCGTAGATACAGCCAATCAACGAGCTTACCTCCATCACTTGGCTGGCCTTGCTGTGGTTGCGTGGAGGCTACAGGTTGCCAGCTTCGCTCAGGGCCTGCTTGAGTGTGGCCAGGCCGCGGGCGGCGTGCTCATAGGGGTCAGGCTCAAAATCAAAGACCTCAATGGAACAATAGCCCTGGTAGCCGATGTCCAGAAGCGCCCTCATAATGGGTACGAAGTCAGTATCGCCCCAGCCCGGGGCGCGCTGGTTGTAATCGTTGCAGTGAAAATGGCCTAGCAGGTCCCCGGTCTGGCGAATCTGGGCCGGGAAGTCGTCTTCAACGTGCGTCCCGCTGTAAGTGTCGAGGATAACCTTGACATTGGGCCGGTCAATCTCCCGCACTATTCGACGAGCCTCCTCGGCGCGGATTATGAAGTTGTTATTCGTCTCGGGCGCCAGTGGCTCGATACAGGTAGTAAAGCCCTCGGCTCCGGGAACTTCCGCGCAGGCAATCATTGCCTCCTTGAACCACTCCCAGGCCTGCTGGTAGCTGACACCGTCCTTGACGTTGCGCTGCTGGGGCGAGCCAACTACCTCCATACTGCCCCCGATCTCTACCCCGAACCTGACCAGGTCCTGCATATACTCGATAGTCCGCCCGCGCACCGTCGGGTCGGGGTCGGTCAGATGATAACCCTCCGTCTGAGCCAGCAGCCAGTGGATGCCCGCCACCTCAATGCCAGTCTGCTCTGCCAGGATACGGATCCGCTGGCGAGTTTCCTGATCAATATCACGGACAGAGGTGGTGATAGTGAACGGAGCAATCTCGATGGCGTCAAAGCCGATATCCGCTGCCATCTCGAATTGTTCATCCAATGGCCATTCCTGGAATATTTCGTTGCATATGCAAAACTTCATGCTAACTGACTCTCCTTCGTATGAGAAATGTTTCAATCAAGATGCGGGCCGATGTGCCGGGGATGTCTGGCCACGCAGCAGTGCCGGCATCTCCGCCAGCTTCCCATACACGATCAACCGGTCACCGACTTGAATTGACTCATTGCCGTGCGGCGAGGGAATCAGCTCTCCGTCCCGTTCGATGGCGATTATCAGGATTCCCTGGTCATGAGGCCTGGTCTCGGCCATCGTCTTGCCCGCGAACTGACACTCCGCGGGAACCTCCACGCGAGCTATCCCCCAGCCCTCGGCAGACTGTAGCAGCTGCTCGATCTCTGCTGGCGTGAGGGTGGTATGGGTTTGGAGTTGAGTCCGAATGGCTGCATCAATCCGCCGAGATATGCGGGGCCACAGGATGATCCGGTACAGCAGATATAGCGAAGCGCCGACACCGGCTAGTTGCGCGAAGATTATGGCCACTTCCCGAGGCTGGCCACCGAAGCTAACCGTGAACGTCTGGGCTAGGCTGGCGATGGCGGTGATCATGCCGGCGTTGCCTCCGAGGATGAGAACAGAAATGATGCGGCGGCGCTCGGGGTGGTCGACAATCTGCTCCGCCTCCCGCGTAGTGAAACCTGTCCCCGTAAATGCGGAGAGAGCCTGAAAACGCGCGATGTGCTGTTCCAAGCCAGTCAGTTCCAGGGCGATGCCCCCTATGCGCACGACGACCATCGCCACTACTATGGTTACGAACAGGATCACTATGCCGACACTCATAAGCTAACCTCCCGGCGGGCAGTCTGCTAAGCAACGGACTGCTAATGATTAGTTTCTTCACCCACCTTCCCTTTCCTGCTTATTGCTTGCTCTCTTAGAGCCTCTTTGCTGATCTTACTGCTCGAAGAGCAGGTACCAGCGGTAGATGCACAATCCGGAATCGTGGCACTGCTCGTGGCCCGGCTTGCAATGGCGCTCTTTGCGAAGAGCGTAGCGGCGGGTCTCTTCTTGCCACACGGCCCAGACCGCCTCCCGCTGATTATGCAGGTCATCCAGATTCATAGCGGCCGCCGCCAGTCGCGCCAACCCCGCCTTGATCCAGCGGCTGACTCCGGTGGGGCTGGTATCAAGCCGGCCGGCAATTTCCCTGACGGTCCTTCCCTTGATTGACAGCCGTATAGCTGCCCGCCACTGGTGCTTCATCGGTGTCTGCGCCAGCAGCCGCAAACACAACTGGGGCAACTGCTCCTTCTCTGCACTGTGATCGGCTTCGTCGGCGGAGGGCGTATCTGCCTCCCGCTGTTGGAGCTGACGCAGCCACGATTCGGTATAGAAGGGGTATTCACCACGCCCCAGCGCCGCTACACTCTCACGCAGCAGCTCGTCGGCAGCCTCCTCCAGTCCCCGCTCGGACAGGTGGAGGTATTCTGTCTCATTGAACGGTGAAGAAAATGGGGCTTGCTTGGACTGCTCTGCTTTGTGGGCGAACCTGGTAGCTGACGACATGCTCTTTTGCACCACGCTTTCCTGATGATTAGTGGAGAGCAGTGTCAGCGTAATTGTCACAGGGCGGGAAAGTATTGGGCCGAGCTGGTATTTTGCTGTGATGATATGGTATCTGTCCGGGGAAGCTGCGGCGGGAGCCGGCCGGGACCGTCTGCACCTTCTCCAGAGTTGTTGTGTGGTGTTGATTGAGATAGCTGAGTTGGGGTAAACTAGTATGGGAGGGGTCACCTAACCCTCCCCGGGGCTCCGTGGCTGACACTGCTCGGTGGGTGGTCGCGGAGCCTTTGCTGTTCATACTATATATGACCCCTTGGCCTGCGCCGGTTCCCTGACACCAGGAAGTTGGCAAACGCTGGGGCGGATGACCAGGCTGGC
>JAUVZM010000001.1 GCA_030602615.1 bacterium
CAAGCGCGAAGATCAAGATACTCAGCAAGCCCAGCAGAGGATAGGAGAAGACGAAGAAGCCGTCTAACCAACAGACCACTTAGAAGATAGATGCTATTGCAACGGAGCCAGTGCCCCAAGCTGGCTCCGTTTTTCTTAATATGTCACTATCTCTCCAGTGACAGGGAGGATTGCACCAAACGGCCAGCGCACATTTGGGCAAGGTCTTAACTTGGACACCCCAAGCGCCGATTATATCATCACAGAGAACTCATCTATCCTGCAATACCTTTACAACCGGGGGGTTGAGCAGTAATGAACGGTGGTATAAATGCCCACCCGGATTCTGTTGTGCGACGATGACAGGCAATTCGGCCAGTCAGTACGTTCGACCCTGGCCGACCACAACTACATTGTGGCAGTGACGTACACTGCTGCCCAGGCTCGCCGCTATCTGACAGAACGCAGCTTCAGTCTGCTACTGTTAGATCTTATGCTACCAGATACCGATGGCCTTGACCTGCTGGCCGAGCTTCGCCGCAACAGCATGATTCCTATATTGGTGACCTCGGCACGAACCGAGCAGGGCGACCGCATGGCGGCGCTGGAGCTGGGTGCTGACGGATATCTGCCGAAGCCGTTTGACCTGCGGGAGCTGCGCGCTAGAATGGATGCCTGTTTGCGCCGGGCGGGACAGCCCTGGGTAGAGCAGTACGGTGCGAATATCCTCGAGACCGACGGGGTACGCCTCGATGCCCGCCAACGCCGGGTGTGGGTCAACGACGACTCGCTAGACCTGACACCCAAGGAATTCGATCTGCTTCAGACACTGATGACCAAGGCCGGAGAGGTCTGCCGCTCCGAGGAGCTGCTCTGGCAAGTGTGGGGCTACGACGAGGACATTCGGACACGCACTCTGAGCGTGCACATTGGTCGGCTCCGTCAAAAGATCGAGGACGACCGCAGCAACCCTCAGCGCATTGTCACAGTCCCCGGCGTAGGATATATGTTCAGGGAACCCCAGCGAGCTGCCTAGCCCGGTCTGCGAGTCATACGCTGCGCCACAACGCCCGGCCTAGCCGGCGACCCCAACGCTATCTATCAGGCTGAGCCGGCGCAGATCAACTACATCCAGAAGTTCGGGAACATAGACTGAGGCAGTCAATCTCTGGCGGAGCTGCTGGGCCAAAGCTGTGGCCGCCGGCTCCTCGCCGTGGGTGCAGAATATCGCCTCGGCCTCAGCACCCACTGCTGTTATCCAGTCCACCAGCTCAGCGCTGTCGGCGTGAGCCGAGAACCCGTCTATCTGCTCCACCCGGCAGCGCACGTCGTGGTATTCGTGCGGGAAAACCTGCACACGCCGGGCCCCGTCAACTATGGCCCGACCCAGTGTGCCGGCAGCCTGGTAGCCAACGAATAGCAGCATATCCTGGGGTCGCTCCAGATGGTGGCGCAGATGATGACGGATGCGACCGCCCGTGCACATACCACTGGCTGAAATGATAATACACGGGTCGCGAAAGTCGTTGATAGCTATCGAAGCATCCCGGCTGCGACAGATCTCCAGTTGCGGCAACTGGAAGGGCGACTGGTCAGCCTGGATAAGCTGGTTCATCTCTTCGTCAAAACACTCCGGATGCCGCCGCAGTATGCCCGTAGCCTCAATTGCCATAGGGCTGTCTATGAAGACGGGAATTGCGGGAATTTGGCCGCTGCGGATGAGTTCGGCCAGCTCATAGAACACCGTCTGCGTCCGGCCCACGGCAAAGGATGGAATGATCACCTGCCCACCATCAGCCAGCGTCGCTGCTACGGCCTCAGCAAACTGGGCTACTGTTTGCTCATACGATTCGCACTGGCGGTCGCCGTAGGTTGACTCAGTCACCACAACATCTGCTGGCCCCGGCAGGTGCGGATCGCGCAGGATAGGGCGCCCGGAACTGCCCAGATCACCGGAGAAGACCACGCTGCGCTCTGCGCCGCCCTCCTTGATCCAGATTTCCACAGAAGCGGCGCCCAGGATGTGACCGGCATCGCGGAAGCGCACCGCCAGCCCGGGCGCAAGCTCCTCTACCTGGTCATAAGACACGTCCCGGAACGTCTGAAGACAGTTGTGGGCATCCTCAACCGTGTATAACGGCAGTGGCGGTGGGCCCTGGCGGCCGTGCCGGCGCCATCTCTTCATATCGAATTCGGCATCTTCCTGCTGGATGTGAGCGCTATCCAACAGTATCAGCTCGCTGAGGTCAGCGGTTCCCGAAGTGCAGATGACCTCGCCCTGAAAGCCCATCGCCGCCAGCCGCGGCAGCAGGCCACAGTGATCCAGATGAGCGTGAGTGAGCAATACCCAGTCCAGCTTCCTAACGTCAAACCCGAAGTCCCGCCGATTCTGCTGCCGCGGGTGGTCGGGGCCCTGATAGAAGCCGCAATCAACCAGAAACTTACCTGCCTTAGTTTGCAGATAGTACATCGAACCGGTAACCTGGCGGGCGGCACCCAGAAACTGCAATCTCATACAGGCCTCCTTCATACCTTGGTACGCGGACCGAGATAGGCAACTCCCGCCTCCACACGCCGCTGATGACAGGCGACGGCCGCTTCCACCAATGCTGCCGGGTCGCTGTCGTAGACAATCTCCACACCGGTTTCCTTATCAATGACTCCGACGACTTCGTCAACGTGGTCGGCTATCCCGCCGGTGCCCTCCAACACAGCGATGACCTTACCCTCGTCATAGGCGATGGCAAACTCACCCAGCGTCCCCGAACGACCGCCAATGATGGCAACAATATCGCAGCTTCGGATGGTTGTTATCTCCCGCCCCATCAAGCCGCTGCCCGTAAATATGATAACGGTATAGCCCTCGTGGGGAGATCTATAGCGGTTTTCGTGTTCGTCGAGTCCCAGGGCCGGAGAGATCCCTACCACCAGCCCACCGTGCTGCTGGGCGCCCAAAACGGCCTGGTGGGGTAGACCCGGGCAAGCACCCGTCAGGATGATACAGTCGTGTTTGGCAATCTCCTCGCCCAACTGAAAAGCTTTGTCCATAACCTCAGCAGCGAATTCCCCCCCTGCTGAACCCATTACGCCAAATTTGGTCTTAATATCAGCTACCTCCCCAATGAACGTGGAATGTCACGGTGAGAATAAAGACGCTGCACACTGCTTCAATACTACCAGCCGTAGGACCTCTGTGAGGATTCTTCCCCCTGTCAAAGGGGATGAGGGTAAACTTTATTGCCAAAATGCCGATATAGGTTAAGGTGGCCGCGCTACTCGCCTCAGCATCGTTTCCCAGAGGGGATTCCGCTGGCGCAACAGCCTGCCAAAACTGGTGCAGTGTCAACAGCAAGCACAGCCCCGGCAGTAGCCCACAGCAAAGATACTACCACAGCATACAGGCTACTGGCAAGCTGTCCTGATCCGCTTGTGGTTGCTGGGCAGGACGGCACCATCCAGTACGCCAACCGCGCTGCTATTCAGATGACGGGCTGTGATCCCTCTGACCTGGTAGGTCGGCCGGTTGGTGACCTGGTGCCCGGGCATATGCACAAGTGGCTGGCTGAAACCAAAGAAGAGGTTGAGCAACTCGGCAAGGTGTGCTGCAAGTCCGGTCAGATTCAGCGTGAGGACGGAACGATATTACCAGTAGAGGTCTCCATCAGCAAGGTGCAGACTGGCCAGGCAGATAGGTATCTAATCATTGCCCGGGCTACACCTGACCGGATTGATCTAACCGAAGAGGCGTTGCAGGCCGAGCGTCTGCGAGCGCTGGGGGAAATTGCCAGCGGCGTTGCTCATGACTTTCGCAATACACTAGGTGCTATCCTCGGACGCGCCCAGTTGCTGCTGATGAAGACGTCTGATCCGCACATGCAGGAGGCTCTCAAGACCATCGAGAAAGCTGCGCTTGACGGGGGGGAGACCGTCAAGCGAATCATGCGCTATTCTAAGGGTGAGCAGAGCGGGGGAGAATTCGTGTCAGTTGATATGAACGAACTGCTACAGGAAGTCATCGCCAACACCCGCTATCACTGGCACGAACAGCCCCACCGGGACGGTAAGCACATCGAAATGGAGACGCACCTAAGCTCATTGCCCAAATGCCAGGGCAACCCAGCAGAGCTGCGCCAGTTCTTCACCAATCTTATCACCAACGCCTGCGACGCCATGCCCGACGGCGGCCGCCTGGTCATCTCCACCCGATCCACGCCCACTACCATAACCGTGACCTTCGAAGATACTGGACACGGTATGCCCCCGGAGGTCCAAGAACGCATATTTGACTCGTTTTTCACCACCAAAAGCGGCGGCAGCCTAGGGCTGGGCCTGGCCCTGGGCAAACAAGCGGTCCACCGCCACGGCGGGAGAATCACTGTTGACAGCAATGTTGGTGAGGGCACTATCTTTACCGTTACCCTCCCTCGCCCAGACCAACCTACTGAGGCCATCGAGGAGGCACAGACTGTGCGGTCCACTACTCATACCCAGGGCGCACGTATCCTGGTCGTTGACGACGAACCCGCTCTCTGCGAGGTTCTGTGCGAATCCGTCATCGCCCTGGGACATCAGGTCACGGGCTCGTCCTCAGGCCAGCACGCCTTTCGCATGCTCAATACCCAGCACTTCGATGTGGTGATAACCGACCTGGGCATGCCCGATATCCCTGGCTCCAAGGTGGCAGAGGCTGCCAAGCAGATCTCACCTGCGCCTCACGTAATCCTGCTGACCGGATGGGACAATCCGCTCGACTACACACAGAGCAAGCATGTAGATCAGGTACTTACCAAGCCGGTATCAATTGCCCGGCTAAGCGCAGCCATTGAAACAGGCCTGGCAGCTTAGAAGCTATTGCCCCTCGGTCTAATCCTGCCAATCGCATAGCACAAAAAAAGGAGCTATCCAGTCGATCAGGATAGCTCCTCAACATCTCCGGTAGCACTGACACGTCCCACGCCAACAACTCACAACGCCATCAAGTGAGTGTTAACACAGCAATGGTCCGCGCAGACGCCCTCTCGGCCACTACCACATGGTGTCTTCTGGTTCGGAGTCGCCCGACTCAGTTATCACCACATTGGCGGCCCGGGGACCTTTGGCGTCTTCTTCGATGTCAAACTCGACTACGGCACCTTCGGACAGAGAGCGGTAGCCTTCGCCCGCTATTGCAGAATAGTGTACGAAGACGTCCTCACCCCCGTCGCGCTCGATAAAGCCGTAGCCCTTAGCGTCATTGAACCACTTGACACGTCCAGTTGCCATATGAACAACCTCCGTCTGAATTGAGATCAAGCCAGTCCGCCGTACCACCGAAAGGCCCATGGAGGACGTCCATACGGCACCTCGGAACAGCACGCGCCTATCCTGGCAAGTACTACTTCACAGCGCAGTATACAAGAAATCGTAGAACAATGCAAGAGGCTTAGTCCGAAACCAAAGATGAATGCCTCCACAATCCCCAACAACTCCGCGAGCAACGACATCTGGGCGACACCTCTGATCAGCACCACACCGCCCTTGACCTTGACCACTTGGCCAGTCTCTGCTATAGTAGGAGCCTAGCTTCGTGCCTGCAACGACTGAAATGACGTTGCTTGCTAAGTACCGCCCGTCAATACACAAGGAGGAACTTGTCAGTGCGTAGGAACTATCGACAAGAAAAACGGCGACCCGGTTGCCGGTTCTGTGCTAATCCGCAGCGATATGTGATCGACTACAAGAACGTGAGACTGCTGGAGCGATTCGTGGACGAGGACGGCAGCATGCTCAAGGCCAGTAGGACCAAGAACTGTCGGCTTCACCAAAGCCAGATTGCCCAACAGATAAAGCGAGCCCGAGAGATGGCTCTGCTACCCTATACCGTGGACTGAGCAGCGCTGCACCTCCGACTGTCCCAGACCCGATCATCGTAAGAGAATTGGACCCGTCGCCGGTTATAGCATAGGCTGATGAGGCATCAACCTTAGGTCAGACACAAGCGAGGCGTAACCCACACGGGTTACGCCTCGTATTGCTCGCACCGTACCTCACGCGAGGCAGCGAATCAGTTCGTCTCAGTAGCCTGGCTTGGCTATCGCCGCTTGCAGCGCCGCCTCAAATATCTCGAGGCTCTCGCCGACCTGCTCTTCGGTTATGACCAGTGGCGGCGCTACCCGAATGACGTTGCCGAACATTCCAATGGGGTGGATGCAGACCAGACCGCGCAGGTAGCATTGATGGACGATCTCCGCCGCCAGCCCAGCAGCCGGCTGCTTGGAAGCCTCATCCTCCACGATTTCCAGGCCCAGCACAAGGCCCATCCCGCGCACATCGCCGAGTTGCTCGTATTCCTGCTGCATCTCAGCAAAGGCCTCCATCATAAGTTGCCCCATGCGCGCCGAATTTTCCACCAGCCTCTCCCGCTGGATAATCTCAATCGAAGCCAGCGCGGCCACACAGCTTAAGGGATTTCCCCCGAAGGTCGAGCCCACCGAGCCGGGCGGCAGGGCGTCCATGACTTCACTGGTACCAATTACCGCCGCGCAGGGCACGCCTGAGGCCAGGCCCTTGCCCAGCGTCACCAGGTCGGGCTGGATATCCCAGTGCTCCATTGCAAACATCTTCCCGGTGCGGCCGAATGAAGACTGCACCTCATCAAGAATGAAGAGCAGCCCTCGCTCCTGGCGCCACTGGTCAAGCCGCTCGAACCAGCCCGGAGGCGGGATGATACTGCCGGCTCCGCCCTGATACGGCTCGCTTATCACCGCACACAGCTCACCACAGCTCTCCTGAGAGACTACCCAGTCCAGGTACTCCAGACATTGAAGGCCGCAGCTCTCGGGGCCCTCACAGCCCAGCGGGCAGCGGTAGCAGTAGGGGAAGGGCGAATGTATGCAGCCAGGCACCAGCGGCCCGTAGCCTTCGTGGACACCGAGGCTTGCCCCTACTGAAGCTGCTCCCAGCGTCCGCCCGTGGAACGCCCCATGAAAACCGATGATCTCCCAGCCCTCGTGGGCGCGGCGCACCATGCGCAGGGCTGCTTCGATGGCATCACTGCCCGTGGTGACAATGAAGGCCTTGTCCAGGTGCGGAGCGCTGATTTCCACCAGCTTCTCAGCCAGATCCACACGGGGAGTGCTGATGAAATCATAGCAGTTGAACAGCTTCTCGGCCTGGGCTTTGACCTGCTCAACGTAGTAGAGATGGCAGTGGCCGACGTTGGTCACCAGCACGCCGCTGCACCAATCCAGAAACTCGTTGCCATCCACATCGGTGATCACGCAGCCGCTGGCCTTCTCCCAGACGAGAGGCTCCTGATAGCCTATCGAGCGGGGCTCATATTGCTGTGATTTCTCCAGATATTCACGTGCTCTGGGACCGGGCAGCTCTGTTGGCATCCTATTCATTGTCGCTGGATCACCTGTACTGACAATCAGAACTTAGTTGGGGAGGCCTCGCCAGCCACTGCGTCCGCGCTTATAATATCAGTAACATTATTGCTGCGCAAGTGCATCTTGTCCAAGGCAGCCACCTCTGCGAGCGGATGTCTCGCGCGAAACTCAATATTGGCATCCGGGAGGCGAACAATTGCCAGTCCATCTTTGTCTATACTATTGAGAGAAACGAAGGAGACATCCCACTGGCCGGTCCGATGTTCGCAGCGCCGATAGCCCTGGCGACCAGGACACTAAGGAGCGGCCAAACAAGTATTCTGAAAAAGTCCTTGACAGCGAAGTGGCTTTTAGGTATAATACATATTTGCCGATACAAAGGGCACATGTGATCCTTGAAAACCGAATAGCGTGTAGTCAAGCTTGGATCTTGGTATGCGAAGTATCCTCCGTCCCGGGTCATTGGCCCGGAAATGGAGATGTAGTTTTAAATCGGAGAGTTTGATCCTGGCTCAGGACGAACGCTGGCAGCGTGCCTAATGAATGCGAGTCGCGCGAGAACCAGACGAAAGATTCCTTCGGGATGATTTAGTCTGGGGAGAGCGGCAAACAGGTGAGTAACACGTGGGTAACCTGCCCTTCAGACGGGGACAACCTGCCGAAAGGCGGACTAATACCCGATGGTGAGATACCGACATAAGTTGGCTTCTCTAAAGGCTCCGGCGCTGAAGGATGGGCCCGCGGCCGATTAGCTAGTTGGTGAGATAACAGCTCACCAAGGCAACAATCGGTAGCCGGTCTAAGAGGACGGTCGGCCACACTGGGACTGAGACATGGTCCAGACTCCTACGGGAGTTAGCATCAGGGAATCTTGCACAATGGGCGAAAGCCTGATGCAGCGACGCTGCGTGGGTGATGAAGGCCTGCGGGTCGTAAAACCCTGTCAGGAGGGAAGAAAACTGCTTTGGCAGTCTGACAGTACCTCCTAAGAAAGCCCCGGCTAATTACGTGCCAGCAGCCGCGGTAAAACGTAAGGGGCGAGCGTTGTCCGGAATTACTGGGCGTATAGAGCACGTAGGCGGCTGGGTAAGCGATAGGTGAAATCCCATGGCTCAACCATGGAATGGCTTGTCGAACTGCTCAGCTCGAGCACGGGAGAGGGCAGTGGAATTCCTGGTGTAGCGGTGGAATGCGTATATATCAGGAGGAACACCGGTGGCGAAGGCTGCTGCCTGGAACGTTGCTGACGCTGAGGTGCGAAAGCTAGGGGAGCAAACAGGATTAGATACCCTGGTAGTCCTAGCTGTAAATGATGGACACTAGGTGTTGGGGGTTCGACCCCCTCAGTGCTGTTAAGCTAACGCGTTAAGTGTCCCGCCTGGGGAGTACGGTCGCAAGGCTGAAACTCAAAGGAATTGACGGGGGCCCGCACAAGCGGTGGAGCATGTGGGTTAATTGGATGATACGCCAAGAACCTTACCAGGGCTTGACATGACTCTGACCGCCTGGGAAACCAGGCTTTCTGGGCAACCAGACAGAGCCACAGGTGGTGCATGGTTGTCGTCAGCTCGTGTCGTGAGATGTTGGGTTAAGTCCCGCAACGAGCGCAGCCCTCGCCGGATGTTGCCAGCGGGTAATGCCGGGGACTCTTCCGGGACTGCCTGAGTAATCAGGAGGAAGGAGAGGACGACGTCAAATCAGCATGCCCCTTATGCCCTGGGCTGCACACGTGCTACAATGGCGAGTACAAAGGGTTGCCAAGCCGCGAGGTGGAGCCAATCCCCCAAAACTCGCCTCAGTTCGGATTGGAGTCTGCAACTCGACTCCATGAAGCTGGAATCGCTAGTAATCGTGGGTCAGCAACACCACGGTGAATACGTTCCCGGGCCTTGTACACACCGCCTGTCAAGTCACGAAAGCTGGCAGCACTCGAAGTCCGTCTTTGGGCGGCCGAAGGTGAGGCCAGTGATTGGGACTAAGTCATAACAAGGTAGCCGTAGCGGAAGCTGCGGCTGGATCACCTCCTTTCTAAGGAGTAGGTTGCCATCACAAGATGGCAGACTAGGTCGACCAAGATTCGCTAGACGCACGCTATTCGCTTTTCGAGGATCGCCAGCAAAACATGCGAGGCGGACTGACACAACGAAATTCCTTGATGGCAAACAATTGAAGCCGTAAGGACACAGTCAGAGGATGGAGTCTGCCCACCACGAGGGGGCTTGATCCCCCTCGTTTTTCTGTGTTACGTTATACGCGCACCTTGAAAGCAGTATAGTGCACATAGGCGACAGCTATAGTGGTGCTGGATTGTGCAAGGGACTGGGGGGCAATTAGCTCAGTTGGCTAGAGCGCGCCCCTGATAAGGGCGAGGTCCCTGGTTCGAATCCAGGATTGCCCACCATTTAACACCAGACAACGGCAGAGGACGACGGAAAAGGGCAGACAACGACAGATAACGGCGGAACCTGTCCACTGGCCACTATCCACTGTCCGTTTTGGGGACGTAGCTCAGTTGGGAGAGCGCCTCCCTTGCACGGAGGAGGTCACCGGTTCGAGCCCGGTCGTCTCCACCAGCCTTCGCTCAACTGCGTTGAGCTACGGCCGGCTTCGCCATAGATGTCGGCAAGCAAGCCGCGGCAGGCAGGCTGCTATCGGTAATTAGTCATCAGCTATTCGGGGTATATTCTCTAATAGCTGATCAGTAGTTGCCGCAACCAGTGCACCTTGACAACTGCATAGGACAAGTAAAGCCGTTTACAATGAGCCGAGGGATATTGTGTGGTCAAGCTACCAACGGTCCGCGATGGATGCCTTGGCACTGAGAGCCGATGAAGGGCGTGGCAAGCGACGAAATTGCTCCGGTGAGCTGCAAGCAAGCTAGGACCCGGAGATTCCCGAATGGGGCAACCCGGCGCCGGTTACGCGGCGTCACCGCCGCCTGAACAAAATAGGGCGGACGGAGGCAAGCGGGTGAATTGAAACATCTTAGTAACCCGAGGAAAGGAAAGCAAAAGCGACCCTCTTAGTAGTGGCGAACGAACGGAGGTCAGGCCAAACCCTACAGGTGTCAAGCCCACAGGTGTTGCCTGTAGGGTGTAGCGGGAATAGTCAGCAGGTGCTGTGGCCCTGCAGCCAGGAAGTTTTGCCTAAGCTGAATACGTTTGGAAAGGCAAGCCGTAGAGGGTAATAGCCCCGTAAGCACGGGCGAAGTCCGGCATAGAGTCCGGACCCTGGCGACTATCTCCCAAGTAACACCGGGCACGAGATATCCGGTGTGAATCAGTGGGGACCATCCCATAAGCCTAAGTACTCTCAGTGACCGATAGTGAACAAGTACCGCGAGGGAAAGGTGAAAAGAACCCCGGTAAGGGGAGTGAAATAGAACCTGAAATCGCGGACCTACAAGCGGTCGGAGCCCAGTGCTGCTTTGCAGCCGGGTGACGGCGTGCTTTTTGTATAACGAACCGGTGAGTTATGGTATGTGGCAAGGTTAAGCCGTGAAAGGCGAAGCCGCAGGGAAACCGAGTCCGAACAGGGCGCCCCAGTCGCATAACATAGACCCGAAACCAGGCGACCTATCCATGGCCAGGATGAAGTCCGCCTAATAGCGGATGGAGGTCCGAACCGGTCAATGATGCAAAATTGTCGGATGAGCTGTGGATGGCAGTGAAAAGCTTAACGAGCCTGGCGATAGCTGGTTCTCCCCGAAATAGCTTTAGGGCTAGCCTTGAGGCTTGGGCGGCGGAGGTAGAGCACTGAATGGACTAAGGCCCTTAAATGGGTACCAACTCCAATTAAACTCCGAATGCCGCCGCTACTGACCTCAGGAGTCAGACTGCGAGGGATAAGCCCCGTGGTCGAAAGGGAAACAGCCCAGACCGCCAGCTAAGGCCCCTAAACCCAAACTAAGTGGGAAAGGCAGTGAAGATGCTCAGACAGCCAGGAGGTTGGCTTAGAAGCAGCCATCCTTTGAAGAAAGCGTAACAGCTCACTGGTCGAGTGTCTCTGCGCCGAAGATTCAACGGGGCTCAAGTTTGGTGCCGAAGCTGCGGAGGTTGGTAGATGGAGGCGGCCAGGAGTGGTCTGCCCTGGACTCGTGCCAACTGCGCTGCTGCTTGCAGCAGCAACGTTGAAGCGACCCGGGTGTGGCCCGCTCCGTTTGCGCCAAATCCTATATACTACCAGCTTGGTAGGGGAGCGTTCCGTTGTAGGCAGAAGGTAGACCGAAAGGACTACTGGACGAAGCGGAAGTGAGACTGCCGGTATGAGTAGCGAAAAGAAGAGTGAGAAACTCTTCCGCCGAAAGCCTAAGGTTTCTTAAGCAAGGTTCGTCCGCTTAAGCTTAGTCGGACCTAACCCGAGGGCGAAAGCCGTAGGGGATGGACAACAGGTTCATATTCCTGTACCACCGCCTAACGCAGCGCTGCTTTGCAGCGTGAGACCGAAGGGACTTCGCAGCAGGGCAGGTCACCCGCGTGATTGGTAGTGCGCGGCCAAACCCGTAGGGGGATGGATAGGCAAATCCGTCCATCACAAAACCCCGAGAGGTGAAGGGGAGCTGCCGTAATGGTGGCGAAGTGACTGATCCCATACTGCCAGGAAATAGTCTCTAGGAGAGACGTTAGGTAGTGACCGTACCGCAAACCGACACAGGTAGGCAAGGAGAGTATCCTAAGGCGCGCGAGATAACCCTCGTTAAGGAACTCGGCAAAATGACCCCGTAACTTCGGGAGAAGGGGTGCCCGGTAAGGTGGCGCAATTGCTTCTCTTTGAGAATGAACTTGACGAGCCTTCCCGGGCCACAGAGAAACGGCAGGAACGACTGTTTATCAAAAACACAGGTCTCTGCTAAGGTGAGAGCCGATGTATAGAGGCCGACGCCTGTCCGGTGCCATAGGGTTAAGGGGAAGGGTCAAGCCGCTTCGGCGGTGGCAGCTCTGAACTCAAGCCTTGGTGAACGACGGCCCTAACCATGAGGGTCCTAAGGTAGCGAAATTCCTCGTCGGATAATACCCGACCCGCACGAAAGGCGTAACGATTCCTGCACTGTCTCAACGAGGGACTCGGCGAAATTGTAGTGCCAGCGAAGATGCTGGCTTCCCGCGGTAGGACGGAAAGACCCCGTGGAGCTTTACTGTAGTCTGGTATTGGATTCGATCACATGATGTACAGGATAGGTGGGAGGCTGTGAACTGGGCTCGCTAGGGTCCAGGGAGCCGTCCTTGGAATACCACCCATTGTGTGGTTGTAATCCTAACCTGCTCCGTTATCCGGGGTGGGAACAGTGCCAGGTGGACAGTTTGGCTGGGGCGGTCGCCTCCTAAAAGGTAACGGAGGCGCTCAAAGGTTCCCTCAGCGCGTATAAAAGCCGCGCGTAGAGCGTAAGGGTAAACAGGGAGCTTAACTGCGAGACTGACCCGTCGAGCAGATGCGAAAGCAGGACCTAGTGATCCGATAGTTCCGAGTGGAAGGGCTATCGCCCAGCGGATAAAAGTTACCCCGGGGATAACAGGCTAATTGCGCCCGCGCGTTCACAGCTACGGCGCAGTTTGGCACCTCGATGTCGGCTCGTCACATCCTGGGGCTGTATCCGGTCCCAAGGGTTGGGCTGCTCGCCCATTAAAGTGGTACGCGAGCTGGGTTCAGAACGTCGTGAGACAGTTCGGTCCCTATCCTCCGTGGGCGTTGGAAACTTGCGAGAATCTGCCTCCAGTACGAGAGGACCGAGGTGGACAGACCTAGGGTGTTCCAGTTGTCACGCCAGTGGCAGGTGCTGGGTAGCCAAGTCTGGCAGGGATAAGCGCTGAAAGCATCTAAGCACGAAGCCCCTCTCAAGATTAAGTTTCCTCGAGCCTCGAGCTGTAAGGCCCCTGGAAGACGACCAGGTTGATAGGCCGGAAGTGTAAGGCCAGTAATGGCTTCAGCTAACCGGTACTAATAGGCCGAGCGCTTGATCACACTATTGCACTTATTAGGCTCATTGTCGGCTTTGCTTCGTTCCTATGCAGTTATGAAGGTGTACTGTGACAGCAGTGGACAGTGGTTAGTGGCGAGTGGATAGTGAACGGCACGCATTCTGTGCTGAAGAACCTGCTCGCCGGATATTGGGGGCCGGGCACTCCTCAGGCATTGTGAGAGGGGAGCCCCGTAGATTATAGATATTGTGGGAGAGGCACTCCCCAGGCATTGTGGGAGGGGCACCCTTGCCCCGATCAGCCGTAGCCGTAACTGACCACTAACCACTAGCCACTAACAACTGGCCGTACCCCTTTTTCCCGGTGACGATAGCGGAGGGGCCACACCCGTTCCCATTCCGAACACGGCAGTTAAGCCCTCCTGCGCCGATGGTACTATGGGGGCGACCCCATGGGAGAGTAGGTCGTCGCCGGGGTTTTGCTTTGCCTTTTTCCCAGCCCTTGGTGTAATACCAAGGGTTTCATTTGCTATTAGATCAGCAAGTGGAGGCTAAGGCATGGACGTTGAACCTATACTACAACAACTGAAGCAGCGGCTGCAGGAGTTATACGGCGAGCGGCTCAAGGGCCTGTATCTGTTCGGCTCGCACGCCCGCGGCGAGGCCAGCACCGACTCCGATATTGACGTGGCCGTCATCCTCGACGACTTCGAGTCCGTGGGTGCCGAGATTGACCGGACGAGCGAGATCGTCGCCGATCTGAGCCTGCAGCACGAGTGCGTTGTGGCCCTGGTGCACTTGCGGGAGGCTGACTGGCAACAGCGCCGCAGCTCGCTGCTCATAAACCTGCAGCGCGAAGGAGTGGCGGTGTGACCAATGACGAGATCGCCGGGTTGCTGGACAAGGCGCGAGACAGCATTGGCTCTTTCTCGCGCCACTTTGCTCCCCTCGGATACCCCCTTTCATTTGACTTTTTGCCCACAAATAGACTATACTTTTGGGGCTTGTACCGGACAAACTGCCGTCCAATGGGAGGCTCTCACACCCTCAGTTTATGAGCTGAGGAGTTAGCACCTATATGGCTACTTTGGTAGACAGGATCCGCGATCTGCTGCTGGGCCAGCCTGACGAGAATAACAACAGCAACGCGCCAGCGCTGCGGATTACTGTACAATGTGATTGCGGCCAGAAGATAGCGACGCGCATCGAAAAAGCCTACGAACTCCAGGAACAATACCTGCCCGCTGCAGATACAGATACACCACCCACCGTCGCCGGCTATGTGCTGAAGAAGGACCTGGTAGGGAGTTGCTGCCACGGTCCGGTGCGGGTGACCGTGCATTTCGACGCCGACAAGCGGCCCACCGACCATACTGTGGAAGGCGGCCAGTGGCTGTCGGCAACAGAATGTGCATAGACGCCGCCGCATCCGCGTCCGGTGAGCGGAGGCAACCGCAATGAGTGAGGTCAGCGGGGCAGACGCCGCCCGTAGCTGGGTGTTTTTGCGCTCGCCAGTGGGGAAATTGGTCCTGCTGGCGATTTGCATATATGTCCTGTTTGTGGCCACCCCGCTGGTACCCATTCCCCCCGGATACGGGCCGATTGCCGTCTGGGCCGGATCACTTCTGGCCACATTGCTGCTGGCGGCGTTGTCGGTGATGCTGATTGTCAATGGCGCCCGCCTGCATCTATCAGTAGCCCGTGAAGTAGGTTTGGTGGCTGTCTCAGTGGGCCTGTGGCTGGGCCTGACCAGACTGGCCGGCCAAAGCCACCTTAATCGCCTGCTCATCGCGCCCGTTGCTACCGTAGTCTTCCTGCTGGCGTGCTTGTGGCTGGGACGGGTGATATCACGGCTGTTCCGGACAAGCAGCATTCTGCTGCCAGCCTGCGCAGCCGTGGCGCTGGCCGACATCTTCACCGTCTACGCCGGACCTACCGGTATGATGCTGCAGAAGTACCCCGAATTCGTCCAGAGCGTCTCGGTGGCCATCCCTGAGATCGGTTCGGCGGTCGGGGCTGAGGGACTGGCCGGACTGGCAGTGTCCAACTTCATCGGCCTGGGCGACTTCATATTCCTGGCCGCGCTGCTCGGCGCAGCCGCCCGGTTCCGATTCGACCTGGTGCGCACTGCTTGGTTAGTGTTGACAGCGGCAGCGGTGGGCATGGCTATCCAGTGGCTGGTCCCCACGTTGATGGGCGTTCCGCTGCTGCCATTTATCGCCGGGGGGTTTGCGGTAGCCAACTGGGGCCAGTTCCGCCTGACTCGCCCGGAGAAGAAGGCCATGGGGCTGGCGGCCCTGATTATTGGCCTGCTTGTGGTGGTGGCCTGGATATTGGCCCAGGTGTTATGAGTAGATGCTCACAGCTCGACGCGGCGCACCCGTGCGCCAGCGGCAGCAGCTTCGGCGGCCCGCCGTCCATCGGGGAGTACCAGGTCGGGGGCAATCTCGGCCAGGGGCACCAGCACAAACTGGCGGGCTAACATTTGCGGATGAGGGATCTGCAGGTCAGGTTTGTCTACCGTCTCGTCCCCGTACAGCAGGATATCTATATCAATGATCCGCTCGCCCCAGCGTCGCGTGCGCACGCGGCCCATATCCTGCTCGATTCCCTGAACAAGCTTCAGCAATCGCCGCCCTGAACAGCTCACCTCTGCCTGCACCACCTGGTTAAAAAAATCCGACTGATCCTGGGGACCAACCGGAGCTGTTTCATATATTGATGATGTTCTAACAATCTCAAGGGTCGGGATTTGTGCAAGACGTTGAACGACTTCATCCAGATTGGCCCGGCGGTCGCCGATATTGCTGCCCAGCCCCAGGTAGCAGGTAACCGCCTCTTTGGCGTTCACAACACCACCAGGCCTTAAGATACTTCGGGCAAGGGCTGCTCTGGTACGACACCCGGTGATGGTTCTGCCTCTGCCCGTTCGGTTTCTGGTTCCGCAGACTCTACCGCCGCTTCGATCTTCGCCTCGTCTTTTTCAGGCAGCTCGCCCCGTTCCAACAGAGACTCGACCTGCTCCATCGTCAGACTCTCATACTCCAGCAGAGCCTCGACGAGCACGTCCAGCTTGTCGCGGTGCTCCTGGATTATCTCGGTGGCCCGATTGTAAGCTTCATCAACCAGGCGCCGGACCTCCTGGTCAATATTGCGGGCTGCTTCCTCGGAATAGTTGCGCTCTTCGACCAGCTCCTTGCCCAGGAAGACCGCCCCGCTCTTTCGGCCATAGGTAATAGGCCCCAGCTCGGCGCTCATACCATACTCAGTCACCATCTGCCGGGCCATCTCACTGACCCTCTCCAGATCATTGGCCGCGCCAGTAGTGATGTCGTCGAATACCAGCGCTTCAGCGGCCCGACCCGCCAGGGCCTGGGTCATCCGATCGCGCAGCTCGTTGCTGAACACCATATATCGGTCTTCTTTGGGCAGGTTTATGGTATAGCCCATGGCCATTCCACGCTGTAGAATAGTGACCTTGTAAGTTTTGTCGAAGCCGGGCAGCATGCTGCCAACCAACGCGTGGCCGCCCTCGTGGTAAGCAAGCACCTTGCGCTGCTCGTCACTTATCACCCGGCTTTTGCGTTCCGGCCCAGCCAGAACCCGTTCCACTGCCTCGTCAAACTCAGCTATGGTTATCTGCTCCAGGCGGCGTCGCCCGGACAGGAGAGCCGCTTCGTTCACCAGATTCTCCAGATCAGCACCTGAGAAGCCCGGTGTGCGCTTGGCCAATACCGACAGTTTAACGCCCTCGGCGATGGGTTTGTCTTTGGCATACAGCTCGAGAATCTGTTCGCGTTCTCTGACATCCGGGTTGGGCACGACGACCTGGCGGTCGAAGCGGCCCGGACGCAGCAGTGCCGGATCGAGAATATCGGGGCGATTGGTCGCCGCCAGAATGATAATATCGGCATTCGGATCGAAGCCGTCCATCTCCACCAGCAGCGCGTTCAGCGTCTGTTCGCGCTCATCGTGACCACCGCCCAGGCCCGCACCACGTAGCCGCCCGACTGCATCCAACTCATCTATGAATATGATAGCCGGCAGGTGCTGCTTGGCCTCTTTGAACAGATCGCGCACGCGCGAGGCCCCCACACCGACGAACATCTCCACAAAGTCAGCTCCGCTCAGGAAGAAAAAGGCCACTCCGGCCTGACCGGCGACGGCTCGGGCCAGGAGCGTCTTGCCACAGCCCGGCGGGCCGACCAGCAGCACTCCGTGGGGAATGGTAGCGCCCAGCTTGCGGAATCTTTCCGGCTCCTTGAGAAACTCGACGATCTCCTCCAGTTCCTCTTTGACCTCGCCCATGCCCGCCACGTCGTCAAAGGTGACCTGCCTCATATTCTCGCTGAGCAGCTTGGCCTGACTACGCCCGAAGTTGAAGGCCTGGCCGCCGGCGCCGCGCATCTGCCGCATGATGAATAACCAGAAAACCAGCAATATTATCACCGGCACGATGAAGGTGCCCAGCAAGCGCAGCAAGTTGTCGGTCCAGGAGCCGCCGCTAACCGCGATCTTTACCTTCGGGTGATCGTCAATGAGCTTGGCTGTCGTTTGGGCATCAAGGTTGGCTTCTACTTCATATATAGTGAAAGACTGCTCAGCGCCGCTGAAAGCGTCCGAGCGGAAGTCGCCCTCGACTCGTTTACCGTTGATAACCGTAGCTGTCTCGATGCGCCCGGCGGCCAGATCAGCCAGAAAGTCAGTATAGTGCTCGTATTTCTTGACTGTCTGTACCTGATTCGACAGCTTCGGAATCATCACAAACGCCGCCACAATTGCGGCGATAACCAGTATCGTGACCAACGGATTGTGCTTGTTCATCTGGCTACTCCTTAACGTCTGTCGCGCTGGGCACCTTATCTGCCAGAGGCGCCGCCGACAGCTTCAAGAATTTCGTTGTATCTTCCGTTACCCGAAACTGCTCCCCCATCCGCAGCCCAACGGCCCAAATAATTCTGTCCTGGCTGTCAACCACCAGCGGAATGCAATCACGCCGCTGCTGCGGGATCTTCTCATCCACGAACAGGTCCTGCAATTTCTTGTGACCGCCCATCCCCAGCGGCTGCATACAGTCGCCCGGCTGCCAGTTGCGCACGCAAAGTATTGAACCGGCGGCAGCCCCATTCACGATAATATGAGTGCCTGCCGCGTCCCCCAGTTCGCTGGGTCGTTCAGCAACAGGCCGCGCCACCAGCCTGCCGACTTCCGGTATCTCTACAGTGCCTGGTACTGACAGCTCGTAACACCAGGACTCCTTGCCTTCAGGCTGGCGTTGCGCCCTTTCGCCATATATTAACTCAAGTTCAGTATACCCAACTCTGGCCAGAACTTTCCCCGGCAGGTGTAACTGCGCGCCGGTCGGTCCCTCATCTATCAGCTCACGCAGGGCGTCGTAATGGACCTCGCCCACATCAGTCGCCGCCCCGGACAGTTCCACTATCGCCCGCCGCAGCAACCGATGCTGCAGCCCCGCCGGCAGTTCGCTTAGTCTCTGGCGGTCAAAGCCCACCTTGTCTGCCCCGACGGATGCTACCTCCTCAAATTCCGTCTCCACCAGCGGCTTAGTCCAGGCCAGTTCCTCTTCGGCAGCCCGAATCACGCGCAACAGCGCCTCGTGCGGGTCCTCGCTGTATTCCTCGCCCAGTAGCGGCAGCAACTGAAGCCTGATCTTGTTGCGCAAGAAATCCGATGGATCCAAATTGCTCTCGTCACAGCGCGGGTCCAGGCTCTGTTGCTCGCAGTATTCGGCGATGGCCTCCCGACGGTTGGCAATCAATGGCCGTATGAATATGCCGCGCACCGGCGGGATGCTGCGCAGCCCGTGCAAGCCCGATCCCCGCAGCAGGTTGATAAGCAAAGTCTCAACCCGGTCAGTGGCCGTATGGCCCAGCGCCACTCGATCGAAGCCGTGTTGGTCCGCCAGGGTCGAGAAGTACTCATAGCGCGCGCAGCGTCCTGCCTCCTCCAGGGAAAGTCCCTTCCGACGCGCCTGTTCACCAACGTTCTCACCAGTCACATAACAGGGCAAGCCCCAATCCGCACACAACCGCCGCACATACGCTTCGTCCTGGTCAGCTTGCTCGCCGCGCAGTTGGTGGTTGAGATGAGCCACCGCCAGCTCAATGCCCAACTCATCGCTCAACGCGCACAGCAAATGCAGCAAGCCCACCGAGTCGGCGCCACCGGAGACTGCCACAAGCACCCTCTCGCCGGCCTGTAGCATCTGGTAGCGGCGGATCGTCTCCTGAACCTGTTGCCGCAGGCTGCCCCCGTCACCCGTCATTGCAACCAAGCTTCCCATTAGCCATTATCCGTGAATATCGCTTCCGGCAGCACAGGCCCGGGCAACAATCTGGCCAGCAGCAGGCCGAACAGTGGAGCTGGATTGGAAATGAGTAGCTATTCCGCCGGCTGCAACAGCCGCTGCATCGTCTCCTGATAGATTTCGCGAGTGCGTGCCACGACCTCAGCCGGAAGTTGCGGCGCAGGCGGCTCCTTATCCCAGTCCAGCGTCTCCAGGTAGTCGCGGACGTACTGCTTATCGAACGACTCTTGAGGATGGCCGGGTTCCCACTTGTCCAGGTCCCAATATCGCGAGGCGTCGGGGGTGAAAATTTCGTCAACCAGAATCAAATCGCCGTTGACCAGGCCAAATTCAAACTTGGCATCGGCCAGAATAAAGCCGCACTCCGCCGCATACTCGGCGCCGAACTCATAAAGCTTCAGCGATTCTCCCTCCAGATCCTCAGCCAGCCGCTGGCCAGTGATCTGGGGGATCTCGTCGCGGGTGATATTGACATCGTGCCCCGAGGTAGCCTTAGTGGCGGGCGTGAAAATCGGCTCAGGGAGCCTATCGGCCTCCACCAGGCCTGCGGGCAGCTCGTGGCCACAGCTCTGCCCGGTCTCCTGATAAGAGCTCCAGGCCGAGCCGGCCAGGTAGCCACGGACTACACACTCGATCGGCACAATCTTGGCCTTCCGCACCCACATCGAGCGCCCCTCGAGCAGTTCGTGATAGTCGGCCACTGCTTCGGGGAAGTCGCTTGCATCGGTGGAGATCAGATGATTGGGTACGATATGTTCGGTTTCCTCAAACCAGAATTTCGATATTCTGGTAAGGATTTTCCCCTTGCCGGGAATACCGTTGGGCATCACCACGTCAAAGCAAGATATGCGATCCGTGGCCACAATGAGAAGATTATTGCCGAATTCGTATATGTCTCGCACCTTTCCTGAGCGCCGACTGTCCGCTCCCGGTAGATGCGTAGTCAGAATTGTCTTTTCCACAGCTTCGGACACAGTTAGAACCTCCGTCAGCTCTGTGATGTTATTTCGCCAGGCCCAGCATCTCGACGACTGCTTCGGTCCGGGCCAGGGCCTTCTCCGGCTCCTCGACCACTGCCACGGCCCGGTCCGGATCTTTCAGACCATGACCAGTCAACGTACAGACCACCACTGCCGGCTCGTCGCCAAAGAAGCCCTCATCAGCCAGCTTGATCACTCCGGCCACACCGGCCACCGAAGCCGGCTCGACGAATATTCCTTCGCTGCTGCCCAGTTTGCGGTAGGCCTGCAGTATTTCCTCGTCGGTAACAGTTCGCAACAGACCCTGAGATTCCTCCACCGCGGCGGCTGCTTCCCGCCAGCGGGCGGGGTTGCCGATGCGAATAGCGGTAGCAATCGTCTCGGGATTGGCAACCGGCGCGCCTCGTACCATCGGCGCAGCGCCCTCCGCCTGAAAGCCCAGCATGCGGGGCAAGCGGCTGGTCTTTCTCGCTTCCTGATATTGCTTATATCCCCACCAGTAGGCAGTAATATTGCCGGCATTGCCCACGGGCAGGGCATGAAAATCAGGTGCCCCTCCCAACGCATCGCAAACTTCAAACGCTGCAGTCTTCTGACCCTCCAGGCGATACGGATTGAGCGAATTAACCAGCGCCACCGGATAGTTGTCGGTAATCTCACGGACAATATCCAGACAATCATCGAAATTCCCTGCAATCTGAATAACCCGCGCCCCATGGGCCAGGGCCTGGGACAGCTTGCCCAGCGCCACATAGCCGTCGGGGATGAGCACTACCGATTGCATCCCAGCTATTGCTGAATATGCCGCCGCCGATGCTGAGGTATTGCCCGTAGAAGCGCACATCGTCACCTGAGCGCCGTCTTCTTTGGCCTTGGAGACGGCCATGGTCATCCCGCGATCTTTGAACGAAGCAGTAGGATTGACCCCCTCATACTTGAAATACAGGTCAATACTGCCGGGTAACTGCGGCCCGATGACCCGCGAAGGAATCAGCGGGGTATCGCCTTCCAGCAAGGTAATCACCGGCGTCTGCTCAGTGACGGGAAGATACTGGCGGTACTCCTCGATCACTCCGCGCCAGTGCCCAGCAGGTCCGCCGCGAGTGTCAACCACTATCCATCCACCACCCGAATCACACTGCATATCTGCTCGACGACGTCCAGCTTCTCGATGGCACTGAGCGCCGCCTGCAGGTGCCGCTCCGGCCCTTTGTGCATAACCCAGACGATCTCGGCGACCTCATTACCCGATGATTTCTGGATAACTGACTCAATGCTGACGCTCTCACGCCCCAACAGCGTGGCAATCCGACCCAGAACACCTGGTTGATCGGTCACGCGCATCCGCACATAAGCACTGCTCTCAATTTCACCCATCGGCCGCAGATTGGCCTCCCCCTCGCAACTGCATGGGGTTCGCCCCCTACTGCCATGGACGATGTTGCGCGCGCAGTCAATGACATCGCCCGCCACAGCCGTGCCGGTGGGCAGCGCACCTGCACCCCGCCCGTACAGCATTACCTCACCACACTCGGGGCCAGAGACAAATATCGCGTTGAACACCCCCCGCACCGCCGCCAGTGGGTGCTGGACAGGCAGCAGCGCTGGGTGAACACGCAGCTCCAGTTGGTCCCCGTCTCGCGTGCCGATTGCCAGCAGCTTGATTACATACCCCATCTGCCGGGCATAGTCAATATCCGTGGGTGTGATCTGGGATATGCCCTCCCGGTATATCTCTTCGACCGGCACGCGGGCGCCAAAAGCCAGCGCCGCCAGAATTGCCAGCTTGTTGACAGCATCAATACCCTCAATGTCAGCAGTGGGGTCAGCTTCTGCATAGCCTTCGCGCTGGGCGGCGGCCAGGACCTCCGCGAACTGCGTCCCTGCCTCGGTCATCTCGGTAAGAATATAGTTGGTCGTCCCATTGACAATACCAATTACCTGGTCAAGCTGGGCCGATGCCAGACTCTCTTTGAGCGAGCGCAGCACCGGTATGACCCCGCCGACACTGCCCTCAAACTGGACATCTACCCCATGCTGAGCAGCCAGCGGCAATATCTGTTCGCCGTGCTGGGCGATCATCTCCTTGTTGGGGGTGACTACACTCTTGCCCGCCTGAATTGCCGCGGTTACGTAGTCCAGCGCCGCCTCTGTGCCACCGATGGCCTCGACGATTATGTCAATGTCGGGATCGTTGATGACTTCATAAGCATCGGTGGTTCTGAGGTCCGGAGGCACCGAAAAGTCGCGAGGGCGCTCCCAGTCAATATCACAGACGGCGGCCACATCAATGCTCACTTCAGCCACCTGCTCTATGTGTTCGGCGTTTTTCTGCAATATCTGGTAAAGCCCGCCGCCGACCACTCCGGCTCCCAGTATCCCAATTTGTATGATTCCGTCGCGCATTTGATCCTCACCCGTCCCCAGCGCTTTGCCACCCAACTGTGTCATCTGGCTACGTTTCGATGATCATCAGCACTTCGTCCGCTGCAATTTGCTGACCATCTTCCGCCAAAATATTACCAATGACACCCGTGGCGGGCGCGGGGACTTCGTTGAACAGCTTCATTGCCTCAATCACACCGATAGTGTCACCGTAGACCACCTCATCGCCAGTGGCCACAAAAGGCTCAACATCCGGAGAAGGGCCACGGTAGAAAACACCCGCCAGCGGGGAAAGGACTGGAATATGGTGCTCATCCAACTCTGGACCGTGCTGGGCCTGGTCCTCTGAGGCTTGGGGCCGCAGGGAGCTTGAAGCGAGAGTCTCAGAAGTTCTCACGATGACCTCTGACTCTCCTACATGCACCTCAATTTCGGCCAGTTCTTCCTGCTCAACAAGTTCAAGCAGCCAGCGCAGGTCCTCGTTGGATATGCCATTCATACTTCGGGGCTCCCTGCCATCACACCCCAGCGGGAAGACAACCAGTGCGCCCCGGGCACCCACCTAGCCAGCAACCAGCGGGGCGCGAGGCGGTGTCGGGCAAAAACTAGACTATGAATACAACTGGTAGCGGAGGAGGGATTCGAACCCCCGACTACGCGGGTATGAACCGCGCGCTCTAACCAACTGAGCTACTCCGCCACCTGTCTCACTGCCACCGATGATCGCTAACTAACTATGTCGCCGTCTGCCCCGGCCCTTCTTGCTAGACTCGCCGTTATCCTGGGCTTCGCGAGCTATCTTGCGCTTGAGTTCTTCTTCGAACTCAAGAAGTGCTTCCGTATCCAGCCTGTCTAATGCTTCGTAGTCTATCTCCAGCTTATTCATAACAGTCAAAGGATAGCGTTTCTCGGCCACTATGTCAAGTTCTCGAACCCCTTTGCGGCTAACATAGCTGCAACCTTCGCTCAACGAAGCGTATTTCGACCGCAGTTCAGGCCAGCCCCAGTCTCTCTTCCCACATCTCACAGACCTGGACGGTCTTTTGGGCCGCAATTCCAGTATAAAGGCTGGGGTCACGCAGCAGCGCCCGCTGCGACTCAGTAAACTCTTGCAGATATGGGGCCAACTCCTCCGAACTCTCCAGCAGCTCAACAAACAGCTGGCCCGTGCGCTGGGCCTCCAGAGTAAGCTTGCGAACGGCCTCGTGAGCGTCAGGATGACCGGCAGCCGCCAGTAGGATATAGGCTGGCTCCGCCGCAACCATCTCGGCGGTCATCGCGAAGTTCTTCTGCATTCGCTCGCTGTCAGTGACCAGCCGACTCATCACCCGATGCAGTCTCTTGACTGTGCAAACCAGCGCCACCACAACCTCCGATAGAAATCTTCCCGATGCCGAATTGGTCAGATCGCGTTGGTGCTCGGAGAGCTGGTCGGCATAGACCGTCTGCATCCGGGGGGCAAACGCCTTCCACATACTCCTGACGTTCTCAAAATTCCACGGATTGCGCTTATGCGGCATCGTCGAGGAGCCAACCTGCTCACTTTCGAAGGCCTCGCCCACCTCGGCTATCTCGGTGCGCTGCAGATGGCGCATATCATCAGCCAGACTGGCCAAAACGCCAAACGTCGAGATGAGTGCATGAATGTAGTCCGTCAGAAACTCGGCCTCGACAATCTGCGTGGAATACGGGGAAGGCTGCAAGCCTAACTGATCCAGGACCTCCCGCTCAAACTGCTGGGGATCGTCTAGCAGTAGACTGCTGGCGTTGTAGGCACCCACCGCCCCACTGATCTTCCCGCGCAGGTTATCGGCGGCGGCCTGCACTGCCTCAATGCGGCCGCCCAGCCGGCTGACATATTCAGCCACCGCAAAGCCAAAAGTTATCGGCTCGGCGTGCTGACCGTGGGTGCGACCGATCTGCAGGGTGTCCTTCTCGCGGCGGGCCAGATTGATAAGAACTTGCTCCAAGTCCAGCAGCCACGGGACGATGACTTCTTCCGTCACTGTCTTGAAGCGCCAGGCCATGGCCGTATCAATGACATCAAAGCTGGTCAGGCACAGATGGATGTAGGGCCGGGCCTCGACGCTGACCTCGGCGCGCATCACGTTGACCAGCGCCCGGATATTGTGGTGGATGCGCCGCTCCTCTTCGGCAACCACCTCGGGAGCTACCCGCTCAACGGCATCACGGACTTCCTGCGCAATCTGCGGCGAGCAGACCTCCAGATCAGCCAGCGCCTGAACCGCCGCTGCTTCGACCAGCGCTTCCGACCTGACCCGGCCCCGCTCGCTCATATGCGGTGCCAGTTGCTCTTTGAGTTGGTCATCCGGCCCATAATACCGAAAATCCAGCGGGCTTACGCAATCAAAGATTGATATCTGGCTGTTGTCGCTATTCGGTGTCATCGCTTTCCCCTGCCCTCCTTGTTGCAGTGGCTGCCACGGTCAGTCTTCGCTGCGCGCCGCACAAACCCTGACCACCAGTGCCTCCGGCGGGTAGGTCAGCGGCTGAGTCACTAGGCGCGTTTCCTGCTCCAGCTCAGTGAACGTAGTCACATCTACCCGCTGGGGCAGCGCTGGAATCTCCAGTCTAACTCCCGGTACATCAGAATAGAAGAACCACTCCCCGCCGTCGCGCACCAGCTCCCACACCCCGCCACTTTGATAGATGGTCAGCACATCCTGGCCAGCGACGACCACTGACAACGGCTGCTGGGTGCGCCGACCTCCGGTCAGTACGGGCGCAATTCCGTCTTCCAGCAGTGCATAGATGCTGCTGCCTGCCTTCACGAAGTGCCGGCGACTGCGCTGGCCGGTATTGCGACAGCGCCCGACGTGCTTTAGGATCCAAGCCTGCGCAGACTCCACCGCCGCTCCGTCCAGACTGCACCAGGCAAGCGTGCCGTCCAACTGCCCTGACCCTACCGAGAGTATTCCCAGCTCACTATCAGCTTTCGCCGAGTCAGTCCCCGACTCCTGCCCGCTGATGAAGCCGAACCGCTCATATAAACGGGGGGCGGGGATTTGACCGGGAAGGTGATCAATAACCTGCGGGCGGTTACCTGAGGTAATCTGAGCCAGGATCTCGGCCTTCCGCTCCCGGGCATCAGGCCGCAGATAGACGCGGTCCACAGCCACCGGCGGGCAGCCAGGGAGCCAGTTGACCACTTGGGCGCCGGCGGCCAGATCATAGACCTCATCAACCAGCGTCCCGTCACCGCTGTGCCACAGATCAGCCTCGCTGAAGACCACGCAGACTGTTGAGTCGTGCTTGATATTCGCAGTGCGAAACATCTCCCCGGCAAGCCCGGCCAGCCCCCAGCGGGCGGGATCAGCCGACAGATCAAAATACGAAAGCTTACCTGAATCCTGCTGACAACCGTAGGAAAAAAGAATCATCCCATCAACATCCTGCTCAGCCGCACAGCGCGCCGTCTGCAGAAGGCCCTCGGCCCGATACGGACTGGGCCAGCAGACATTCCACTCGCGAATCACCAGGGGCTTGCCCGCCACTCGCGGCCCGCACAGCCGCCGTCGGGCCGTGTCTGGCCCGCGCGCCACCAAGGGATTGCCCGACTCAAAATAGGCCAGCACCTCGCTGGGACGATCTGGCTTGAACAAGGGATGGGCGAAGTAGTAATTTGAGGCCACAAAATCCAACTCCGAGGCCACCGCAAAAAGGTCAGCCGGATACTCAAAGTCAGTCACCGCACTTATCGGCACCTGCACGCCCATCCCGCGCAGCACCTGGCACATATGCTGAAAGTATTCGCGATGCACTCGCGCCGCAAAGCGCCGTGCATCGGCCCGGCGACCAGCGCTCATCGGAGCAGATAGCGCCACACCCGGCAAACTCACCGTACCAGCCGCCAGACTCTCAAAGCCAGCCAGCGGCTGAGGGCATCCCGAACTGCGCCAGGCACTGACAAGCTGCTCAGTGGTACCATATTTGTCCTGTAACCAGCCATTCCACCGTTGGATAAGCTCACGCCGATAGGGCGGCATTATCCGCCGCCACTCATCTTCACTGGCCAGCAGCCCGTTCTCATCGCACAGCTCAACCAGCGCAACAGTGGGATCCTCAGCATAACTCAAGCCCGTGTACGGATTTGTGTGCTCTACCAGCAACTGGCGGGCATACTGGACCTGCAACTCAATAAGCCGGTCAGAGAACACTGCATACGGCTTGGCACCTCGCCCCAGCAGGCTGCCGTTGGCAACCCCCTCTTCCTCCCAGAAGGTGCGATAGTCCAGCAGGTCCAGATAGACCCAAATTCCCCGCTCGCCCAGCGCAGCAACCCAGTAGTCAACCGCATCGAGCTTGTCAGGATCGATGCGCTGCGGCAGGCCGGCTCGCTCGCGCGGCAGCAGCCCGCCCACGTCGTCAATGTGGTGCAGCCTCACCAGATTGAAACCAGCTCTGGCGAACAGGTCAGCCATTGCCTCAATGCTGGCGTGAGATTGAAAAACAGCATCCTTGGCGACATTGATACCCCAAAAGCGGACTCGGGTGCCGTCAGGAGTACAAAAATGCCCATCTCGGTCCACGGACAGAATGCCGCCTGAAGCAGAGGATGGCGACAGGTGCCTGCTAAAATCCACCAGCGAGGAGTCCGCGAAGTGCGTGCTGTTTACGTCCAGATGCGGCCGCGCCTCCAGATTGACCAGCTCTGCGCCGACTGGTAACGCGTGGGCGGCAAGCGCAACTGACACCGCCGCCAGCAACAGCCAATGCCTTCGACGTCTCATAGCCCGCTGTCCTCCTGACTGGCTGCCAGTGTAGCGCCTGGGCGGCTGCTGGGCAGCGGTACCATCTTGAATCCGCGTTGCTTTAGTTCCTGCAGCAAATCCGGCAGAATCTGCACTGTCTCGTCCTCGCCATTGTGGAGCAGACAGACACCACCGGGTTGTATATCCCCGAGCAACCCGCTCTTCACATAGTGAGCCGGCTGCCCGGCGTAGTCGCTAATGTTAGCTGTCCAGAAGACTGTGGTGTAGCCCCAAAGCCCGCTAGCCTGGCGGACGGCCTCATCATAGTGGCCCCCCGGCGGTCGGAACAGAGTAACATTGACACCGGCAGCCCGGCGAATGGCCGCGCGGCTGCGCACCAGCTCGCGTTCAACCTCCAGAGCAGGCAACGGGCGCATGTCGCGGTGAGTATATGAATGTGACGCTACTGTGTGTCCTCTGGTCACAATCTCGCGTGCCAATGCAGGATACAAATCAACCTGCTTACCCACCAGAAAGAAGGTGGCTTTGGCCCCCACTCGATCCAGATGGTCAAGTATCCACGGCGTGATCTTAGGATGCGGTCCGTCATCGAAGGTAAGCGCAACCGCCTGCCCCACAGAACCCAACTGATGCAGTTCGCTGGGCGAACCCCTTGTAGGAACGCCCACCTGCTGGTAGGCCGCCAGCAAATCCCCGCGCAGTCGGGGCAACTGCGGCGACTTGACGAAAGCCTGCTCGTAGTCATCTACAGCCCGCTCATATGCTCCCTGAGCCTGCCAGACGCACCCGCGCAGGTGCTCCCACAGCCCGGGATAGGGCTGCAGTAACAGATAGGGCCGCAGCACCTCAGTTGTCATCTGACGGGCATGCAACTCCTGAGGGGTCAGCGTGCGATTGCCCTTGGCCACGACCACTCCCACCGCGGCCGTGCGCAGGATATTTCCATCTCTGTCATAAGCGTCAGCTCGCAACTGCTGCCAGCCATCCCCGATGCCCGCCGTTGTCACGGTCAATCCAAACGGCATTTGATTGCTCATGCCCACAAACTTCTCGCCCAGCAGCACCGCCACATAGTTGATTTCCAGCTTGCCTCTGACCTGCAAGCGTACCCGCACATTCTCCGATACGGTCGAGCCGTGGCGCGGCGAGGTAATCTCGAAATCCGGTTCCTGGTGCAGAAGCCCTTCTCCACCTTCGGGCAACGCAGCTACAGTTGTAGGGGGGGGAACAACCTCGGCAAGCGGATGGCTTTGCGCGTAGTACGTTTGTGGAGCAAACAAGCAGTCACTTACCAGCAAACCACCGACCGACGGACCCGCCAGTGGCTGCTCGGTGGCAGCGGCGGCCTCGGCAAACTGCTGCCTGGCCAGCAGAGCAGCAGCTTTCACATAGCGGGCCAGAGGGTGTGTCGGCTCAGCGGCCAGCACCCGCTCTGCTGCAGCCAGCGCGCTGTCATACAGACCCTGCCGGCACTGCAAATAGGCAAGTCCAGCAGTAACTTCAGCTTGCTCAGTACCGGACAGGTCGCCCTTCAGCAGCTCATCGCAGATCCTCAAGCCGGCCTGATCATCACCCAACTGGTAGTAAGCCGCCACCAGGCCCAGCCCTCCCAGGGACGAGGTGGGGGCCAGTGCCGCCACCGCCTGGAAGTCAGCTACTGCCTGCTGGCTATCGCCCTGCAGCAAGTGCACCGTACCGAGTCCCGCTCGCGCCTCGGCGCAGCGGCTGTCCTGCTGGTAAGCAGCCTCAAACTGCCCGGCAGCACCGACCAACTCACCCCGTCCTAGCAACTGGCAGCCGGCCAGCAACTTCGGCCCTACCGACCCCGTGGCCGGCCCCGGCCAGGTCAGGATGGCCAGCATCGCCAGCCACCGCAGTCCGCGCATCGTTTTGTCGCTTGGAGGTTGTGACATCAGAAGTGCCCGTCACCAACGACAGTCTTATCACGGCAGGCAGTGGTCGAACTGTCTCTTTACGGTGGTAGAGCCAGCTCGCAACTGACCGCCTGGGTCACGTCCCGCCCGTGCCTATTCGCCGTCCGTGACCAGCTCTACCTCGCCGGCAGTAATCTCGCGCTCGCCCTCAAGTGTATTAACCACCAGCGCCCCACTGTCCGTGAGGGCCGTCGCCGTTCCACAGATTCGTTCTTCCCCGAGATGAACACAGACACTGCGCCCCAACACGCCCTCAAATCTGCGATACCGACCGACCACTTCTGCCGGCCCACCGCCCTGAAATTGCTGGTAGATATCATCAATCTTCTCAAGTATACCCACCAGCACCTCCTTGCGGGGCAGCGGCGCGCCATAATGTTTCTCCAAAGTGGTCAGGGCAGCCCCGACTTGGGCCTGCAGCGACTCGGGTCGGCCGTTGACATTCAAGCCCACCCCCACCACAACCGCACCACCACGCTGCTCCAGCAGGATGCCGCCAACCTTATGGCCGGCGATGAGCAGATCATTGGGCCACTTGGTGTCAACGGGGAACGAATACTCAGAGGCGAGTGATTCTGCGCAGGCGGCGGCAGCCCCCAGCGATAGGATGGCCACCTGACTCTGCTCACAAGTCGGGCGCAGCAGCACGGAAAAAAGTAGAGCCTGGCCCGGCTCATCCAGCCAGCGCCGTCCTCGGCGCCCCCGCCCGGCAGTCTGAGTGTCGGCGACGACTACCGTCCCTTCGGCCTGGCCCGCCTCAGCCAGACGCAGGGCCTGCTCGTTAGTGGAATCTATTCGAGGGTAGCATCGAATGCTGCGCCCCACTACTTCGGTGGCAAGCTCGCTCGGGCACCAGGAGGTATCCAGCGAGCTACTGGCCATCGTCCCCAGCAGGGCAGCAGATGCGATAGGTTCCGTCCTCAACAACATCCAACTGGCAGCCACCGAGTTCAGCGAGAATGCGCAGTGCCGCTTCACCCGGCACTCCCTCGCTGAAGTCGTGAGTGACCAGCTTCTGACCCAGGCCCTCGCCCACCGTCACTTTCATATCTGCCTCGCAGGCAACCGCCCGAATCGCCTCGTCAAGGGGAGTATCTTCAAAGACCTGCGTGGTGACATGCTTAGGTGGGGCCTCAAAGCCGGGAATAGCCACAGTGGTTGATGCCGCTACCCCGGGCAGTTCCGAGGACACTTCCACCAGGCACTGCTGTGTGCCGGTTTCGCTGGCGACGATGCCAAAGAAAAGCTGCTTGGGCTCGTCCGCCGGCAGCGCACCCTGGTAGATGATAGGCCGGTCGTCCACCAGCCGCAGGGTGCCCTGCGGCTGCACCCGGACCACCGCACTCTCTACGCTGGCCTGCGGCTGAATGCTCACTCCCACCTCCACTGGCTCGCCCACAATGCGCTTCTCCAGCGAGGGTGGCGTTATGACCACCCTGGCACCTGCCTCAACCTTGGCCACGGCCGGGGCCGCGCTTGACGGCCCATAAGGCCCACCCCCCAGCGGCACGCGCTCTCCAGCAGCCGGTCCCGTCATCCCGCTCGCTCCCCCGGGAGCCGCCGCATCTTCCTCCGATGCTTCAATCTCGGGCACAGCGGCATGCTTGGCAGCGTCGGCACCGGGTAACCCTGGTCCCCCACCACCTGCGGGCGGTTCGCCGCCAGACGCCTCTTTCGTCTCCCTTCGCGTCTCGGTTGGGACACTCTCCTGTGGCTGCGGAGCCACAGCCGGCGCTTCGACAACTGCTTTTTCTTCGTCTAACGCAGCCGGTCCCGCCAGTTGAGCCGGGCTTTCTTCGTCAGGAACTGCCCGCTCGAGGGATCTCTGGACAATGTCAGCCGGCTGCCCACTGAGACGCTCTGAGACGGGTCCGATGCGCTGATACGAAAAGATCGCCACAAAGCCGACCACCAGCGCGGCAGCCGCGGCTGCTGCGCCCAGATGCTGCCAGGAAACTCTAAACCGAGGCGAGGCAGGCTGAGCTTGCGCTGTGACTGCTCGGTTGATGCGGGACAGCAGGTTTGCCGGCGGAGCTACTACCTCCAGGCCGTGCAAGGCAGCCACCGTGCGCCGAAACGCCTCAAGCTCCCCGGCACAATCCGGGCACTGGCGCAGGTGCACAGCCATCTGCTCCTGCTGCGGAGTGGGCAGGCTTCCTTCCAGATAGTCAGTAAATTGTCCCTGGCACCTATCACACTTCATAGTCAACTGCTCCCCGCCGAAAGACGGTGCGCCCGTGGTGCTAACCGTATGACTCTACTGCAGCTCAAAAAGTTCCAGGTTAGGTCGAAGCACTTCCTTCAGCGCACATCTAGCGCGATTCAGCCGCGATTTTACGGTGCCCACCGGGATTCTCAGAATCTGGGCAGTATCCTTATAAGAGCAGCCCTCGAGATCGTAGAGCACCAGCACCACCCGGTGCTCGGCAGACAACTCCGCGATGGCCTGATGCACCACCCGCTGGCGCTCATTGCGAGCGACGCGGGCAGCCGGCTCGGTGCGGTCGTCCGGTATACTGCGCTCCTGGGGCTCTTCGTCCTCGTCACTGACAAAGGTCAGGCTAACTGGCTCCTGGGGTCGATTGCGCAGTTCATCCAGACACACATTCGCTGTGATTCGATACAGCCACGTGGAAAAGGAGGAATCACCGCGAAAGCTGCTCAGCGACCGGAACGCTCGTACGAAGGCCGCCTGGGTGGCATCGGCAGCGCCATCCGGGTCGCCGAGCATGCGCAAAGCAGTGTTATAGACACGGGTGTAGTGTTCTTCGACCAACAGATCAAAGTTGCTGGTCTCACCCGCCTGACACTCACGAATTATTTCCGATTCGTTGGCCGGCAATATAGTTTGCCTATACTCATGGTAAACAGCGGAGAAACAACTGTGGCTACAGCCTTATTCGCTCAACGCGCTGATCCTCAATATAGACATCCACACGATCCCCCGGCGCGCCAGTCAAATCCACCGCGATCTCGTCACCGGGGCGATGTATGCGATCGTAGATGGTTTTCACCTGCTGACCACCAGTGAGGGTGATGCGCACGCGCTGGACAATCGGGCCAACCGGCACCACCACGCGCAGCTGGCGCAGCAGCAACACCTCTCCATCCGGCCCCACCAGTTGGCCGAAGTTGGGGCCGCCGCTGACAACCAAGCCGACCTTCTCGCCCCGGGCCAGCTTCCGGCCCGCAGCGGGTTTCTGACCGACAATCTGACCTGCGGGCTGATCGCTATGCCGACGGGTTACCTGCCCCCCCGTCAGTGCTGTATCTGTGAGGATACGCTTGGCCTCGGTCAATCCCAGCCCGACGAGATTGGGCACAGCGATCTTTCGCTTGCCGCTGCTGATCACCAGTGCCACTCGCCGTCCTGCCCGTACTCGAGCCAGCGCTCGAGGGGTGCTGCTGACCACCTGTCCCGGGGGAATTTCACCATGATAGTGGTGAGCCGACACATAGCCATCCAGGCCGGCCTTTGCCAGTCTCTGTATGGCCTCGGCCTCCGGCTGCCCGACCACCTCGGGCACCAGCACCTGCTTGCCCCCGGCCTGCAGCCCCACAATCGAGACCAGCACAAAGACGAGGGCAGATATTCCCACAACCGCCAGCATGGTGGCACAGCCACTAAGCCAGGCTCTCACTACCGGATTATTTAACGACAGCCTAGGGAGCATACCCCAGCCCTTGGCTTAACCGTAGGATTGTGGACAGGCTACTATTGACGCGCCGCCACTTCATAGTAACGCCAACACCGCGCCGCTGGGACGGGCTTTTTTCTCTGCCGGCCAATACCAATCCCCAGGGTGATCCCAGTTAGCCCAGCAGTCGCTCTATCGCCTCTTGCAAATCAGTAAGCTGAATCTGGTCAGTCAGGATGACCTGGCCAATTCGGGACACAACAGGCAGCCGCAGGCGACCGCCCCGCAACTTCTTATCGGCTGACATCGCCGTCCCCGCCTGCCGGGGATCTATCCCGCTCAGGTCCGGTTGCAAGCCGGCCTGCGTGATCAGTCGCTGCAATCTTTCCACCACATCCGGCTCGCTGAGCTTCTTTTCGACTGCCACTTCACTTTCGGCAACCATTCCCACCGCAATGGCCTCGCCGTGAGAAAGTTGCCACTGGGGCGCAGCTCGCTCCAGCGCGTGACCGACGGTGTGACCAAAATTCAGCACTGCCCGCTGGCCCTGCTCAAGGGGGTCAGCCGTCACCACTTCGGCCTTAATCTGACAGTTGCGAGCCAGCACATACTTCAAACAGACCGGATCGCGCTTCTCCAGCCTTTCGAGGTTCTCCTCCAAGTAACCGAACATGGCTTCGTCGGCAATAGCAGCGTGCTTGATGACCTCCGCCAGTCCCGACTGGAACTGGCTATCGGAGAGCGTGCTCAGTGTCTCAATATCAACGATGACAGCCTGCGGCTGGTGGAAGGCGCCGACCAGATTCTTAGCCCGTGGCAGATCTACCGCAACTTTGCCCCCAACGCTAGCGTCCACCTGTGCCAGCAAGGTGGTAGGCACCTGCACAAACTCCAGTCCCCGCATGAAGACGGCAGCAACAAAGCCGGCCAGATCCCCAACCATCCCTCCGCCCACCGCGAATACCACGCTGCTGCGGTCGAGGCCCGCTTCGGCCAACTGCTCGCACAAACGCCCGGCAGTGGCAAGTGTCTTGCTGCCTTCACCGCTGGGCACCGCAAACAGATGGGCATCCCAGCCAGCTCGTTCCAGGCTTTCCGCTACCGCTGACGCATACAGCTCCTCCAGATTATCATCAGTAATGACGGCTGCACGCTGACCCCGTTGATCAGGGGCAGCGATCTCTCCGACTGCCTCCAACAACCTCCTATTAACATAAATTGTATAGCTGTCATCCTCCAGCTCTACCGGTATCTCAACCGGCCCAGGGGCCAGCAGGCAGCCGCGCGGGTCAGCCCTCATTGCTTCTGCGACGGCCTCCGCAGCCTGCTCGACAGATAACTCGTCAGTCGCAATATGGTAGTCAGCCTGCTGGTATGCCGCTTCGCGTTCAGCCAGCAATTGCTGGATCTCTGTCTGTGGATCTGGCTTGTTCAGCAGAGGGCGCTCACTGCTGGCTGCCGTCCGCTGCATAATCGTCTCCGGGCTCGCCTGCAAGCAGATAATCGGCCCCATCCGGCGCAGCAGCTCGACATTGTCCTCGCGCAACAGGATCCCCCCGCCTGTGCTGATGATCAGACCACGCTGCCCGGCCAGTTGAGTAAGAATTTCCGTCTCCAGGTCCCGAAAATGCTGTTCACCGCGGGTGGCGAATATTTCTGCTATGCTGGTGCCCACTTGCTCCTCGATCATTGCGTCGGTGTCTACGCTCCTCAGCCCCCAGCGTCGGCTCAGCAGCTCCGCCACTACACTTTTGCCCGTGCCCATAAAACCGGTCAGAATGATCGCCGCGGCGGGCGGTCGAAGGGCGGGAACCAAGGCCTACACCTCCCCGCCATCTGGTGGCTGCCACAACTGGCGCAGCCGCTGCCAATATGCCTGCCAGGCCGCCTGCATATCCTGGAGGCTGTCGCCGCCGAACTTCTCCCGCATCGCCTGGGCCAAAACAAAGCTCACCATCGCCTCTCCAACTACCGACGCAGCAGGCACCGCACAGACATCGGAGCGTTCGGCGTGGGCTGGTTGTGGTTCCAGGCTAGGCAGCTCAATTGAGGGCAGCGGCTGGGTGAGGGTAGGAATCGGCTTCATCGCCGCCCGCACTACAATCGGCTCACCATTGGAAATCCCACCCTCTGTGCCACCAGCGTTATTACTCGTGCGCACGAACGGCCAGCGGCTGTCGACATCGCCAGTCTGGATAGGATCGTGGACCTCAGAGCCGGGTCGGTCGGCCGCAGCCTTGCCCAAGCCAATTTCCACGCTCTTGATGGCAGGAATGCTCATAACTGCTGCGGCCAGGCGACTGTCTATCCGCTCATGCCACATTGCCGTCGAACCCAGGCCCGGCGGGACGCCAACTGCACAAATTTCAAACTCCCCGCCCACTGTATCCCCATTCTGGGCGGCCTCGCCAATTGCCTCGCGCATTTGCTGGGCTGCCTTCTGGTCGCCACACCGTACATCGCTGTCCTCCACTCGCGCCCAGAACTGCTCGTCTGAGGGCAGCGCAGGCTCTGCCCGGATTCCTGCGATATTCACCACGCAACTCAACACAGTAATGTCGAACTGTTCCAGGAGTTGCCGGCAGATGGCGCCGATGGCTACCCGCGCTGCCGTCTCGCGAGCACTGGCCCGCTCCAGCACATTGCGCATATCGCGGTGCCCAAACTTGGCCGCACCGGCCAGGTCTGCGTGCCCCGGTCGCGGCACACTCACCGCCCGCTGGCTGGTGAACTCCCCCTCAGGTGGGGTGATCGCCATTTCCTGCTCCCAGTTAGGCCAATCGCGATTTTCGATTGTCAGGGCCAGCGGGCTACCCAGCGTCTTGCCGTGGCGCACGCCACCAGTTATCAGCGCGCGGTCACTTTCGATCTGCATACGCCGGCCGCGTCCGTAACCACCCTGACGGCGGGCCAATTCACCATCTATCCGGCTGATATCTACCGGCAGTCCCGCCGGCAAGCCCGTCAGTATCGCAGTAAGCTGACGTCCGTGCGACTCCCCGGCTGTACAGAAGTCAAGTCTGGTAGCCATGGTGATACTCTCTTATGCACGAACGGCACAACCCCGGGCTGTGCCGTTCATAGCGATGTCCAACTGATTGTGGCCGCAGCAGCGAAGCCTATTGCCGCGGTATCTCCCGGAGGATGGTTGGGGTCACAAAGATTAGTAGCTCTGACCTCCGCCGGCTGACAGTGCGCGAGCGGAACAGATTGCCAATTATCGGAAGCGAGTGAAGCAGAGGTGTCTTGCGGACATTGACGTCCTCGTTGGTCCGGGTAAATCCACCGATAACAATAGTATCTCCATCGGCGACGCGAACCTGGGTGTAGGCCGTCTGTGTGCTCACGATGGGCAAGTGCTCCCCATTGGGGCCAATCACCGTGCCGACCTGGTCGTCAATTTCCGGCTCCAACCTCAGAACCACCGTATCGTCTTCCAGGATTCTGGGCGTGACGTATAGCGACTGAGTCACGCTCACCGTCTCTGTCTCAAAATCAACTGTCCGTTGACCGAATTCGTTGTAGCTGACCGTTGCGTAGAAGTAAGGAATCTCGGTAGTGAAATCAACTGAGGCTTCCATGTTATTCTGAGCCGTCACTCGTGGTGCGTTGATCAGCTCAGCGCGCCCCTCGGTCAGCAACGTGCGCAGTTCGGCTTCAAATCGCCCCCGGCGGATCCGACCAACGCTGGTGCCCTCTCCCGGGGCAAAGCCCAGATTGAAGAACTCGGCTGATCCATCAGCCACGAACCAGTCAATACCAAAAGCCTTATCTCTGCTGGTCTGTACTTCGACGAATCTGGCCTCGATTTGGACTTGCTTCGTGGGCTTATCAAAGAATGCCAGTATTTCGCGGAACTTGTCAATAGCCTCCTGAGTGCCATGAACCAGCAGCACATTCTGATCCAGAATAGCCAGAGGCGGTTCCATCCCTAATGGCAGACTTACCCCAGCCCCGCCGCCGTAGCCACCGTAGCCACCGCCACCGTAGCCACCGCGACCACCATATTGCCCTCCACCATATTGCCCTCCACGGCCATACTGGCTGCCTCCCCTTCCCCCACCATACATTCCGCCCAATCCAGTGCCCAATCCGCCACCGCCGTACCCGCCATACTGCGGCCACTGCCCAACCCCAACGAAGGAAGCCCCCGGCAAGCTCAGGTCACCAGTAAAGGGAAGCGCTCTATCCCTCGGTTGGTCATAAGGACCAGGCCGCAAGGGTACAGTACCTCCCCCAGCAACCCCACCACCGAACATCCAGGCAGCTTCCGCGGGATCGTAGTACTCGAGCTTGATATGGTCCCAAATCCACTCACCCCCGCTGGTCTGCTGCGGCACGGGGCTCGACCCTTCTATCTGCCAGGCAGGAATTATGGGGACTTCCGGGGCAACTGCCGGCACGACAGGCAAGTTAGGCAAAGGCGGGCGCACCACCGTGCGCTCACCGGGTGGTGCTGTACCGTAGGGGGCGAGCGGTATTCCCCCCGGCATCGCACTAGCACCAGAGGGCGATACCACGTAAGTCGTTGGGTCCAGCTTGTATACCTGGCAGCCGTGGGTCTGCGCGATTAGATACAAAGCTTCCTCGATTGTCTTATCGCGCAGATTCATACTGGCGACGGTGCCGCTGACACCTTCGTTGATCACTATATCAACGCCAGCAGCACGCCCCAACATGCGCAAGACCTCGCCAATCTCCCCACCTTTAATGTCTAGCTTAATGGGATGGGAGCTTTCTCCAGCCGTTGCCTGATCAGCCCACGCCAGACCCCCCACACCAAGTACTGACCAAAGAGCTGTCGCGGCGAGTAATAGTGCAAATGTTACCGTTGCGCGCCTCATTCTCAACTGTTGCATTGTACCCTCCCATGCTTGCAGCGGACCCGGTACATAGTAATCACGATGCTACGCCCCCATTGCTCCCACTTTCTATCCGTAGCCGAAGAGGTCTCAATCCGATGCCGCTTCGCTACTAGTAACCATAACCGCCGTAACGGCTGCCGCCGCCATAGCCGCCACCACCATAACCACCACCGCCGTAACGACTGCCACCGCCATAGCCGCCACCACCATAACCACCACGGCCGCCACCACCATAACCACCACGGCCGCCACCACCATAACCACCACGGCCGCCACGGCTACCATAGCCACCGCGGCCCCCACCACCATAGCCACCGTACCCGCCACCCCCACCACCCTGGCCGCCGCCCACAGTCCCACCACCGAACATTTGCGTCACGATGTACGGATCAACAAACCTCAGCGGTATGATGCGAAAAACCATGTCTTCAGGCGAGTAGGTCTGTAGGGCTTGTGTTCCAATCCCGGTTGTCAGACCCCCGCCCATAAGACCGGTAGCACCAATACCAGGTTGCCGCCCTATCGGCTGAGGCTGAGTGAGACCGAAACCGCTAGAAGCGCCGACATTGACGCCCGGCGGAGTCGGCCTATACGGCGCGGGTTGCACCATTGCCCCTCCCGTAGCTGTGGGGCGGTAGGTTCTGCCTCCTGCCGCGGTCTGGGCAACTTCCCGTATGTGCCAGACACCATTTTCGTTGACGCCAGCAAGGTCGGCCGCCCTGAGTATCTGTTGCAGCGCTTCAACCGGCGTCACCTCGGTTAGCGCAAGCGTTACCGGCCGCGAACCCAGCTCGCCGGGCAACGCGTACTGGATGCCAAACTGCCGCTGCAGCACACTCAGGACGTCGGCGACAGGAGCATCCTTCCACTGCACCGAAAGCCGACCCTGATCCTGCTGAGCGTAGCCAATCGCAGGCAACCCCGCTATCATGGTTAGCACTACAACGCTGACTACTAGATAACCTGCCGCATGTCTGCTCATTCCGTTCGCCTCCTAAAACTGATCATCCCAATCGCACCATACATCCCCGTTCTTTCTACCAATATTGACGAGTTCGACGGATCAATTGTTTGCTTCGGTAACTCTTTACTTTGTCCTCAACAGGACACGGCGGACCTCGCCGCTAACCACGTTGCTGACCCTGACATAGTCCTGCCCGATTTGCTCGACCAGCCAGTCATCAACTATATCACCGGGTTGGATACTGCCGGTCTGGCCAGTCCTCATTTCGTAGATGGCCAGAGGCCGGTCGCCCGCCCACATGATACTGCTGATGCGCATGAACTTGACTTCGCCGACCTCCGGCGCGGCCACTGGTTCAGGCTCAGGCCGCCGTTGGGCTGAGCCGATACCGACGCGACTCGCAAGTGGCAGCTGATCCCAGTTCGGTCCGTACTTGGTGCTTACCGTTGCTGCTGCAATACCCAGGCCACCAGAAAAAGGATTGGGCTGGGTACTTTCAAAGGGGTCCCCCTCGAAGATATTCTCTATGGGAGCTGGCGCTGCCTGCATACCCATCCCCATACCCATCATGCCCATCTGACTGGGCATGCCCCTTCCCGGTCCCATGGGAGCCCCACCTGGGCCTGGTGGGCGCACGCTGCCCGGTCCTATGGGAGCCCCACCTGGGCCTGGTGGGCGCACGCTGCCCGGTCCCGGTATCTGCGGCTGGGCTTCAGTGGCTACGCTGCCTAGTTGGGTTGCCGGCAACACAACCATCAATAGTAGTGCCAATGCTAGCATCAACGAGCCGAGTCCGCCCGCCACCATAATCTTTGTTTTGCGCCTGGTAGACACTTATAATCTCCCCCGACTATTGTGATGGACGTATGCTGCCCGGTCCTGTATAGGCCTCTTGTCCGAGTCCGCCTGGCATCCCGCCTGCCCCACCTGGGCCTGGTGGACGTACGCTGCCCGGTCCTATAGGTCTCTGTCCCGGTCCGCCTGGCATACCGCCTACCCCACCTGGGCCTGGTGGACGTACGCTGCCCGGTCCTGTATAGGCCTCTTGTCCCAGTCCGCCCATTGCACCCCTGATCCCCGGGCCGCCCATTGCGCCCATCATCCCCGCTCCGGCCGCTCCGGCTGCCGCCAGACCTGGCGGGACTTCTACCAATAAGTAGATTGTCATGGGCAGAGTTGCACTTATTGTATTACCTTGGCCTGATAATGACAAGCCCTCAATCGTAGCAATGCGTGGAAACTCAGGCAATGCTCGATATAGTCTCTCAATCTCGGACAGTGTCCCTTGTATGCCCAGATTGATCTGCGCCACCCGGTAAAAGCCATTGGGCGGCGGAGCAGGGGGGAGATTAGGGGGAGCGGCGATGCTATCCCCAGAAGTGATCCTCACGCCCTGGTCTCCTACCCACTCCTCGATTGTGCCGGCTAGATTCTGTCGCATCTCCGGCCACAAAGAGGCAAACAGAGCCGGCAACGGATGACCAAAAGACAGCTTGATGCTTCGTCTGTCCATCAGCTTCTGCAGCTTGGTGTCCGCCCCCAGCCAACGTCCCTTCAGGATAGCCAGTTTTTTCTCGACCGAGTCTTTTTGGGCCGCCTTGTCCTGCTCCTGTTTCAGCTTGGCCTGCAGGTCACTGAGCTCAGCTTGTGCGGGCTTTATCAGCGTGAAAAAGGCGCCCGCAGCAATTCCAACGATCAGAACAAGCACGATAGCAATTACAGCAACTGACGGTATTTTGTCCATAATCGCGTCTCCGAGAAATTCGACTATCGGTACTACATTTGTATTACTTGCTACCTATCAAATAACCTCAATCGTTTGATCGACTCGGTCTATTCCACCACTACTGACGCTTATGACCCTCGGCCCACTTCGCTACCTCGTGGCGCAGGTCCCGGTCTACCTGCCGGGCCGCCTGGCATATCGCCTATCTCACCTGGGCGGAACTATGCTGCTCGGTCCTATAGGCCTCTGTCTCGGTTCGCCTGGCATACCGCCTACCCCACCTGGGCCTGGTGGACGTACGCTGCCCGGTCCTATAGGCATCTGTCCCGGTCCGCCCATTGCGCCCATCATCCCCGCTCCGACTGCCGCCATACCTCCACCCGGTGGCATCGGCGTCGTGATCGGCTTGGTCAGTGTCGCCGAGATTTGCAAGCTAATCGGTTCATTAGGGCTGCCGGGTTCAACACCCGCAGCCCCAGAAGTCGCAGCGGCTTGCGGCAAACCAGCCAGTCCTGGCCTGCCGCCGGGCCCCATCGTCCCTGGGCCTGGCATGCCTGGAGGTATACTGCCGGGCCCCATCGCCCCTGGCCCCGGCATCCTGGATACGACACCGGTTGTTACCGCGCCTGCGCCAGTAGCCGCAATGCTGCGACCGCCCGGCACCCCAGAATAGCTGATATTGGTCAAATCAGGACAGCGCAGAAGGTTGAGCAGAAAACGCCCGACCTCGACCGTTCCTTGCACCATCACCGTGAACTGTACCGAGCTACCCCCGGTGATACTAAAGCTAGACATCCTAGGCATCTGGGGCTCGGCCCAGATATACTTGTTAATGCTGTGGAAACGGTCAAAGTACTCCTCACCGGTTTTATCAGCTTTCTCCACAAAGTCAATCTTAGCCTTTATGGGATCGAGCCAGCCCTGTTTCTCGCTGATCTCGTCCTCCAGCTGAACTACCTTCTCAGCAGTCGGCTTTACCTCGGCAATCGCTTGTTCGGTCTTGGCGATCTCGCCGCGGATATCCTTGTGCTTGAGCCCGAAGCCAACCCCGACTACAACCAGGAGTATGATCCCGATTGTCAGGATCCGCTTATTGGTGCGAGCTATTGCAAAATGTCTGGGCAGCAGATCGATCTTAAGCACACCGATCTCCTCTATTCGGACAGCATGTCGCGCATGGCCAACCCAAGGGCTACACAAGTGGCCGGACCTACGTCTCGCAAATACGCTTCACTCAGTTCATCCGCATCCCAAAGCAAGTATTGATAGGGTTGAACCACCTCAGCATCTACTCCGGTCTCAGTCGCCAGAAAGTCAGCCAGCCCCGGAATGACCGCCGACCCTCCCGACAACAATAGTCGACTGATTTCCTGACCGCCGTGCTGGCGTCGGTAGAAGTCCACAGTACGCCCCAGCTCGGTTGCCAGCTCAAAAAGGGCCTCCGATATCATCTCCTGCATTGCCTGCTTGGCTTCCGCAATCTGCTCTGGCTGCTCACCCGGCAGGCTGGCCAGATCCCGGGCATCAGCGAATTGACGCTTGGCCTGTTCCGCCTCTTGCTGGTCGGTGCCTAACTCGCGACGAATGGCTGTGGTGAAGGTTTCCCCCGCAGTCGGAATAGCTCGAACAAACTCCAGGACGCCATCACGTAGAATGCTGATTTCCGTCTGGCTGGCGCCGATATGGGCAATGGCCACCGTCTGGTGGTTGTAGCCATTGGTGCTGACATTCACCAGTGCCCGACTCACCGCCAGCGGCTCAATGTCAATATGGATCGGGCGCAGCCCTGCCCCCCTAATCGCAGCTATGTGGGCGCCTACTGTGTCCTCCTGGGCCGCGGCCAGCAGTACGCTCATTTCGTCCCCTTCACCGCCGTCCGCTGACTCGATAATCTGGTAGTCGTAGATGACCTGGTCAATGGGGAAGGGAACTTGCCGGTCCAGCTCATAGTCCATGGCGTCGCTTAGCTCTGCGCCTGACATCCGCGGCATAGTGACCACGCGGACAGTGACCGAGGTAGTCCCTCCCACCGAGGCCACGACGGCTTTGGTAGTAAAGCCGCAATCGGCAACCATCTGGCTGATGGTGCCAGCAACGGCGTCCTCGTCAACCACTACTCCTCCCGAGACACTACCGGAAGGAGTCGGCACATACCCAGGGCGACCAACCACCCGCAGGCCTTCGCCAGTCTTACGAAGTTGTACTGCTTTGATTGCATCGGCCCCAATATCCAGTCCCACAACATTGGTTGCACCGCGTGCCATCAGTAGCTCCTTCGCAATCAGGCACCACTAGTTATCGCAGCTTCTAGCTACAAGCGTTAAACAGTTTAGCCTAGTAAAGCTCTTTTGTCAAGGCTATCTTGCCCGCAGAAGACCGCTGCCAAACCCCAAACCGGCGCACAAACCGCTGATTAACCTGCTCAGTTGGCTCTGTACCGTCTCCGGTAAGCCCGTCCGTACGCCGCAGTCCCCCCGGGGTTCGTTGGCCTGGTTTAATAGTATTATGGAGCTCATCACTGCAAACTCGGCGATTTATGCTTTGACTTTTCATCTATTCCTGAATATAATAACACCTGATGAGAAAAGCCTGTGCGCTGCTAAGACCATCCCGACTAATCCATTGCCAGCTTATAGAAGAAAATGGCCGAACATATTCTGCTCGTCGATGACAACGAGGGTTTTCTGGACGCTGCCCAAGAATTCTTTTCCAGCAAGGGATATCGGGTAAGTGCTGCCCAGGACGGGCAGGCCGCCCTGAAACTGGTAGCCCAGCAGCAGCCTGACATTATTCTCCTGGACGTAATGATGCCCCGGATGGATGGTTGGGAAACGCTAAAGATATTGCAGGACAATGAGCAAACCGCAGATATCCCCGTGCTTATGCTGACAGCAGTGCGCGGCTCCGAATCAGTCAAAAAGAGTTTCGATGGCGGCAGTGTGTGGTATTATAGCAAACCGATCACCGATCACCACGACTTACTGCTAGTCATCCGCCGCATCCTCGACCAGACCTAGCTCCAGCCCACTGCTGGGCCCGCCCGGGTGCGCTAATGTCCGGGCCAATGTAGCTAGCTTTCAGGCTCTCCCGGTTGTGATATAGCAAAAACTCGGGCAAAGGCCGATCAAAGCGATGTAGCAGCTTGTGTGGACCTGTGAGCGGGAGGCGACCTTCTCTTGGCAAGTTCTCGGCACCAGCGCTTGGACGTGGCATTAACCCTCTGACACACACCCATGATAGAAAGCTTCTGGGTACTTATCTAAGTACTCAGCATATAGATCGATCAGCTCGCGCAGTTCTATCAGTCTGATGATAGCCTCTCCGATCTTGTCCAACCTCATGATGCCACGTTGCTGGCAGGGTCCTTCCATGAGCAGGAAGTCCGGGTAAGGACCGAAGCCTATATGCCATTCTTGTTTCCAAGAACTTTCTTCCTTCCACGAACCGACCAACCAGCTAAGTGTCGCCACGGGGGATGGATATTTCTGCTGCAGCTCCTCAGAAGGTGTAAGCTTTTTCAGGATGAACTCTGGAAACTGAACACGCTCCTCGGCCAAGTGCATAGCGGTGCAACATCCTAGAGTAACGCCAAGTAGGAGGATGTGACCATTTGCTTCCATCACTTTATGCCAGCCCTGTACTAGTTCATTAGCCTGACGCCCAATGGCAGCCAACGAGTGGGTCGGGTGGGTGCTCCTTATTGCCTCTTCGCGCCGCCAGAAAGTATCAGGAATCCTGCCCGTCCAACAAGAATCTTTGTCGGGGGCAAAGGGGAGAAGTCTATATTCCCAAGTGACCCCCTCGGCCTCTTCGTCGGGCGTTAGAGGAACTTCCTCGCGGTTGGTAGAATAGGTAGGCATCACCACAGTCCCAGTTCGTCCTACAGTCTCCAGCAGAGCATCTATTACAGCGTCCGCTCCGCCCTTCACCCAGCCAAAGCTGGAAAGCGAACTGTGGACACCGACTATATGTCCTTCGCCTAACCCCAGCCTGCGCAGCCCCTGCTTTATGTCTTCTTTGGTGACGACGGTTTGCTCAGTCATTATGACTAACCTTTCTTAAACTTAATAGTTAGCACTGGGTAGACCAAATTGGCTACCTCTATCACGTGGAGGATGGTGGTAGCAGGGAGCATCGGGTAGCAGAGTTCGTAGGACCCCCGTAGTCTGGGAGGTGGGCTTGGGCTGAACTGTCACAGCGCTGCGTGGGTATCCATCGAACTCGGAGTTATGGCTATCGGGTAGCTGACGGACACCGCCGGCGGCAGGCAGTCTCCTGTACCCAATTCGGCTCAGTCCGGTGTCAAGCCCCAGCTCACCTGCTAGCCAAACTTATACGCCACGCCGAAGCCGCCCCGCGGGTACTCCCACTCGAAGTTATCATAGGGGCAGACTACCCGGCAGGTCCCGCACTCCAGGCAGTTCTCGTAAGCAATCTCCAGAACCTGCTCGTCTTCCAGCCAGCGGTATACCTCAGCCGGGCACTTGCTAATACACGGCTTCATCTCACAGCCGACGCAGGTCTCCGAATCAATGACTGCCAGATGTGAGTTTTCCTCATCCACCTCATACTTGACCGTATAGAGCCTATCGTCCAGGCCTTTGTTGGCGTCGGGCTTCATAATGACCGGGTCGTTGCTCATATAAATGACAGTCCTCCATCAATGGCATCCCACGCCATCCCCCAGGGCTTGCGCCGCCGCAGGGCTTCCTTGATTATCTCCCATTGCTTCTGCCGCTTGGTCTTATCGTCTACCGTCAGCATCTGTTCAAAGGCCCAGGCCGCCAGCGCCGGATAGACACTGAGAACCGGATGGTGCTCCATAAACTTGGTGGCCTTGCGATATTTGCGCAGATCGGCAATAGTCGGCGCGGTCTCTGCCAGGCGCTGGCGGTAGTGGCCGAGCACCTGCGCCGAGAAATTGCCCTTCTCGTGCGCGTCAATTGCCGTCTCAGCCGCCGTCTTCCCTGACAGGATAGCGTGATTGCTGCCCTCCCGATGCAGACCGTTGACCAGTTGGGCGGCATCACCGGCGATCATCACTCCGTGACCGAACAGCGTCGGCATCTTGTTGTAGCCGCCCTCGGGAATAAGGTGCGCCATATACTCGGCCGGCTCCGCCCCCTCAATCAGGGGAGCGACCGCCGGATGGCGTTTTAGCTCCTGGAGCAAATCATGGGGCGTGTCGGGGATCTCGGCGAATTCCGATAGCAGCACCCCCAACCCCAGCGACAGCGAGTTCTGGTTGGTATACAAGAACGCCGTCCCCAGCATGCCCCTGGTTGGCGCGCCGAACATCTCAATAGTGGCCCCCTCCCCCTCGTTCAGCCCGAAGCGCTCCTCAATGATCTCGGGATCCAGGCGCAAGACCTCCTTGACCGTCACCGCCGCAACATCGGGCTTCAGATCCTCCTGCATGCCCAGGGCGCACGTCAACTGGGGGTTGACACCCTCGGCCAGAATGACCACGGGCGCATACACGTCACCATCCGCACGCCCGGTGCGCACGCCAACCACATGGCCGTCGTCCTGCAGCACCTCGTCCACCTTGGTCTCGTTGATGATCAGCGCGCCGGCGGCCTCGGCCTGTTCGGCAAAGTACTGGTCTATCTTCACTCGCAGGACCGTGAAACAGTTGGGCACCCCCTCGGCGAAATGGGGGCTGCGGTAGCCCATCTTGATGACCGAATCCTCGGTCATAATCCACTGGTTCTGCTCGATCACGCAGCGCTCCAGCGGCGCCTCTTTCCAGAACTCCGGCCACACCTGAGCCGTCGGCCGTGTATAGAGCACCCCACCCATCATATTCTTGGTGCCCGGCTTGCGCCCACGCTCGATGATAATGGTATCGAGGCCCGCCCGCGCGCAGACCGTCCCCGCCGCCAGCCCCGCCGGCCCGGCCCCGACCACAATCACATCAAACTCGAGCTTGTCCGGCATGCCCGTTTCGGCAGTACCAACTTCCGCGACTTGCGTTTCCGTCATTACTTATGTCTCCTCAACTAATTCGGTACGACAGGCGTCCCGCCTGTCGCCTCCGCTGTTGTGTCCTTCAGTGGCACAGGCATCCTGCCTGTGTGTGGTGGCCGCCTTCTGCGAACGGTCCACAGATACCCTCCTGCGGCGAATGAAAGTATGATTAAGGCCGAATACGTGACAGGTACGTAAAGGGGTCCTGCTTCCGGCGAGGAAGCCGGGCTAAGCAACATATAAGCCACCACCGCTATCCCGACGGCTGTCGCGACCAAAACTCCTCCTTTTGCAGACCAGGCGACCGCGTACCCAACGAGAAAACCGAGAACTAAAGGTGAAGCCAGGAAACTATACCCTACCAAGAGACTGAGTAGGCGGCCATGTCGACCTTCCAAAACTGGGGTGTTAATAAATGCGAAAAACACCCCTACAGACAGGGCCATGTAGAGCACCACAAATAGTAACACCCAACCCGCACTCCTTAGAACGCGTGACATGTCCTCGTCTCCTTTCTCCACGCAACCGAGACAACCAGCGCGCAGCAGCCGACCTCTCTACGTACCCCCATCCCCCAGCAGCTTCTCTTTGAGATTTCCTGCTTTGGCCTGCTTGATCAGCTCCGGGACAACCTCATACAGATCGCCGACGATGCCAAAGTCGGCGATCTGGAAGATATTGGCCTCCGGGTCGCTGTTGATCGCCACGATAGTATCGGCGGTCTGCATCCCGACGCGATGCTGAATAGCCCCAGAGATGCCTGCCGCAATGTACAGGCGGGGGCGGACGGTAAGACCAGTCTGCCCCACCTGATAGTCGTGCGATATCCAGCCGGCATCCACCGTCGCCCGTGATGCACCCATCACCCCGCCTAGCGCATCCGCCAACTCCTTCATCAGCTCAAATCCCCTGGGGCTACCCAGCCCCCGGCCGCCGGCGCAGATGATCTCGGCATACTGCAAGTTGGGCTTGTCCAGGTCGGCGTCGGGCCGGAATTCCTCAACAGCCACACCGATGTCCTCTTCGCTGACCTCCAGTGTCTCGCGGACAATCGCCACCTGGCGAGTCTCGTCCGGCGCCAGCGCCTCCATCACTCGCGGGCGCACCGTAGACATCTGCGGGCGATGCTCCTTGCACAGGATCGTCGCCATAATATTGCCGCCAAAGGCCGGGCGCGTCTGGCGCAGCAGCCTGGCTTGCTCGTCAATCACCAGACCGGTGCAATCCGCGGTCAGGCCGGTGTGCAAGTCGGTGGCAATCGCTCCCGCCAGGTCCCGCCCCAGCGTAGTTGCCCCAATCAGCACAATCTCTGGTCTATACTCACGAACGAGCTTTAGGCAGCCTTCGGCAAACGGATGCGTGCGGTAGTGAGCCAGCAGCGGGTCGTCAATCACGTAAGCTTTATCCGCCCCGTAGTACCCGGTGGCAACGGCAACATCGTCCACGTCTTCGCCTAGCACCATCGCCGCCAGCTCGCAGCCCAACGCATCGGCCAGCTCGCGGCCCTTGCCCAGAAGCTCCCAACTGACCGGATGCACCTGGCCGCCGCTCTGCTCAATGTAGATCCACACGCCCTGATATTCGGCCAGGCCGGCTTCCAGCTCGGGAGCGACTTCTTCAGCAACCTCAGGTTCCGCCGCTTCCTCGGCCTCTTCTTCGCCCTCAAAGTACAGGCAGTCAGTCGGGCAAACCTTGATGCACTTGCCGCAGCCCGTGCATAGCTCGTAGTCAATGACGGCCACATCGCCCTCCATGTGGATCGCATCAAACGGGCATTCGCCTTCGCAAAGCCCGCAGACAATGCACTGACCGGCAATGATTTGCAATTTGCGCTTAGCTTTTCGCATCAGACCTCACTTCTCTGCTGTGCCCGCCTCGACACGTTGTATTAGCTTATCCACCAACTCTTGAACGGCAGCCGCGGAGTCGTCGCGCCCACCGGCGATGATCTCTCCTGCTTCGGGTTGCGGTGGCGGGAAGATCTCCGAGACGGTGGTCGGCGAGCCGTTCAGGCCCAGGAATTGCTCTTCGACATCGAGGTCATCACTGGTCCAGACCTCCGGCTCGTAGCGAGCTGCCCGAATCATCTCTGGCAGCGAAGCGTATTCCAGTTCGTTAATTTCTTCTACAACGGTAACCACCGCCGGCAGCCGGGCCTTGACGACCTCGACGCCATCTTCCAGCCGGCGCTCGACGGTGATCGTGCCTGCTTCCACGTCAACGTCCGGAATGCCGATAGCGTAGGTAATCTGCGGCCAGCCCAGCCGCCGTGCTATTCCCGGGCCGACCTGGGCGGTATCACCGTCAATCGCCTGCTTGCCACACAGCACCAGGTCCATTCCCTGCTCGTCAGCAATTCGCCGCAGCCCAGCCGTCAGCGCATAGCTGGTCGCCCACGTATCGGCGCCCGCAAAGGCGCGATCCGACAGGAGAATCCCCCGGTCCGCCCCCATGCTCACGCACTTCTTAATTGCCTCAACCGCCTGGGGCGGGCCCATTGACAGCACCGTCAGATGGGCGCCGTATTTCGCTTTCAAGTGTTGGGCCGCCTGGGTAGCATGAGCATCGAAGGGGTTGACAATGGCGGGGACGCCCTCGCGGATGAGGGTATTAGTCTCCGGATCAATGCGCACCTCGGTAGTATCCGGCACCTGCTTGACACATATCACAATCTTGAGCATTGGTTCTTTCACTCTCTTATCATTCACACACAATAAGCGGCCGGCATCGGCCGCGTCTGGCCTCGACAATGCCTATTCGCCACCAGACCCGCATCTTCCTCTTCAAACCTGATGATGTGGTAGAATCAGGAAGCAGACCCGATCACAAACAGGCACATTTAGTTGATCACAAGATCGGCGGCTTGGCTATCGGTTGTGGCCAGAGAGGAGGCGGACTCGCCTGGCAGCCAAGGCCCACTGGTGAGCAAGCGAGCGTGCATTGGCAGAGGGAAACCATAAGGCATTCTCACCGCACCAAGTCCAGCAGTCCATCCCGAAACACCTGGAAGCTCCTGGAGCGATTTCGCTCCGGGTCCATATGCATACTGATCCTGGAGGCCGCCTCCAGTTTTGCCAGGCCGGTTGGATAGTAACCTGCCCGTTTCAGGACACGCTCCAGAGCCTCCCAAGTCCCCCCCGGGACGGCGTCTGGATCTCGGTAGTTGGCCCGATTCCCGAGCGTGGCGGGGACCGCCGGATAAGCCGCAACCAGCGCCTCAACATCCCCAAAGAACCAAGCCTCCAACTCCTCAACTGCGATACGGTTCAGGACTTGGAAATACTCCGTGCCGACCTGTGATCTCGTGACAAGTCCCGCCCGTTGCGCACAGTCCTCCAACTGGCTTTTGAGCCTCAAGCAGTCCTGACGGTCTTCGTCAATCAAGACCAGTATGCGCTGGTCGTCGGAGGGCGATAATGCGTAACCGCTTAAGCGGTCCGGCAGCTTCGTCAACAAATCGTCCTTGCCTTGGAACGGGTGTATCTGGTAAGTGTGGTCCCCCAGGAGTCTCGGCAGCAGGTTCATCAGAGCGGCTTCTGCAGAGAGCTCTTCGACAAGGATTTCTACATGCATCCCTCGTCACTCCCATTCTCTATCTCTAGCCGGGGCGCTTGCGATAGCTCTGGCCCGACCGGGCCTCCCGAGTTCACTAACGGATCGCCGACCTCAAAATAGCCCTCGGCCCACAGATGGCCCAGGCTCGCGCCACATTTGACGTGATCACGAATGCCCAGCATATCGTCAGCCCTGCGGGCACTGGTGTAGCCCTGCTCATCCCGATAAAGAACCCACAGCTCCTTCGGCGTCAGCCCATTCACGAAGAAGGGCGAGTGAGTTGTCACCAACAGTTGTGTCTGGGCGGCTGCCTTGCGGCACTCTTCGGCGAGCTGCGGGAGCAGCCTTGGATGTAGATGGTTTTCCGGCTCCTCAATCCCAATCAATTGGGGAGGCTCTGGGTCGTAGAGAACGACCAGATAGGACAGCAGCTTCAGGGTACCGTCCGACGCGAACTTCGCCAGGATCGGTTGGTCGAAAGGAGCATCCTTAATCTGCAGCAAGAGTCGGCCATCAGGCATTAGCTGGGCGTCAACCTTCTCCAGTCGCGGCACTCGAGACGACAGCGTCGCCAGTATCTGCGCCAGACGTTCCGGATGCCGTTCCCTCAGGTACTGGATCACATTGGGCAGGTTATCGCCGGTCGCCGTCAACCGCTCCGAGGGCCCGGCTTCCGGGACCCCGCGAGTGCTATCTGCCGTAAGATAAGACAGGTACCACCCCGTGATGAACCGACGGAGCGCACTGACGCGTGGGTGCTTTGTGAACTGGCCGAGCGTGTTGACCGCGAGCATGTCCGGGGAGGCAAGGTTCTCCTCCTGTCGGTTGTCCTTTTCGTCTGGCATGTCCCCCGTTATCACTCCGCCGCTGCCGCGCTTGAAGTCTAGGAACCGAAAGGGCCTGCCATATGACCCACGCTTCCACTGTAGCCACTCCTCAGCCACGAAAGGCCCTTCAGACTCCTCATTCACCGCTAGGTGATACGTGATAAGAGGGGTCTTGGGGCGTTCCCGGTACTTCAGTTCTACTACTATCGGTCCATCGGTACCTCGCGTCCTCAATTCCTTGAAACGCCCTCGCTTGTCCCACGCTCTTCTCAGTCCCACTGTGAATGCTTCCGAAAGGAACGCAAACACGTCGAAAACGGTGGACTTGCCGCTGCCGTTCGGACCCAGCAAGACCGTGAGAGGCGTGATGTTCTTCAGTTCCAGCAGGCGCAATGCCCGGTAGTTCTGCACCTTGAGGTACTCGATGCGCGGTACTGACTGTACTGGGCTGTCCAGTTGCATAGCTGTCTCCCCACTGACGTCTCTCCGTTGGACGCGTGTGCAGCTCCTGGCTCACAGTCGCACGGCTTGGCCTTCGTGGCCTGCCTCTTCCTCTTCAACCCTGATGATGTGGTAGAATCGGGAAGCAGCCCGGATCGCAAACAGGCACCTTTAGTTTATCACAAAATCGCGGTTTTGACTATTGGCTACCGCCGAGCTGTTCTTACTGATGAGAGTGTCCTGCCTCGGTGTGCCCTGACTCCTCAGACAGCGGAAAGACCAGGGGAGCTTCCTGCTCAGCACTCGCCACTTCCATCTCGATGGTCGTCTCGCCAAATCCAAAACGCTCCCGCAACAACTCTTCGACTGCCAGGTGCACCTGCCGCTGCTCCTGCGGGTTACTTGCGGCGGTTACTATGTGCGCGCTGATCGCAGTATAGTTCGAGCACAGACTCCAGGCGTGGATGTGATGCACACTGACCACATTATCCAACGCAGTGATGGCCTCAGCAACCTGCTTCAGGTCAACGTCCCGCGGGACGCCTTCCAGCAAGATATGCACCGCCTCCCGGCCCAGACGCAGGCCACTGAACAGTATCAGCAGCCCGATAGCCACGCTGATTATCGGGTCAAAGATGTACTGTCCGGTGAGCGCAATCAGTCCGGCGGCAATCACCACGCCCACCGATGCCAGCAGGTCGCCCAGCACGTGCAGGTAAGCCCCCCGCAGGTTGATGTCTCCGCCGTGCCCACTTAACCGTGTCAGCACGATGACGTTCACGAGCAGGCCGACCAGTCCGATTACCAGCATCCAGCCGCTCTTGATTTCGGTGGGCGCGAAGAGCCGGTCGTATGCTCGGAAGAAGATCGTCAGGGCGATCAGCCCGAGCAGCAGGCTGTTAATCAGCGCCGCGAAGACTTCCGCCCGGTGCATCCCAAAGGTGTGCTCGCGCGTGGGCGCCCGCTGCGACAGGCGAAACGCCATCAGCGCCAGCACCAGCGCAAACACATCGCCGAAGACGTGCCCGGCATCGCTGAGCAGCGCCAGGCTCCCCGTCCACCAGCCACCAACTATCTCGCCAACCAGGATCACCGAAGTCAGCGCAATCGCAAACTTCAGCTTCGGCTCCTTCACCTCATCAGGCGAAGTTAATTGTTCATCGTGGTTATGTTCGGACAGAACAGATTCCTCCGTAGCAGGTAACCGCCTCGTCTTTCTACCCCGGTGGTTGCGTCAGCCACGACGGCGATTTCATCCCCTACAGCGACGGTTCCGGGCCCTCTTCCTGCTGTGCCTCAGGGTTTTCTCGATCGGTGTCCCACTGGCTAGGATTGAGGGCGACATATTCACGGATATGGGCCAGCTCCTGGTCGTCCCGGATGATGCGTTCATAGTAATTGCGTTGCCAAAACGCCTGGCCCGGTGTGCCCAACATGCCATTGCCCTTTATCGCGGTAATGGATTTGACCGCCCGCACAACATCACCAACCGTAGGGGCGCTGCTTGCTGCGCCCTCTATGCTGCTTGCCGCGTCCCCTGTACCGCCCCTCGCCACCGTAGGGGCGCCGCTTGCTGCGTCCCCTGCGTTCTCAGACCTGGGCGCAGCAAGTAGCGCCCCTACAGGTTTGATGACAATAATCCCGTGCAAATGATTGGGCATAACGACGAACGCGTCCATTTCAACCGTGGCGAACCGCTCCGGCAGGGCGGCCCATTCCTGGCATACGTATTGCCCGACATCGCTCAACTCTACCCGCCCCGCCGAGACACTGCCGAGCAGGCACTCATGGTTCCGCGTGCAGATAGTCACGAAATAGGCACCTAGCTGGGAATAATCATGCCCAGGCACCCGAATGGATCGCCGCCGATGCCCGGCCGGATCGAATCTCACTGAGTCACTGCCCCACTTCCCTACATCCCTACACCCTCACGTACACCGTGTACACATACGTCAGCGTCTTCTCCTCGCCCGCGCTCAGCTTGATGTCCCACTTGATCTGCGAGGTCGGGTTAATCCCGAAGCTCTCCTCGCCCAGCTTGGTGAAGGCGCCCTCGGCCGTCGCCTCGCTGACCTCGCCCTCGATGCGCCGGGTGGCGATGAGCCGGATCTGCTCCTGCTTGTGATTGGTGATCTTAATCTCCCCGGTCACCGTCACCAGGTCGTAGTCATACCCGGAAACATGATACGCCTTTTGCTGCCGAGCGGTCTCGTTATCGGCCCTGCGGACGCCGATATCGGGTGCAATCGTCGTGCGCACGTCCACCTGCGCGCCGATCGCCGTGTAGGTCAACATACTCTGGGCAATTGGCCGCCAGCCTTTGACCGTCATCGCCGCGCCGGTTGTCCAGGGCTGCTCGGTCTCGTTCTTGATGCGCAGCGCATGCCAGGCCTTGGGCCGAGCCAGCTCGCGGGCCAGCGCTTCGGCCTCTTCATCCAGCTGCCCGCCGCGCTCGCGGGTATAGCGCGGGGAGTAGCGCCGATAGGCTGTCCCCGGCTCGTCAATGATATTCAGCAGGTAGACATCTTCGTACTTGACCGCTTCGTCGAAGATGCCCACCGCGGCCCGGCCACCCCTGGCCAGCGTCATCTCCGGCACGTGGTAGAAGAACAGCTCCTCCGCGCCCAGGCCCGTCACCTGCGGCACCGGCATCGCTTCCCCACTTACCATTCCCGGCATCGCGGCGCCATAGCCATAGCTACCATAGCCACCACCGCCGTACCCCCCGTACCCAACGGCCACCTGCGACATTGCCGCGCGGGCGTAGACTTCTCGCTCCCGTCCCTGCAGCGGGGCAAAATAGCCCGAAAGCCGCGTCCAGGCCATCTGCAGCGACAGCGGGGAGATCTCGTCCTGCTGGATGAAATGGGGTACGCCCACGACCAGGTGCAGATTGCTGTTGTCCAGGTCCACCACATCGTTTATCACCGTCGCCTGCAACCGCAGGCGCGCGTCTCCCTTGGTCTCCCCCAACTCCAGCCGGTACGACGGTGTCCACTGGAGGCCCTTCGCCATATACGCCATGCCCACATTTGACTTGCTCACCACCGTCTTGCCGCCCTTCACCAGCCGCGCGGAGAGCACCTGCTGCGGGCGAGTGAGGGTAACGATGCGCACAGGGTTATCCGCGAAGGCAATCGTCCTAATCATACTCTTGGGTATGACCACCTGCTGGCCATTGCCCTGTTCCAGTACCGCGTGTGAGACCTGCTTGCGCCCGGGCCGTTCCCGTGGCGGCACCGCCGCCCAGATAGTCTCGTCGTCCCGATTGCCGGTCGGGCTGCCCTCGGTAGCCAGCGGCTCCCGCAGCTTCCCCACCCATCTCTGCTCGTCGGGCCCGGTGATAACTACCTCCTGGCCGACATTAGCCAGCAGTAGGTCATCAATGCTCTGCGCGTCGTCGGCTTCGCTAAGGTCTTTGACCTCCGCCACGGAGCGATCCACCGTGACTCCCTCGTCGGGGCTGTACAGCCACAGCGTGCCCAGACTGGCCTGCGGGACCTTGTCAAAGGTTACCCAGCCTGCGGTGGGCTGACCTTGCCCTTCGGCCATCACGAAGCCGTACCCGTGCTTGAACACCGCAACGTCAATGACTCGCACCGACGTCTTCTCCGTCTCCGCGGCCCCGGCGCCTGCCGCGCACGTCACCGCCAGGACCAATCCGACCATCACGACTGCCTGCAATCTGTTCACTGCTCCCGCCTCCTTAAGCCATAGTGGTACCACGGTCAGCCTGCGACGCATGACCTCATAATCTGACACCTGACCGTTTCCGAAAGTTCGGTCGCGACGGCTAGCCTTTCATCACCGCTATTGGCACCAGGCGGGCGACTTTGCGCGAGATGCCCGCCTGGTGGCAGACCTCCACGACCCGGTCCACATCCTTGTACGCCTCGGGCATCTCCTCGGCGACGGTCTTTCTGCCGGCGGCGCGGATCACAATGCCCTGCGCCTCCAGTTCCCGGATGACCTGCTCGCCAGACTTGGTCTTACGCGCCTGGGTCCGCGACATCTGCCGCCCCGCGCCGTGGCAGGTCGAACCCCAGGTCTGCTCCATAGCCGCCTCCGTGCCGACCAGCAGGTACGAGGCCGTCCCCATATCACCGGGCACCAGCACCGGCTGGCCGACCTGCCGGTATTGCCGAGGCACATCAGGATGACCCGGCCCAAAGGCGCGTGTGGCCCCCTTGCGATGGACGCACAGCCGCTTGCTGCCACCATCTACGCGGTGCTCTTCAAACTTGGCGATATTGTGGGCCACGTCCCAGATCTGCTCCAGCCCCAGCTTCTCATCCCCCTGACCGAAGGCCTTACTGAAGGCCTCCCGCACCGAGTGGGTAATCGCCTGGCGATTGGCCCAGGCGTAATTAGCGGCACAGGCCATATTCTGGTAGTACCGCTGCCCTTCCGGCGAGCCAATCGGCGCGCAGGCCAGTTGCTTGTCGGGCAGCTCGATGTTGTACTTGCGCACTGCCTTCTGCATCACATCCAGCGCGTCGTCGCAGACCTGGTGGCCGAAGCCACGCGAGCCGGTATGAATCATCACCGTCACCTGGCCGGGCGCTTCGATGCCAAAGGCAGAAGCCACTTGCTCGTCATAGATCTGGTCAACGACCTGAATCTCGATGAAGTGGTTGCCGCTCCCCAAGGTGGCGAGCTGCGGCCGGGCGCGCTTAACCGCCCGCTCGCTGAGGCCGGCGGGATCGGCCCCGGGCAGGCAGCCGCGCTCTTCAGTGGCTTCCAAATCTTCAGCCCGCCCGTAGCCGCGCGCCACTGCTGCTTGGGCCCCCTTGACGAACACTTCATCTAGCTGGCTGCGGTTCATGCTAATGCGCCCCTTCTTGCCCACGCCAGCCGGAACCGCTGAGAATATCTGGTCAGCAACCTTCTCCAGGCGACCTTTGACATCGGCGTGCTCCAGGTCAGTGCGCAGCAGCCGCACGCCACAGTTGATATCGTACCCGACACCACCGGGCGAGATGACGCCCTCGTCGGTGTCGAATGCCGCCACGCCGCCGATGGGAAAGCCGTACCCGTAGTGGCAGTCGGGCATCGCCAGCGCCGGCCCGACAATCCCCGGCATACAGGCGACGTTGGCAATCTGCCACAGCGCAGCATCCTCCTTGAGCGACTCGAACAAGACGTCGTCGGCATATAATATGCCATCAGTGTTCATACCCACGCTTTCTGCACGGGGCAGTCGCCAGCGGTAGTCGTCAATCTTCTCAAGCTTACCTTCGTACTGCTTGGCCATCTTATCCACCCCTATTGTTGTCGTAGGATTCATCGAAATCGGGATTGCCCTGCTGGGGAATGCGTCCCGGATGGCAGACAGGACACCTCTGGTCGGGCGCGACCAAACGCCCGCACTCGGGACAGGGCCGGTAGCCCTCAGCCCGACGCCACTGCTGCAGGCGGCAGAAGTTGGTCATTGCCGCCGAAAATTGGCGCTGCAGCCCTTCATCGTCCATCTTCTCGGCCAGCGCCCTAATAAAATCCGCATCCTGCTGCGGCACCTGTAGCTGCGCAAGCTCAGCAGGCGAGGGCAGCGGCTCTTCTTCGGTCTCTGCTATGGTTGGGGCAGGGCGCCCGCGGCCAACCCGACTACTGGTCGCCCGTATCTCCTTGATGAAGTTGCCGTCCAGCCGCTTGTTGAGCTTTTCCTTGATACGCTCAGAATCAAGCTGCAACTGCTGAGCGCGGGGCGCTGAATCGCAGTGCACTATTAGCACACCGTCGCGGATCTGCGTCACCTGGGTATGCTGGGCATACCACTTGCCGACCACCTCCGCCCACACAAACGCGGCCAGCATCTCCCGACTCTTGGCCAGCAATCCGTGGTCGGCCATGTAGTCGGTGAGCATCTCGCCCACGTCGCTGGTTCGGGCGCTGCGCTTCTTAGCCATCGATTGCCGCCACTCCCTGGGCTTGCCTGATCTCTCCGCCCGCCAGCCCATACCAGGCCGCCCAATCTGCCTTTCGCAAGCTGTCACTGGGCGCTGCGCTGGTCACCAGCACCTGCTGGAAGCTGCCCAACAGTTCCAGCAGCCCGCCCGTCCGCCGGTTGTCCAATTCAGAAAAACAGTCATCCAGCAGCAGGATAGGCAGCTCCCCGCGCCGCCGGCCAATTACCTGGGCTTCAGCAAGCTTCAGGGCAAGCGCCGCCGTCCGCTGCTGGCCCTGTGACCCAAAGCGGCGCAGCGAGCGACCGTCAGCGGTGATTTCCACATCGTCGCGATGAGGCCCGACCTGCGTGGCACCCCGCTGCAGCTCGCGGTCAAACTGCCTGTCCAGTTGTTCCCGAAAAACCGCCTCACGCTGCTGGTCATCCCCTGCCCCGGCTAGAGAGCTACTGTAGCAGATGCCTATCTGCTCGGTGTCACCAGTCAGTTGACTCTGCAACTGTGCTGCCACAGGACTTAGTTGGTTGAGAAACTGTTCGCGGTCAGCGCTGATCCGCACACCCGCCTCGACAAGCTGACTTGTCCAGGGCGCCAGGCTGGCCCCGTCGGCCTTATCTTGCGCCACCTGCTTGAGCAACTCGTTGCGCTGTCGGAGGGCCCGCCGATAGCGGTGCAGGTCAGCGAGGTAGCGCGGGGTTATCTGGGCTATTGCCATGTTCAATAGCCGGCGGCGTACGCCGGCCGGGCCCTTGACTATCTCCAGATCGTCCGGCGTAAACAACACGGCCGGCGCCTCACCGACGACCCTTGCCACTGAACTCGCTACTTGTCCGTCAATCTGTACGCACTTGGCCCCGGTCAGATAGGAGGGCGGCGCCTCCCCTTCAGGCCTTGAGCTGCATTGGCCCTGTAAGGTCACCGCAATAGCTCGCGGCGGGCCGCTGTCAAACTCAAAGCGGCCGGCTGCCTGTCCCCAGGACCTGCCCCACTGCACCAGCTCGCGATCGTAGGTGGTGCGGGGAGACTTGGTAGTCGCTAGCAGTAAGACTGCCTCCAGTAGGCTCGTCTTGCCACTGGCGTTAGGCCCGACAAACAAATTCGGCCCCGGTGGCAAGTCCACGGCGAGCTGCTGGTAGCAGCGCAAGTATTGTAGTCGTAGCTTTGATATATACAAAGTCAGGGGTTCAGCTCAGCGTTTGCCAACTGTGTAAAAGTAAGCCCCGGTCCTACTCGGCCCGGGGCCTGCTGTTAGTCATTGACTTGCGTCCTTCGCGCTCCGCACCAGCCAGCCACCGCCGCTGTGAGAGCATTCGGCCCTACATTATCTGCATGGGCATAACGACGTAGGTGTAGTCATCACGGTCGCTGGGTCGTATTACCCCAGGCTCCAGGGGACGGGACAGAGCAATTCGCACTTCCTCACTGCGGGCCGCGTCCAACATATCCAGAATGTAGCTAGCATTGAAGGCTGTCTCAATCGCCTCGCCCTCCAGCTTCGCCGGTATCTCCTCCTCAACGTGCCCGACATCCGGGCTGGCCGCAGTTATCCGCAGCCCTTCTTCACTGGTGTGAAAGACCACGCGATTGGCATCCTCGCGCGCTACGATCAGAGCACGTCGTAGGGCACTCTCTAGCTCTGCCGTACTCACTGTAATATACTTGTCCAACTGATCCTCATCGGGGATAACCTTCTCGTAGTTAGGGAACTCCCCCTCAATCAGCCGAGATGCTATCGTGATCGAGCCGACTTCAAAGCTGACCAGATCACTGGAGATCGCGATCTCAACTAGCTCATCTGCCTCGTCATCCAGAATGCGCAACACCTCATTGAGCGCCTTCACGGACACGATAGCTTCCTCGGCCTGGTCAACCGCATTCTCACTGGTGCGCAGGGCTAGCCGATAGGTGTCGGTAGCAACCAGGCGCAGACCAGAATCCTCCAACGCAAACAACACCCCGGTCAGGATGGGGCGGGTCTCATCATCAGAGGCGGCAAAGGCAGTTTGCCGCAGCAACTCAGACAGTTGGCTTTGTGGCACGGAGAATTCTGTGGCATCAGCTATCTCCGGCAGCATCTGGAAATCATCAGCAGAAACCCCACGAATATCGTAGCTGGCGCTGCCACAGCTAATTGCCAGGTTATTAGCTTCATCAGCCACCAGCTCAACATCCCCGCCGGGCAGGCTAGTGGCAATTTGCGTGAAGTAGCGCGCCGGGACGGTCGTGGCTCCCTCATCGCTCACTGTCGCCAGGATGGTGGCGTCGATGCTCACATACTCCAGATCTGTCGCCACCAGCCGCAGGGCATCATCCTGCGATGAGAGGTAGATATTATTCTGCACCGGCTGGGTGCTGCGTCCCGACACACCGCGACCCACAGTTTGCACGATATTATACAGCTCGTCCTGCGAGCACTTAGCATTTAGCATCTACGTTCCTCCTCAGAACAATTGTGACAGTGTCGGCTCTCTAACAAAACAGTGTCGTAGGCTCTGCCCACTACAGAGTCGGACAGCAATTTTAGGCAGTTGTCCCCGGCTCTGCTGTTACGGCAATTCTCTTACTTATATATAGTCCTAGTAGTAGTAAGGCAGTGGATTGCGTGGAAAAGCCCGCTCGTGCCTATGAAACAAACAATATCGGTGTAGATAACGTTGGGAAAGCGCTGAGTAGAACTCAACTGGTTTTGCACAGTATCCACACCGGGATTAATTATGCCTAATCTTCCCCGTCTTGTCAACAGGCTATCTGCTAGTTGTCAACAGCGATAGCAAGTTAGGCCTGCAGACCACTCTTCAGATCATTGATCAACCACAGCACTTCTTCATCGGTCTCCAGCAGTTCACTTACCTTGTTATATCCATGCAGGATAGTGCTGTGGTCCCGACCGCCGAAGAAGTCGCCGATATTGGCCAGTGAATTGTTGGTCAGCTCTCGGCATAGGTATATGGCTACTTGCCGCGGCCAGACAATCTCCTGATTGCGCTTCGGTCCCAGCATGTCCTCCAGGGGACAGTCCATCTGGTCGGCCACATATTCAGCAATATCTCGTACTGAGACCGACCTGGGCGCGGCGGCGGTTGAGTAGTCGGAGATCAATTCCTCCACGGCCGACAGCGTTGGCTGCTCGTTGGTAAGAGAGATCTGAGCACATACCTTGAGCAGCGCCCCCTCGAGCACCCGGATATTGGACTCGATCTTCTCGGCGATGTAAGTGAGTATTTCGCGAGGCAGGTCCAGACCTTCAGACTGGGCCTTCTTATCGAGAATAGCAATGCGGGTCTCGACGTCGGGGCAGCGCAGGTCGGCAACTATACCCATCTCCAGACGACTGCGCAGCCGGTCGTTCATCAGTTGCAAGTGCCGGGGAGGCGCGTCGCTGGCAATCACCACCTGCTTATTCGTCTCGTAAAGGGTATTGAAGGTGTGGAAGAATTCTTCCTCTGATGCTGGCCCCTTGATAGCAGCGATAAACTGAACATCGTCCACCAGCCAGACATCTACATTGCGGTAACGGCGTCGGAACTGGGCAGTGCGGTTATCGCGTATTGACCCGATAAGCTGGTTCACGAAGCTTTCCGCCGAGATGTATACCACCTGCAAGTTGGGATTGTGCTCAACAACTGCGTGCCCAATTGCCTGCAGTAGATGGGTCTTGCCCAGTCCGACCTTGCTATGAATGAAGAACGGGTTGTAGCTCTTGCCCGGCGACTTAGAAACCTGCTGGCCAGCGGCGTGGGCAAAGCGATTGCAGTCGGCTACTACGAAGTTCTCAAATGTGTACTTCGGATTCAGGGGGACACTGCCAAAGCCCGTAGCGACGGGCGTGGCTGGCGCGGTGTGCACTGTCTGCGGCATTGGCTGATTGGCTTGGTGCTCTACGACCTGCATCTCCACGCGCACGGGCTTTTCCACCAGCTCGCTTAGGCACGAGCTTATTGCTGGCAGGTGCTTCTCCCTTAACCAGTCACGTGCGAACTCATTGGCAACGCCTAACAGAAGCGTCTCGCCATCAAACTCCAGCACCTGCGCACTGCGTAGGAAACTGTCGCAAGCCGCGTGGCCCACGCTCTCAGCTAACTGGGGAAGAGCTGATTGCCAAAGCTGCGCAAGTCCCGACGATGAGATCGTTTCGGGCATGCCAACACCTCTATGTGTATAAAAGTGAGCTATCCAGACATAAGACTGGCTATCCAGGCATTCGGCTCGAAAGGTGAGAGGATACCGCCAGGTTCGGCTGCTGAGGTGTGGTTATTGCGTCAAGTTCTAGTGCGTGGTAAGGATGCAGTGATGGTTGCTAAGTAGTGCTGCGAAAGATTACAACTAAACCGGCTTCCCCGACTTTTCCACAATATTTATCCACAAATGTGGAAAACGTGGGCCCTCCCAGATGTAGAGTAAGTATAGCACAAATCAAAACCGATGTAAAGAGGAAAAACCAGCAATTTCCAAAATTATTACAAGTTTTTTCCAAGGTCCCCTATTTCAGTGGACTAATATGCCTAACCAGCCCCAAATCCTCACCGAATCGGCGGCATCCTCTCTCTATGCCCCATAATCTGCTGCCATAGCCAAGACGTTGCTCCTTACAGAAGATAGCTGCCGGAAATCAGCGTCAGCAACACCTTAACTCTCCCTGTTGTGTCCTGGACAGATGCCTGCCCCAAATCCATAATTGTGGAAAACTCTGGGGAAAACTGGGCATAAATTGTGGACAACTCAGAGTTTTTTGATGCCTTCTGAGTTATAACTGAGCCATAGCGGGGTAGTAGCAGCGCATACTTATTGTGTGTACTTGCGGCGTGTGACTACAGGATAGCCCCGGCGCGAGTCAAGACTGAATTGCGCAGAGCCGATATTTTATCGGAGGAGGAGAATTAGAGCCGAGGAGGAATATAACAATTGCAGCGCAGTGGCCAGTTTGAGGAAAGATCATTTAGTACTATGGGAACATCAACCGCACACCGTTCGCCTGCCACCCCCCAGTGGGAGCGGGTAAGAGAGCTTTACAGGCAGCCGAATCCCCTGCCCGGTGAGGTAGTGGGACGGATCGTGGCGGCGCTGAGCTCCGAGACCCGCCAGCAGATGCGTGGGCCCAGCGTAGCCTACGACCTCGATGCCCTGCTGTCGGGCAGTTACCAGGTGGCTACGCAGGGCCTTTCCGAGCTGTTAGCCGGTGTACACGCCTTTGCCGCTGCCCCGGTTGTCTCTTTGGCTGCCCTGCTGCGTGATCAAGCCCAGCAGCGTATCATCGCAGCCCAGGTCAGTTCGCGCTTCGGCGAACTGGCTCTGGATGCCCTCAGCAACACCGTTATGGATGTCGCTGCTGGTGGGCGAGGCATCCTCCAGGCAGAGCCTGCCCAGGTCGAAGCCGACTTCGGACGTTATTTCACCGAACGAAACCTCACCGCACTTGGCGAGCGGTTCTTGGGTCACGACTTTGACCAGGTCTTCCGTTACTTTGTGGCTCGTGATATTGGTGATTTTGTGGGGACGGAGGCCTTCCCCTCGGTCAGCCACAGTTCTCGACTGCTTGACGAGGTGGCCCGATATTGCCGTGATACCACTACCGCCGTAAGCCTGGCTGGCTTCGAGGATCAGCTCCAGGAATCGGTGCAGCTCACCACCGCCGAGCGCATCAAGCTGCTAGAGCCGATGGTTGCTGAAGGCATTACCGCAGGATTGGATGTTCTGGCCGGAGGAGCATAAACGGTGCCTGTACGGGTGCTGCAAATTGAGGGGGCAGATGACTCTGATCTGGTCGGGCTCTGCAATCCTGAGGGGGCTGACTGGCTGCTGGACTGGCGCTCACCCCGCCGCAATGCCACCATTACCCTAACAGAGCTGCAGCAGCACCTGCCCGCTCCCCTCAGCCCGCTGGCCCGTGACTTTGTTGATGTCGCCACTGGTATCTTCCTGGCTGATATTGCAGTTCCCCGCGGTCGCAACGAGCAGTGGGTCCGCGACATTGAGCTATGCCTGGTTGTGCGCGAACTTGATTTCTGGCAGGCCAACGCCGGCCTGCTCATTGGCCTCGTCCAGCGTCTAACCGGCGACAACTTCACGCTCGCTTTCTTGCCGCGCACCGACGAGACAGATGAGCCTGCCGCAGATGAACGCCCTGCTAACTTTGAGGCGGATTGCGTGAGCCTGCTCTCCGGCGGGGTTGACTCGTTGGCTGGGGCAGCAATGTTGCTCGAGGCCAAGCGCCGACCGCATCTTGTCCTGCACTATTCGGGCAATCCCACGGTGCGCCAGGCCCAGGATAGCGTTGTCACAGTGCTGCGCAACAACTGGCCGGCAAGCCACGTGACCAGCGCGGTGCATGCCGCTCCTGAGACCAGCCGCGAGCAGGCTCTGCCCTACCCTCAACCAGAAGAGCGCGAAGACTCCCGTCGGGCCCGCTCGCTACTGTTTATGGTGCTGGGTGCGGTCGCTGCCGCTACGACTGGCCTCGAAGAGGTCTACCTTCCCGAAAATGGCGTGCTTACCGCCGCCCTGCCGCTGACCCGCGCCCGCATCGGCAGCTTCTCTACCCGCAGCACCGACCCGGGCGTCATCAACCAGTTCAACACGCTCTGTGAGCAGGCCGGCTGGAGCTGTCGGGTGCAGAATCCCTTCATATATCAAACCAAGGCCGAGCTTATCAGCGACTTTCTACGGCCGGTGCTCAGCCCCCTGGACATTCAGAAAACAGTTTCCTGTTGGATGGCGGGCCGCCAGCACCGCCAGTGCGGCGGCTGTATTCCCTGCCTGCTGCGCCGCCTTTCTATGCTGGCCGCCGGCCTGCCCGACGAAGCCTATATGATGGACCTCCTCGGCGACCCCCTGGCCCACAGCGGCACCGACGCTTTCACCAATCTGGTTGATCTGCTCACCCAGGTCTCGACGGTCCTCGCCCACACCGACGAGGAGCTGCTGATGGAGTACCCGCGGCTGTTAGACTTGGCTATGAGCGGGGTTGCTGTTGAGGAAGTCCTGGGGATGCTGCGCCGCTTCGGCGGCGAGGTCAAGCAGGTACTAACCACCGACTTCCTCGCCGCCGCCAGCCTCCTGGAAGTAGTCTAACCCTGGTTCCTCCGTCCCTCTTCTCCCCGCGCTATCTACATCTCTTCCCCCGCCTATCCCCAATTCTATGCACGGGCCTCGGCACCAATTTAGGGAATATCTGTCTAGGTTATCCCGCGGGATGCTCAACACGCTTCCACACTCTCCCCAAAGTTTTCCACAACCCGCGCAGGGTCTGATACATGTCCTCAAGCGGACGGGGTTCCGTTCTTGCTAGCTGCTGGTACAGCACCACAACAGCTACCAGCACCACCACCTCCACCAGCGAGTGGGCGAAGCCTAGCGAGGTCCCCAGGACAGTTGTCCCAATGGTTGGTCTGGGGAATGTGGCTGGTGTGCTTAATGTGCTCAATGTGCTTATTATTGCGTACACTGGCACCGTGACTAGTAGCCACCGCGGCAGCATCACCACCAGGTCCCACCAACGAGTGTAGATTAGTTGAAGGTGTCTTTTCAGTCCTGCGATCAGGCTGGTTTGTTCCGCCAAGATTATCCACGGCACAAAAACTAGCCCGATCTGAAGCAGCGTGGGGATGTAGTACAGTGTGTCCAGCAAGGCTCTAACCAGTAACGACCACGTGTTGGTGCCGACCGGCCATAAGATGGATGTCATGGACAGGGGGAAAGACAACAGTAACAGAAGCCACCCGATTGGCAACCAACTGTGAAGGGCTCCCATCACTGCTCTGCGCAAGTTCCAGTGCTGGCCTCGTCCAATTTGCACGAATAGATGCCATAACAGTGCTACAAACACGGCCGACGTGAAGGCGTCCAGCAATAAGTACAATGCTGTGTGCACCGATAACAGCCAAAAGGGCAGCAGGGGTATTGCGCGGTACTTGATAGCAAGAAGTCCGAATAAATTGAAGGAGGCAGCAACGAGGAATGCCGCAGAAGTCAGGTAGATCGGCCATGCCAGTTGGCGGTGACAAGCTGTCGGGAGCCACGCCGGCCGCCTAAACCAAAGCACAATGAGCACCACCGCCAATACCCCTAGTGCCAGCAAGTCCATGCGCCTACCATAGGAGGTTGCGCTATCTAGGCCAATGCGCCGGAACTGCGGCAGCCCCCGCAATATCCAGTGGCGAGGAGTGCTTCCCCATATGCCGCCACCACCGATGATAACAGCCCGTCCCCGGAACACACCGGCGAAGTGGGGCGCGTCGCGAATACTTGGCTCAGTTTCAGGCAGGCCACTACTTCGCTCTACCTCCCATTGCTGTCGCATTGGGGCATAGACCAGGGGATCCAGCACCAGCCAGTAGATAGCCGCCGAGGCGAGCCAACAGAGCAGCAGAATTGCGAGGAATCGCCGATTTCGCCACAGCCTCCGCACCGCCAGCCGGAAGAGGGCCAGGGGGTTCCGAACCAGGGGCATCGCCCGCCCCTCGTCCACGCATCGTACCCACTCCGCCGCATACCAGGCCAGGAGTGCAGTGACCACCAGCCCAGCCGTGGCCGTCATCGTGCTGGACATCTCTCTTACCTCTGGACCCTTGCGTGCGTGCTCACTGAGTCCACTGCAGCTTCACGCCGTCAAGGATACCTCTCTACAGCACCCTCGTCAACTCGTCCTGGTCGTAGCGGGGGAGGGGGTGGGTTTGGCCGGCGGTGGTTATGGTGAGGCCTGCGGAGGGGGGTAGGGCGGTGGCGATGATGGCGGCGGGGATGTCAGCTTTGGCGGCGGCTGCGACGAGCTGGTCAGATTCTGCTTCGGGCACCGCCACCAGCAGGCAGCCGGAGGCAATCAGCCCCAGCGGGTCAATACCCAGGGCGCTGCAGAACCGCTCGCCCAGCGGCACTAACTCAATCGCCTCCGCCTCGACGCACAAACCAACGTCCGAAGCGGTGGCCATTTCCCAGAGGCCCGTAGCGATGCCCCCCTCGGTCGGGTCGTGCATCGCGTGGATATCTGTACAGGTTTCGGTCGCCAATCTTGCATAGTCCAGCACACAGATGCCGGGGTCAAAGAGTAGTCCGGCAGCCTGCTGAATTTCCTCACTGGTGAAACCCTCGTCGCTCAGCATCTCCCCTAACTCACGGGCCAGCAGCGCCGTTCCCTCGATCGGGGCCTGCCCCAGCAAAACGATCTCATCGCCCACCTGCACACCGCAGGCGGCAATCTGCTCGCCGCGCGGGACTGTTCCGATCATCATCCCACTGGTCACCGGCACCTCCACGGTAGCCGTCACCTCGGTATGCCCGCCGACCAGCAGAATATCCCATTGTGCGGCGGTCTGGCGAAGCTGCTGCCAGATATCCCGCACCAGTGCCTCATCACTGCCGCCCGCCGGCAGCAGTAGCGTGGTGAGCATCCAGCGGGGCACGCCGCCACTGGTGGCGATATCGTTGATGTTGACGCAGACGGTATAGTAGCCGAGTGCATCGGTGGCGAAGGTGATTGGGTCGCACGTGACCACCAGGTAGTCTTGGGCGCCGACGTCAAGGACGGCAACATCGCGCCCGATGCCCGGCTCGACGATAACCGAGGAGTCGTCGGTATCAAGCTCGGCCAGCAGCTCGGCCAGAAACTCAGCCGACAGCTTACCGATTGGCAGGGGAGTTTTGCTCATAGCAGCTCCTCATCCAGCAATGCTTCGACCAGCGCAGGCACGTCCCGAAACGCGAAGTCGGCGCCCAGCTCGTGGAACTGCTCCAGGGTGGTCTTGGCGGTCAGCACCCCGCAGGCGCGCACGCCGGCAGCCCGCCCGCACTGGATATCGGTGGCGTGGTCGCCGACCATCAGCGCCTGCGAGGCCGCCACACCCAGCTCGGTCAGAGCTTGCTCGAGATGTTCCTGGTGCGGCTTGACATTGCGCAGGTCGTCGCGTGTGATGAGCACCTCATAGGGCAGCGGATGGCGGGAAAGCACCGCAGCGACGCCTTCGTGGCTATTGCGAGTGATGATGCCTATCTTCCGGCCGGCCGCGCGCAGTCGCTGCAATGCCTCGGGCACGCCCGGGAACGGTTCAGCCCGCCGGCAGTGGGGCAGTTCGACCTCGTGGAGGATCTTTTTGGCCTCTTCCCGGTACTGCTGCTGGCGGTCAGGGTCATCCTGCAGTCGCTCCTCGGCCCAGGCAACCAGCTCCAGGATATATCGATCTTCTTCGGCGCCCGGCTCCCACAGACCCCACTTGCGCAGGTGCTCGACGATGCCCTGCCGCATTGCGGCAAAGTCAATGTCGGTGTGGACCAGCGTTCCGTCGAAGTCGAACACGACGGCCTCTATATCACTTAGTCCCGCTCTAGCTTGTTCTGGCAACTCGTGCATAGTCATACCTGTGCTTTGCCTCCTGGAATCTTCGCCAATCCACCAAAAAAGCCTCCCGACAGTCGCCGGGAGGCCATTTGGCTTGCTCTTTATCGGGGCTGGCGCTACTGGACTGCCGCGCCAAGCTGCTTGATGACCTTTTGCAGTTCTTCATTCTTAGCCTGATAGCCGGCCAGATCACCAGTGCGTCGCAGCCGGTCCGCTTCGGCTGACAGCGTCTGGGCCTCGCGGATCAACTGGGCCAGCTTATCAACGTCCACGCCGGCCGGTGTCGGTGCCTCTGGCGCGCTTGGCTCAGCCACCTCCGCTGTGGGCTCTTTGGCGACTGTGACCCGCGCGGCCCGACCAAACAGCTTGGCCAGGGCTTGGTCCAGGGTCGGCTCCATTACGATCTCGTTCCCCGCGGCGACGACCACCCGGTGCAGGACCGGAAAGGGTGTCTCGGTCGAGACCAGGTAGATCGGCTCGACATACAGCAGCGACTGTTCGATGGGGATCACCAGGGTATTGCCGCGGATGACCTGGGAACCACTCTGGCCCCACAGAGTCAGCTTCTCGGATATGGCCGGGTCCTGGTCAACGAGTGACTCGAACAGCATCGGGCCCAGGAAGAACTGAGCCGCGCTGAACTGGTAGACGAGCAATTCGCCGTAGTGCGGCTCGTCGGAACGCGCGGCGATCCAGGCCACCAGGTTCTTATCCTCCCGGCCCTTCAGGACCATCGGCACCATCTGGATGAACTCGGCCCTCTCTTCGCCGGGGAGCTTGAGAATGATGTAGTAAGCTTCCATGGACCGTGGGTAGCCGGCGTACAACTCAGGAGGAATGGCCCATTCGTCTTCGTTATTGTAGAAGGTGCCCACGTCTTTCATGTGATAGCGGGCGTAGGTTTCCGCCTGGACCCGGAAGAGAAGCTGCGGATAACGGATGTGCTTCCGTAATTCCGGAGGCATCTGGGCGGAGTCAGTGAACAGGCTCGGAAAGATCTTGCGGTAGCACTGCAGGACCGGGTCGCTTTCGTCGAAAACGTAAAAGGTGGGCTTGCCATTGTAGGCGTCCACGACCACCTTGACCGAGTTGCGTATGTAGTTAAGCGAACCGAGTTGCGGTGGCATTCGGGTCGAATATGGGTACATGCGGGAAACAGTGTACGCGTCGCAGATCCACTTGAGTTGGCCGTCAACCAAGACCAGGTAGGGATCGGGGTCGTAGACCATTATTGGGAAGGGCGTGATAGCATAGAGCCGGTCAGGCACGTAGCGGTTCATCTGGATCTTGCTTCCCAGGGTAAGGGCCGGGGTGAGCAAGATGTTCTTGTCCTTGAAGCGCATGGCAAAGACCAGGCGCCGGAGCAGGCCGCTGATGGAGACACCACCGGTGCCCGCGTAGTGGGTCATTTCGTTTTGGCCGGCTGCTGCGGTCTGGGGGTAATCCAGCTCCCGATTCTTGGTGTTGACGATGGTGTACGCGGTCTGCTCCACACGTACCGTCTGGGCGCCGATCGAGGGGGGCGGCTCCTGGTATTGCATTCCTTGTTCCGGGCCACCGGGTCGGTTGACGTCGGGCGGCGGCGGTCGGTGCTCGGGCGGCGCGATAACCTCGATGAGGCGCGCGCCGTGCTTGGCCATATAGTACAGACCTGGCCGCTCTACCTTCAGCTCATCGTAACTGCCTTCTGGCGGGAGGTCTTTGACCCACAGTCGGGGTAGGCCGCCGTCAGCCGATTCGTGCACCGGCGACATGCACAGGCCATAACCGTGTGTGTAGGTCAAGTACTTATTGACCCATGTCTGGCTCTTGGCGGGTAATCCGGCGTAATTGAGCTGTCGTGCGGCGAGCATCACTTGGCGGTATTCGCCATTTATGGTGTAACGATCCACGTCCACGTCTGCGAACTTATAGTAGGGACGCAGGCCCTGTTTCTGGTCGTAGGTAGTCTCCAGGGGCCGGTGGTCCCACAGCCGGATACTCTTGATCGTCTCCTGGTTGTTGGCGATGATTTCTGCGGTCAGCGGCTGCTCTTCAGGGAATCTCCCGATTTTGGCATTGGTCAGTCCGTATGCCTCGTTGGTTGCATGGATGTTGTGTTGTATGAATCTTGTCTCCACGGCCAGCTCATTGGGTTTCACGATGAGCTGATGGACTAGTGCTGGATAGGCTGTGCCGGCCAGCAGCGAGACCACCAGCAGCATGCCGATCGTCCAGCCGGCCAGCTTGAAGCCGCGTCGGCGGATGCAGACCAGCATCAATATTCCTGCGATTAACGCCGCTGCCATCATGATGTAGAGCACGGGGAACTTCGCGTGAAGGTCGGCGTAGGAAGCGCCGAAAAAGCTCTGGCTGCGCGTGGAGTACATCAGGTTGAACTGCATCAGGCGATAGTCGTAAATCTTGATGAACAGGGCCAGGGCCAGCAGCGCAAACAGATGCTGGCGGGCGCGCGGCATGATGTGGACGGTGTTGCCCACAAAGCGGATGGCCTCCTGGTACAAATGCACCAGCGTGCTGAGGACAAAGGCGATGATTACACCATACAGTAGAGAACGCCACACATACTGGATAAAGCTCAGCTTAAACACATAGAAGCCAATCTCATGATGCAAGATGGGATCGGTGGCACCAAAATCCACGGCATTGGTAAACAGCAGGTAATCCTGCCACTTGCCGCTGGCCACCAGCGCCGCCATCAGGCCGGCTACGATGGCAATGATGAGCAGACCGCGGTCGGCATACTGCTCAATCTGCTCGCGCTCCTCATCGGGCAGCAGCCGCCGGCCCACGAAGGTAACATCTGCGGGTAGCGGCTTGCGGGCATAACGCATGTTAAGGTAAAACCAGATGAAGCAGATGACGCCAACTACTACGGCCAGCATAACTCTCGTGCTCAGAATCTTTACAAACACTGCAGCCTGCGCGACTGACTTCATCCACTCGTAATCAGTATATACCCGGCATAGCCACGCGATCAGGATCAGGCCGATCAGGATACCAAGGAAATACTTAGACCATTTAGACGATGGCTGTTCGTTCACTATTCGTCCTCCGTATTTTCTTCAGAGGGAATATCGCGGCCCGGGAAGTTCTCAGGGATATCAATATCACTCATCAGGTCTTTGAACTTCTCGATCTCTTCAGCATCTTCGCGCATCTGGGTCGCGGACTGAGCGGCCTCTTCGAGAACCTCTTCGTTTACGTATATCGGGGCCCCGACCCGCAGCGCCAGCGCAATCGCGTCACTGGGACGCGCGTCAATCTCTGTTGCTGTAGTTGAGTTTGTCAGAGAAACTTCTGCGAAATAGGTGTTGTTTTCCAGCCTAGTTATGGTTACTTGTTGGACCGCATAGCCAGTTTCAGCGATTACCGATGAGAGCAAATCGTGGGTCAGTGGACGCTCAAATGGTTCGTCTTTGAGCACCCGGGCTATGGCATGGGCCTCAAACGGGCCTATCCAGATGTGCAAAAGCTGCTCGGCTTTATCGTCAGCCAGAACTACCAGCGCGCGGCCCTGTAGGTCAATAAGCAGTCGGTATACGAACATTTCTACTGCCATAATCAGCACCTGCCTTCGACAAGGTTTTCCCTCCGGCCATATCTACTTCGCCTTCCGCGCCTGCTACTCCTGCACATTTGCTCGATTGAGTCAGCGGCGTGCCACCTGCTCATAATCCAGACCGGCTGCTTCTGCCGCTGCCTGCCAGCTTCCAAAGTTATCAGGCCGCCGCGCCGCCACCAGCAGATAGGGATGCTGCTGCTTCATACCGGTGTAGGAGAGGTCTTTGCCCTGCTGGTGAAGCTGGGTGATCGCTGCCACTATGCGCGTACGCGTCCACTTGCGTTGGTGCGGCGCGGCCCCTTCATAGTTCAGCCCGGCTGCCTCTACTGCTGCCCGCCAACTACCCAGACTGGGGTCACGATACGCTGCCGCTAGCATGCCGCCGTAGCCCAGCCGCCGCATGTTGCGAGTTCTCAGCGATTCACCGGCGGCGTGCAGATCGTGTATCTCCTGGATTATAGCCTGTCGTGTCCATCTGCGCCGCGGCACCATACTACTCCTGCCTGTTATCGAGCCTGACAACCAAAAACCTGCCCGTGGGATGAGGCAGGCCATTGCTCCCCCCTCTGGCTCTTCTTCTCAACTAAAGTATATCATACATGCAATAGACTGTCAATGCGCTTGTCCTCCTGGCGGAGAGGATGTATGATGGAGCCGCTGGTGGTCATCGAGTCCGGATACATTGGGAGTGATTGTGTATGCAGAACTGGCGAACAAGGCTGTTGACGGTCATTGTTGCTGTGTTAGTGGGCGCACTGCTAGTGCCAGCGGACGAGGAGTCGGTTCAGGGCACTACTGTTGACGAATTAGCCCAGTTGCAGCTTCCTGCTCCCTCTGAAGTAACGGTCGCGCTGCTGCCCTTCTGGGATTACAAGAACCTTCCCCGCCACACCGAGGTCTGTCGGCATCATCTGCATCGTTACTTCACCCGCGAAGGCTTCCGAGTGGTGCCTCCTGGCCTCGTGACGGCGGTAGTTTCCCAGGATACAAAGCTGGAACCGGGGGTGCCGATGAGAAGGGATGATGCGGTGCGCCTTGCCGCGAAGGTAGGGGCCGATTGGGCCATCTATGGCAATGTGCTGCAACTGGAGACGTATGAGAAAAAGAGCTTCTTCTCCGAACGCAAGAAAACGAAAGTGGGCATCAGGCTGGCTATCGTCGCTGTTGACAGCGCGGAAATTCTGTTCTGGCGGCAACGCTTCGATACCTCGGGTGGTCACGGCGGTGCGACCAAGCGAGCTACGTCTATGGAGCGAACCGCTGCCGACGTCTGCCTGACCCGCATACTGGAAGACTTCTTCGCGGCGCTACCTGACCACGACTTGCAGGAGGAAGCTGGTAGCTGCTGCGCGCCCCTGGCCCGGGAGAAGCTGCAGGAAGCCTACGAGGCCAACCCCGATTCGGTGGCGGCCACTGTTGCTTACGCCCAGTCATTAATCTGTTGGCATAAGCCGGCTGATGCTGAAAGTATCCTGGCCCGCGCCGTGCGCCGCGACAAAAGCAATGCCGACCTGCATTTCTGGCACGGGGTGAGCCTGTACGCTTTAGGCGAAGCCGACCAGGCCCAGGCCGAATGGCAGCAGACCTTGCTGCTCGCCCCCGACCACCCATACGCCGCCCGCCTGCTGGCTATGTTTGCGGATGCCCAGTCGCCGGCGCGCCCCACAGAAGGGATCGGGGAGGCGGCGCAATAGGGACAAGGCCCTGGTAGGGCAACCGGGCGTACCAAGAAACTGAGTCGTACAAACGTGGAGCAATTCGCCGAAAGAATTGCCCTTGCCAACTGCTCTGCAGATTGGTATTATTAGAACCGTACCTCCAGACATCAACACCTCGTCTTGGGAAGGTGTAAATGATGCGTGTTATTAGCTCCGTCGTTGCGGTAGTGTTGTGTGTCTTACTGGTCGTCGGTTGTCAGCCCGAGCAGCAGGTTGCTCCCACCGGCCCGCCTCAGCCTCCTGAGCCGCAAGCACCAAGAATCTCCACTGAGCAGGAGCAACTGCTGGAGGAGATCCTGGAATATACCAAGCAGACCGGCAGCACGCTGGAAGAGCTGGCCGAGGAAGCTCGGCGCCGCGAGGCCCTGGCACAAGCGCCGTCCGGGGTAGAGGCGGTAGATGAGGATCTGCGCGTGGCCAAGGCTCTGACGGGAGTTGCTCGCAGCGGTGCCGCGAACAAGCAAGCCGAGAAGACGGATGCTGCACTGGGGCGGCTGGTTGCGACGCTGCGGGCGTTGCGCACGGAGATTCCGGCGGCAGTCATCGCCCAGCACCTGGAACGGGCGCTGATCGCCATCAGTAATCTGCCCGCCCAGCAGGCAGGCAACGCGGCTTCGTCGTCGCTGCTGGCGGCGATTGATACTGCTATGCAGGCCCCGGCGCCGCTGGTGCCGGAAGTGGTGGACGCCGTCGAGCGCGCCAAGGGCAAAGTGGACGATGAGCAGCTACAGCAGGGCGCCGAGCAGATAGTGGAAATACTGGACCAGCTTCGCGATGACGCCACCGTGAACTTACTGGATAGCGCCAGCGGGAGCGTGCGCGGCGCCCAGGATGCGCTGCAGCGGACAGCCTGGCCGGTGCTGATTGCTGAACTGGACCAGCTCGAGGCGATGCTCAGCCAGCTTCAGGAGAAGATTGGGGAGGAGACCACCGTAGTTGCTGCTGAGCAGGAGCCGACAGCAGCAGAAGATGCGGAAGCCGAGCCGGGCGAAGAGGCCGAAGCTGAGATGCCAGAGCCGAGGCCGCAACCCGCTGAGGAGTAACCAAGCGGCAGCGGTATCGATCTCTCTGTCTTTGGCTAACTGGGGCCATGCAGGTGTTGGGGCAGGAATGCCCCTCCTACCGGTTTTGGAACGCTTTCTAACAATAGACCACGGGTTTTGGAGCAGTCTCTACCGGTAAATCACAGTAAACTACACACCAATACAAGGAAACCAGCCAATGGCCGAGCAGTTTGCTCACCTCCACGTTCATACTGAGTACAGTCTACTGGACGGCGCCTGCCGTCTGGACCAGCTAGCCCAGCGGGCTGCCGAGCTGGGTATGCCGGCGGTGGCGATGACTGACCACGGCGTGATGTATGGGGCGATTGATTTCTATAAGGCGTGCCAGGCCGTCGGAGTCAAGCCGATTATTGGCTGTGAAATCTACGTGGCCTCTGACAGCCGATTTGAGCGGGCTCCCCGCCAGGGTCAGCGCACTCGGCATCTGACGCTGCTGGCTGAGAATGAGGCCGGCTACCGCAATCTTCTCCAGATCGTCAGCCAAGCCCACCTGGAGGGTTTCTACTATCATCCTCGCGCCGACCTGGAGCTGCTCAGCGACCATGCAGAAGGGCTAATTGCACTCAGTGCCTGCAAGCAGGGGGCGATTGCCCGCGCGATTCTGGATGACAACTACGCCGCGGCCCGCCAGCAGGCCGAGGTAGCGCGTGAGGTGTTCGGGGAGGATAATTTCTATCTGGAGCTTATGGATCACGGCCTGCCCGGCCAGAAGAAGATTATCGCCGCTAAGGTGCAGCTTTCTGAGGAGCTGGGCATCCCCGTGGTGGCGACTAATGACGCTCACTACGTGCGCCAGGAAGACGCTGAGGCCCACGATGTCTTGCTCTGCATTCAGACGCAGGCCACCCTCTCCGATCTCAACCGGATGCGCTTTGAGACTGACGAGTTTTACCTGAAGTCGCCCGAAGAGATGGCAGAGCTGTTTGGGGAAGTTCCCGAAGCGCTGCGTAATACTGTGCAGATAGCGGAGCGCTGTAATCTTGAGTTAGACCTGGGGGCGGTGCGCTTGCCCCGTGTTGAGGTCGAAAACGGCTACGATGTGACCAGCTATCTGCGGCATCTGTGCGAGCAGAACACCGTCAGGCTGTACGGCGAAGATCGTCCGGATGTACGAAAGCAGTTGGACTACGAGCTGGATGTTATTGAAAGGGCGGACTACTCAGGCTACTTCCTGATTGTCGGTGACTTGATCCGCGAGGCGAAGAGTCGAGGCATTCTGATAGGACCGGGCCGAGGTTCGGCAACGGGCAGTATTGTCGCTTATCTGCTGGGCATTACCGATGTTGACCCCCTGGAGTATGACTTGATCTTCGAGAGAATGCTCAACCCCGAGCGGGCCAGCCCGCCTGATATTGACCTTGATTTCCCTGATGACCGCCGCGAGGAAATCATCGAGTATGTCAAGGAGAAGTATGGCCGCGACCACGTTGCCCAGGTGGCGACGTTCAATACGATGGGGGCGCGGGCGGCCATCCGTGACGTCGGGCGAGTTATGGGTGTGCCTTTGGATAAGGTTGACGCGCTGGCTAAGGCAGTACCGCCGGGCACCAGCCTGGAAGAGGCCTGTGAGCTGGTTCCGGAGTTGTCTGAAGCCCGCCAGGAAGATACCGAAATCGCACGCATGCTGGATATTGGCCAGCGCCTGGAAGGGCTGGCTCGCCACGCTTCGGTCCATGCCGCGGCGGTAGTCATCTCTGAGGGCCCGCTTACCGACTATGTGCCGCTGCGTGGAGAAAAGGATGGTATGGTGACCACCCAGTATCCGATGGGGCCGGTTGAGGAAGTCGGGTTGGTCAAGATTGACTTCCTGGGGCTCAAGACGCTGACGGCCTGTGCCCGCGCGCTGGAGGCTATACAGCGAAATCGACAGGTAGAGTTGGACCTACTGGCTATCCCCCGCGATGACCCCGAGACGTTCGGGTTGCTTTGCCAGGGAGATACGGCGGGTGTATTTCAGTTGGAAAGCGAGGGGATGCGCGGGCTAATGTGCAAGCTGCAACCCGATCGCTTCGAACATCTCATTGCCGCAGTGGCGCTATACCGGCCCGGCCCTATGCAGCATCTGGATGAGTTCTGCGAGGGCCGGCACGGAGCTGCAATTGAATACCTGCATCCAGACCTGGAGCCGATCCTGGAAGAGACCTACGGTGTGATCACCTACCAGGAGCAGGTTATGCAGATTGCGGTGAAGCTGGCTGGCTTTTCCATGCCCCAGGCTGAGATTATCATGCGAGCTATGGCCAAAAAACAACTCAAGAAGATGCAGCAGATGAAGCCAAAGTTCCTCCAGGGCTGCATAGACAACGGCGTAGCTGAGCGAATCGCGCAGGGGATCTACTTGCGGATGGAGAGCTTTTCTTCGTACGGTTTCAATAAGTCCCACTCGGCGGCTTATGCGCTGGTAGCCTATTGGACGGCTTACCTGAAGGCTAACTACCCCGGCGAATTTATGGCCGCGCACCTGTCCACGGTTATGGATAACAGCGAGGACGTCGGCAGGTATATGAATGAGTGTCGCCGCATGGGCCTGGAAGTGTGTGGGCCCACGGTCAATCGTAGCCTGGCACAGTTCACGGCCCGTGACGGAGAAGTTATCTTCGGACTGGCTGCTATCAAGAACCTCGGCTCACCGACTGCTCAAGCAGTTGTTGCGGAACGCGAGGAAAACGGCCCCTATCAGGGGCTGGGTGATCTGTGCCGTCGCTTGCCCGGCAGCAAGGTTCCGCGCACAGCAGTCGAGCTGCTTATCAAGGCGGGGGCGTTGGACGAATTCGGTGAGCGTAATGCCTTGCTGGCGGGCCTGGATAGTCTCTACGCAGCCGGCCAGAAATATCAACGGGATCAGGTCACCGGTCAAAACTCTTTGTTCGGTGAGGCGGGTTCAGGGGAAGTGCCGACGTTTGATGAGCAACTGCCTTGGGTACCGGAGATGCCGCAGTCGGAGCGCCTGCGCCTGGAGAAAGAGCTGCTCGGTCTGTATGTCTCCAGCCACCCGTTGATTGAGAAGCAAGAGCAGTTGGCCCAGCGGACCACGGCTGAAATACGTGAGCTGGCAGAATTCGCTGACGGTACGCCGGTAATTGTGAGTGGGATCATCGGGCAGACCAAGCACTATGTCACTAACAGTGGCGCTCCTATGATGTTCTTGACGCTTGAAGGTTTGGGCAAGCATCTGGAGACAGTCGTGTTTCCGGATGCCTATGAGAAATACCGAGACAATATCAACGAAGGCGGAGTTGTAGTCGTCAAGGGCAAAATTGACCGAAAGGGCGCGCGCAGTGACGATAGCAACGAGGTGAAGTTACTGTGTGACTGGATCAAGCCACTGGCGGAGAGTGCGGCCGTCTCGGAGCAACAACGGAAGCAAACTGAGCAAGGCCGGCTGGAGGGTAGGCCGGCACAATCCGCGGGCGACCAGCAGCCCGAACCTGCGCCGCTGGACATCTCGACTCCGGCCCGAACCGTATTCATTGAAGTGGATGCGACTGATTGTGGTGAGCAATCACTGCGCCGAATCAAACAGGTCATCGAAGCGAATCGTGGCCAGCAGCCGGTTGTGCTGAAACTGACCGGAGGCAATGGGGCACGGCGCGTGGAACTGGGCGAAGGCTATACGGTTGACTGCAGCGAGCAGTTTCCCATTCAAATCCGGCACTGTCCTGCTGTAATAACCCTGTGGCAGCAGGAAGCTGATAGCTAGGGCAACAGGGCACCGGGCCGGGAAGGTGGCATCACTGATGGCACCAATCATAGACGTTATTGATGCACGGACTGGCGACAGTTCAGCCCTGCAAGCGCTGCGCCAGCGGTCACTGGCCGACCTGCCTGACCACATCGAGACCGATGTACGGCGCATCGTTGAAGATGTTCGGCGGCGCGGTGACGAGGCGCTGATAGACTATGAGCGTCAGTTTGATTGTTCGAACTTCACTGCCGAGCACTTGGTAGTTGGCTCCGAAGAGATTGAGGGGGCCTATGCGCAGGTCTCCTCGGCCCAGTTAGGAGCACTGCGACGGGCCCGGGAGAATGTGTATGAGTTTCACCTACATGCCCGGCCTCGCTCGTGGCTTGACGAATTCGATGGCATGTGGCTGGGGCAGCGGGTTACCCCGGTAGATTCGGCCGGCATTTACGTGCCTGCCAGAAGCGCCCCCCTGCCTTCCACTGTGTATATGTGTGCGATGCCCGCCAAGGTGGCGGAAGTGCCGCAGATCGCTATATGTTCGCCGCCGCGCAAGGACGGTTCGCTTGATGCCTTGACGCTGGTGGCTGCCGCCGAGTGCGGCGTAGACGAGATATATCGTCTGGGAGGTGCCCAGGCCATCGCTGCTCTGGCCTTTGGTACGGAGAGCGTCGCGCCAGTCAGCAAGATTGTCGGCCCGGGCAATCCCTGGGTGACGATGGCCAAGAAACACGTCTACGGTATAGTGGGCGTTGATTCGCTGGCCGGGCCCAGCGAGGTGTTGGTAATCGCTGATGCAACTGCCAAGCCGGCTACGGTTGCGGCTGATCTGGTAGCGCAGGCCGAGCATACCGGGGATAATATGGCGGTATTGATCACGCCCAGCCAAGCGCTCGCCGAGCAGGTAACCGCCGAACTGCAACAGCAAGTTGCGGGGGCTGAGCGGGTCACCAAGATTCAGGATTCGCTGAGCGAGTTCGGCGCGATTGTACTGGTGCGGGATTTGCACCACGCTGCCCGGCTGGCCAGCGACATCGCCCCCGAGCACTTGCAACTGTTGGTGGATGATCCTCTGGCGCTGTTGGCCGAGATTGACCACGCCGGGTGTGTGTGTCTCGGAGAGCTGACGCCTGTGCCCCTGGGCGACTATGCTGCCGGTCCCAGTCATGTCCTGCCGACTGGTGGCACGGCCCGCTTCGCTTCGGGACTGGCGGTGGATGACTTTGTGAAGAAGACGTCGCTAATCTCTGCAACGCGCCGCGGCTTAGATCGGCTGGCCCCTGATGTAATTGAGTTGGCTGAGGCTGAAGGGTTGGAGGCACACGCTCAGGCGGTGCAGCAGCGCCGTCACTAAGCGCGCGCCGCCTGCCGCCCTCGAAGAGAGTTGCCGGGATAATAGCATCGGCGGCTCCCCCGTCCTCCTGGAGTTAACAGGCATCCCAGCACAGTTAGCTGCCAGCATAGACCCTGGTAACGTCATCGAGGACGGTGGTCAATTCATTGATGTCGAAGGGCTTGTAGAGGCAGGGCTGACCGGAAAGCTCCACGAAGCGGTTGGTCCGGGTGCCCAGGTTGTCCCCCGTGACGAAGATAACCCGCTGGGCTAGCTCTGGCGACTGATGCTGCCAGATCCTGAACAATTCCATCCCATTGAGGATTGGCATCAGCAGATCGCAGATGACCGCGGAGTAGCTACGCTGGGCGCCCATCTGCAGGGCTTTTTCTCCGTCAGCAGCTCGGTCGACGGCATAGCCCAAATGCTCCAGCAGAGCCTGCATTAGCCGGGCCAAGGTATCTTCGTCGTCAACAATCAGTATTCGCTGTCCGTTGGGCGTCTCCACTTACTTATTCACACTCCCACGGCTAGATTTATGGCGCTTGACCTCTTCTTCATTGGCGGCAGGCAGTATTATCTTGACTAGCATTCCGCTCTCCTGGCGGTTGGGTGATACCAATACTTGCCCGCCAGCTTGCTGGACTGTGCTATATACCACCGGCAGGCCCATGTCCATGAACTTGTCCTGACTCTCTTCAATGGGTTCAGTGCCTTTGAGCAGTTCGGGTACTTCTCCTGGCTCGGGGGAGGGGCCGGTACTGCGGAACCTGATCTCCACGGCCTCGAAGCGGCGCCGCGCCTCGATATGCAGTTTCCGTGGCCCCGGCCAGTCTTCCATAGTCTGCCATACATAGGTTATGATATTGATGAAGCTGTGATAAAGACTATGGCGATTGGCGTGAGCCAGCGGCAGGTTGGCAGGAATATCCTGCTCTAGTTCGACCCCCGTGATCATCAGTTGCGGCTGGGTCAGCACCAGTGCTTGCTCCATTACCTCGTTTACGTCGGAGACTGGGGTACTCTCATCCCGGCCAGCGACGTAGACCTCCAACCCTCTGATGGCTGCGTTGCAGCGGTCAAGCTGACGGATGATCTCATGCCAGTCCGGTTCTTCACCTATCACTTCGGCTACCTGGATGCTCATGCGAATGATGGCCAGGGGATTGTTGAGAGTATGTCCGAGGCTGGTCAGGACATGACGCACCGCCACGAACTTCTCGAGGTGCTTGAGCTCCTGCTGGGTTTGACACAGTTCGGTAATATCACGAATGGCAACATTGATGGTGGTTATCTGACTTTCTTCGGCAATCGGCAGGGCGCTGAACAGCAGCGTGTGAGGCGTGCCGTTCCCGCCAGTAGTGGTCAGGGGGATTTCTGAGACACTCTCTCCTGCCAGAATCTGGTTCTGATAGGGCCTGAGGCCCTCGGGATGGCGCAACTGCAGTAGTTCCACCAGGTTCTTCCCCTCCAGGCGGGGTCCGTCGCCGTTCCCCAGCATCCTGGCAGCCGTGGCATTGGCCTCCTGCACCTGCCAAGCTGGATCCACTATCAGCAGTGCGTCGTCAGATGACTCGGTCATCTCCCAGTACCGGCGGGCCTTGTGCCGGGCAGTATCGTGGGCTTGGTAAAGCTGGGTCATGTATTTGCTGACTATCCAGCTTATGGAAATCAGCAATATGCTGTGGCTGGCGAGGGTAAGCAGTACTGCACTGCTGGCCGTCCCCATCATCAGGGCCTGAGCAGATAACGCTATGACTGCTCCGCCTGTAACCAGTCCGGTCTGGGTACTGCTGGCGCAGATGGCATAAACGACTACGACCAGATATAGCAATGGCAGTAATGGGCTGTTCAAATGGCCAGTGAATTGCAACGCGAACGCAATCCACGCTATGTGCATTAGGGCCACAGCGCCACTTATCAGCCAACTACTTTGCTGGGTGTCCATTGCGAAGCTGACGGCCACCAGCGCTATGAGAACCAGCGTCACAGCGATGAAGTAGGCAATTTCTGGGAGCACGATATACAGGACGCAACCAGCCACCAGAGCTGCGCCCAGCAGTACCAGACGCATCTCCCAGCTTAGGCGTGTCCGGGCATCATCGGCCACTGCACGGTGAACGTTTGGTTCCTCAACGTCCAGAGGTCTGATGGAGCTGACTTCGCCTTCCAATTTAGGTTCTGTTAGTGTCATCATTGATTTAGCTGCAACTGGCGATAGTAGCTACTTGGTAGGCTGTCAGTTCAGGTTGCGGAAGGAAAGGCTCTAAGTTAAGGAGCGCCAGCGCATCCTCCTAACTCCAGATAGTTGAGCGAACATTGACTATTTGCTCGACATATACTTAGTATGTTCAAATCAACACATTCTTAAACATTAGTTTAGATAAACCCTTGAGTTTGTTTTGAGGTAGTAGGCGTGGTGGCCTCCTCCGGAGTACCTCGGTACAGTTAAGCTTTTCCTTGACCCTATCAGGGGTTTTGTTTATAATGAGTGGTGTGAGCGACAGCCCCCGAGCGCTGCACTCAACTCCAAGGAGGCCAGGCAGATGGCAGACGAGCTTGACGATCTCCAGTACCCAGCGCAGGAAACCGAGCAGGACATTGAAGAGCAGGCTCTCCACCCCGCCAAGGCGATACCGGCGCGTAAGCCGGGCTGGCTGGCGCGCCTGGGCGAGCGGATAAGCAATCAAATCGCGCGCATTGGCCTGCCTGAGTGGGACCTACGCAGCTTTCTATATGGGCTTGCCATATTGATCACGTTCATCCTGATTTGGCGCAACTGGGTTGATGTTCGGCTGGATGTGCTCGTCTGGCGATTCGATATTCCTAAGTCGATAGTCATCATTGCTGCAATATTACTGGGGGCAGGCTTGGTGCGCGCCTGGGATGCCTACCGCCGGCGCCAGGTGGACAGGACAGAGGAGTCTGAGGAAGCTTAACCGCGGCGATGGGAGAGAAGAGCATGTGCTATAAGCGACAGGTGGTTCATCGGCGTACACCCGTGGTGGCGATGCTGGCCGCTGTGCCCTATCTGTTGTTGTCAGCCTCGCAGAGTGTGCAGTTGCGCACGGTCGTCAACCTTGACGGCTCAGGCTTGCGCCAGTATACGGTTGCCTGCCTGCCGGATCGCACTAAAGAGGTGCAGAAGCGCTTGCTCGAGCAAACCGCGGATTTTGACCACCAAAGCTGGCAACGCAAAGGTCCAGACCGGGTGGTCACCCGCGACTGGCGCCCGGCCAATTTGGCCAAAGCGGTCATCGACCCAGACGCGGCGGCCTCGCTGCAGATTACTGACATAATCCAGAAGCCGTTTGATGTGTTTACCGAGTATCATTGGTCAGAGCAGCTTGAGATCTACCGCGAAACCGCTACCCCGATCGAGATCGTTGGCGAAGAGATAGCTATACTATCCTACAAGTTGAATATGCCGGGCAGAGTCATCGCCTCCAATGCGGATCGCACAGATGGGGGCAGCGCGTTCTGGGAACTGAGCGCGAACGTTGATACATATACTTTAGAGGCTACTTCCCGCCGCCTGCGCTGGGAGTATCTGCTGCTTCTGCTCTATGTAGTAGGGTTTGTTGTCTTTCAGGTTGTCGGCTACGTCACGCAGCTGGTTCGCAACCGTCCGCGCAAGATCTGAGTCCGGCCAGGATTCGCTGCCGGCGATCCCTGCTAGCAAGTGAGCCGTGGAGGCCTCCACGGCTCTTTTACACGTCTATGTTGCGAAGGCTCAGTGGGCAAGGTGTCACCGCTGGCAACATACCGCTTAGCGCCGCTGTTAGGAGTTAGAATTGTGCCAACTGCAGCACCGTTCTGCCACCTGTCTGATCTGGCAGTTGGTTATATGGCATTATCGAGAACCTCGCTGATTGTCGTGGAGTGGTCATAGATGTGGCAGCGTATCCGGGCACCTCGGCAGCGGCTGGTCGGCGCAGCCTTTGTTATGGATATGGCGAGCGGCTGTGCGATGCTGGCTGTGCAGTTCACGGGCGTGGCTTTGGGAGCTGGCCCCGGGCTGCTGGGGTTGCTGGGTGCTGTGGGTGGGGCTACTTATACCGTATCGTGCCTGGGTAGTGGGATGGTGGCAGATCGCTTCGGCCCCCGGCGCACCACTCGCCTGGCGGCTGCGTTGATGATTGTGATTTGGTTGGCACTGGCGGCGACCGGTCGCGTAGGGCTGTTGCTGGGGTTGGTAGTGGCCAGTGGCGCAGCTATGGCGTTGTTTTGGCCCTCTATTATGGTATGGGTGGCCGATTTAAGTTCAGGACAGGCGCGGGGACTAGGGCGGGCACTGGGTGTGTTCAACATCTCCTGGTCGGCAGGTTTGCTGGTCGGGGCAGTGGTCGCGGGAGCTTTATGGGACTCGGTGGGTGGGGGTGCGTTTTACTTCTCGGTCGCCGCTGGGATAGTAATCCTGATATTGCTGCAACTTACCCCGGGCGGTGCCAGCCGAGGTGGTGAACACCCCTCTGACGAGCCTACTGCACTGCCGCGTGCTGCGCTGGGTCGTCGACTGCGCATTGCTGGCCGCGTTGGTGTCTTTGCCAGTTTCTTCTCGACTGCTATGATTCGGGCCTTGTTTCCCAAAGTCGGCGACACTCTGGGTTACTCCAGTGCGCTGGTTGGTTGGGCTGCTGGTATGCCCTACCTTAGCGCCATGGTCATATTTGCGCTGGCCCGAACCACCACTGGCTGGCAGTACCGCCCCTGGAAGTTGTGGCTGGCGATGCCAGCCGGGGTTGTGGGGATGGTGCTGGCGACATCGGCCCAGGTGCCCTGGCAGTTTTTGGTGGGCTTCTCCCTGGTCGGCTTCTGTGGGGGAATTTCCTACCTGTCCAGCCAGTTCTACGGACTGCATCAGCCCGAGCAGCGCCGTGCCGCCAGTATGCGCCATAACGAGGCTATGGTGGGGGCAGGGGTGGTGGCTGGCCCCCTGTTGGGCGGGTTGGTGGCTGACTACACCGGCCAGTTGCCGGCCGCCTTTGCCCTGGCCGCGAGCGCTATGGTCATTGCGGGGCTGGTCCAAATCGTGCTGTGGTGGGTTATGAGCAAGGCAGACGAAGGTTCTTCAGTCTGATGCGTAGACCGTGAACATACTGAATTCGGTGCCCTGCTCGCCGCTGCCCTTGACATTCTTTGGTTAACTGGGTACCTTTTGCTGCAGAGGCGAGGCTGATGGGACGTGGGCCAGGATCAAAGTGGGGTAGCCAGTTGCGCCTGTCCACCGTGGGTTTGACCTTGGCGATTGCCGTAGGCATTGGTGCAGTGGGCGGGCTGTATCTGGATGACTACCTGGGAACGGGGCCCTGGCTGACGATCTTGGGCGTACTGCTGGGTAGCGCTGCCGGCTTCCATCAATTAGTCCGTGAGATTAAACAGTCCGCAGATCCCGATGACTGACCAGTTACAATCACGGTTCTTTGTCCGGGGCTATTTTGCTGCCGGGTTTGTCACTGCTCTGTTAGCTGGAGGGTTAGCTGTCAGCGGGCGTGGCAATGTGGCGTTGGGGGTGGTGGCGGGCGCGGCGGTTGCCCTGCTTATGATTCACGGCACAGTCAAGCTGGGTACTGCCCTTGTTGATCGGACTGGGAATGAAGCGCAAAAGGGGCGACGCTTTCGGCGCGCGCTGGCCTTTCAAATAAGTAAGTACATAGTGGCCATTGGCGCGCTGTTTCTGCTGGTTACCAGATGGGAAGTTGACCCGGTAGGACTGGCCGTCGGCTATGGCATACCCCTTGTGGTTTTGGTAGTGGCGGGCCTGAGGGCGCGAGGCGCCGGGCCTACGCAGGAAAGATGAGTCCGAGTCGGGCTTCGGTAACTTGGATGGAAGAACATGCTGGTAGTTGGCTAAACCTGTTAGTAAACCTCGAGCCCCAGTGGCTGCGGCCCTATCTGCCGCTGGAAGTGGTCACTGGTTGGCTAGTGTTGATTCTGGTAGTGCTGGTGGCCTGGTACAGTGTCCGCCGCATGCAGCGAGTGCCCGCCTCCGGGTGGCAGACGATAGCTGAGTGGAGCTACGGACTGTGCGCTAGCTTCTCTCGGCAGATGATTGGCCCGGGCGGCGAGCGCTATGCCCCCCTGCTGGGCACGCTTTTTGTCTACATATTGATAATGAACGTGGCCGGCCTGGTGCCGGGCCTGACCTCGCCTACTGCGACGCTGAACATGACACTGGCGCTGGCGATTACTGCAGTGGTGGGGGCAGCTATCTACGGAATAATGCAAAAAGGGTGGCGCTATCTGGAACATTTCGTGGATGGCCCGTGGCCTATATGGCCGCTTACGGCGCTGATCCATCTAATCGGGGAGCTTGCCCGCATTATGTCGCTGAGCTTCCGTCTATTTGGCAATATCTTCGCCAAGGAGACCGTCATTGCCCAGGTGCTACTGCTTTTGGGCAGTGTGCTAGCTGTTCAGCAGATTAGCCTGGTGCTACGGGCACCGACAGTACTGGCCGGCACAGCGCTGTTGCACTTGCCGTTGCTGCTGTTGGGACTATTGGTCAGCCTAATTCAGGCTTTGATATTTATGATGCTAACTGCTGCCTATATCCAGGGTGCGGTGGAGACGCATTCGGAGTGACGCTAGCGAGCAGTTGATTTTGTGATCTATCCGAACCGGATCAAACTAAGATAGGAGGCACGAATTATGTCATTTGCTGCGGTGTTTGCGGCTGTACTTGGATTAGCTGTACCCATAACAGCTGTGTTCGCGGCCACCGCTCAGGGTAAGGTAGGCGTCGCGGCGATGGAGGGCATCGCCCGCCAGCCGGAGGCGGCCGGCGATATCGGGCGCAACCTGATTATCACGCTGGCCCTGATTGAGGCGCTGGTGATCTACGCTCTGCTTACCTTCCTGGTGCTGTTTGGCAACATTCCTCCCTTGATCGAAAAACTCGGCCAGTTGTAGATACTGCCAGTGAGGGCTGTCGTATATGGAATTCCTGCAGGGACTGCTGGGTGAGTTGCACATTGACCCGCCGGTAATTCTGGTGAATATTATCGGCTTTTTGATATTGCTCGCCCTGATGCGCAAGTTCTTCTTTGGGCCAATCAGCCAGTTTTTCGCTGAGCGCCAGCAGGAGGTGGCCCAGCGGATAGAGAGCACAGAAAGCGCCCAGAAAGAGGCTGCTCAGGAGCTTTCCCGCATCCACGGCCAGCGCCAGGAGATGATTGACCAGGCCCAGCAGGAGGCCACCGAGCTGCACCAGCAGGCCCAGCAGCAGGCTGAGGGGTTGGTTGATGAGGCCCGCCGGCAGGCCCTGGAGCGGGAACAGCGTGCCGAAGAGCATATCCGCGACAGCCAGGAGCGGGCTTTGGCTGAGGCTCGTGGCGAGATTGCCCAGCTATCTACTCAGCTTGCCCGGCGGGCGTTGGGCGAGAGCCTCAAGGATGAAGAGCAGCAGCAACTGCTGGAGGCTGCTCTGCGGGATGTAGAAGAGATAGCCAGGCGCAACAGTGAGCAGGTGTGATTGTGGTGCTGGCTGCCAGTCAGAGCGGAAAGAAATATGTTCAGGGGCTGGTGCAGGCTGCTGTGGAGCGGGACAAGGTAGAGGAAGTTAAAGCAAGCCTGCGCAGACTTCAGGATACTGTTGAAAACGTGCCACAGTTGGTCGTCACCCTGAGCCACCCTGAGCTGGCCGATGGCGAGAAGCTACAGGTCCTGAACAGGGCGACCGGAGAAGACCGGCCGCCGCTGGTGGCGGGATTTATAGACCTGATAGTCAGGGACGGGCAGACGGACGTTTTGCAGCACGTTGCTGACCTGTATGAGCAACTATATGACGAGGTGCGCGGCGTGCAGCGGGCCCTGGTCGAGACGCCGATCCCGCTCAGTGACTCGCAGAAGCAGCGCCTGCATACGGCCCTGGGAAAGATTGTCAGCGGTCAGGTCAGCCTGGAAGAGCAGATCAACCCACAGGTCCTGGGCGGGCTGCGTATTTCCCTGGGCCACAGAATCATAGATGCCAGCTTGCAGGGGCGGCTGGAGGGCCTCCGCCAGGCCGTCGGGTAGACTGCCAGAGGTGTTGGCCGCCGTTTGCCGTTTGTTGATGAGGTGAACCGGTTGCGGGCAAATGAAACTAACATAACATCTGTGCTTCGCGAGCGAATCGCCGCCTACGAGCAGGAGTTGAAGGTGGACGAACGCGGGACGGTGATTGCCGTCGGCGACGGCATCGCTCGGGTCTACGGCCTGGAGAAGGTTATGGCCCAGGAACTGGTGGAGTTCCCCGGCGACGTAATGGGGATTGCCCTGAATTTGGAGGAGGACACCGTTGGCTGCATCCTGATGGGCCCGGACGAGGATATCGTAGAAGGCGACGTTGTCCGCCGCACCGGTCGTATTGCTGAGACCCAGGTCGGCGCGGGGGTCTGGGGGCGGGTGATGACCCCGTTGGCCGAGCCGCTGGACGATCCCGACCGGCCCATTGCGGGCGAAACCACTCGTCCGCTGGAAGTCAAGGCGCCGGGAGTTATCAAGCGCCAGCCCGTCAACGAGCCGCTGTATACCGGCATTAAGGTCATTGATGCTCTAACGCCCATTGGGCGAGGCCAGCGCGAACTTATCATCGGCGACCGCCAAACCGGCAAGACCGCCCTTGCTGTTGATACCATTATCAACCAGCGTGACAGCAACGTAAAGTGCATCTATGTGGCCATAGGACAGAAGATCTCCACAGTTCGGCGCATCGCTGCCATCTTAGAAGAGTATGGGGCGATGGAGCATACCTGTATCATCGCCGCCTGTGCCAGTGACCCGGCGGCGCTGCAATATATCGCTCCTTACGCCGGCTGTACCATAGGAGAGCACGAGCGCAACAACGGCCGCAACGCCCTAATTGTCTATGACGATCTGTCCAAACATGCCAAGGCCTACCGCGAGCTTTCCCTACTGCTGGAACGCCCGCCGGGTCGGGAGGCTTACCCGGGAGACATATTTAACCTCCATTCCCGCCTGCTGGAACGGGCGGCCAAGATGAGTGACGCAGAGGGCGGCGGGTCGCTCACCGCTCTGCCCATTGTGGAGACCCAGGAGGGCGACTTTTCGGCCTATATTCCCACCAATATAATCTCCATTACTGATGGGCAGATATATCTGCAGCCGGACCTGTTTCACCAGGGAGTGCGTCCGGCAATTAACGTGGGTCTGAGCGTCTCCCGTGTGGGAGGCGCCGCCCAGCCGAGGATGATGCGCCAGGTGGCGGGGCAGTTGCGCTCGGACCTGGCTACGTACCGCGAGTCAGAGGCTTTCACGCAGTTCGCCGAGGAGCTTGACGCCCACACTCAGCAAATCCTGCGCCGTGGCCAGCGTATGGTCGAGGTGCTCAAGCAGCCCCAGTACGTCCCTCAGGCTGTCGAAGACCAGGTTATTGCAGTCTTTGCCGGCAGCGAGGGACATTGGGACGAGGCCCCAGCAGATGCCGTTGATGAGCTTGAAAACGAGCTGATTGAGTTCATTCACGAACAGCATCCTGAAATCATCGAAGAGCTGCGCAACAAGCAGGAACTTGAGGAAGCGGTGGCGCAGGCGTTGAGTGAGACCATTGAAAGGTTCAAAGCAGAAAGCCCTCACCTTGAAAAGGATGAGTAGGACTGCTGCGTATGATACACAGGCAGGATAAATGATGGCTCGTAGCCTGCGCGATTTGCGTCGAAAAATCAAGGGCGTCCGGCACATTCGCCAAATCACTCGGGCGATGAAGATGGTGGCCACGGCCAAGCTGAAGCGCATTCAGCGCACGGTCGAGAACAGCCGGCGCTATCAGGAGGAGTTGCGCTCCCTGCTGGCCGATGTGGCTAGAGCCAGTGTCGAGGTTGATCACCCCTACCTGCAAGCCCGCGAAGTCGAGCGGGTGGGGGTGATGATTGTCGGCGGCGACCGGGGCTTGTGTGGGGCATTCAATCGTCAGATAGACGAGCAGGCGGTCGAGTTCATTGCTGGCCAGTCAGCGCCGGTCGAAGTTATTACGGTGGGCAGGCGCATGCGCCGGTATGCCGACCGGCACGGGCTGGATGTCGTGAGCAGTCACGCGGCCGTGGAGCGTGCTGATGCCCCTGATATTGACCAGATCATCGGCGAGGTGCGCTCGTGGTATGAAAGTGGTCATGTGGATTTGGTGCAGGTGGTCTATGCCCGGTTTGACTCGCTCGTCCGTCACCCGGCAATCAGCGAGCAGCTCCTGCCGATGTCGCCGCAGGCCTTTGCGGAAGCCACTGACGATGCCGCCCCCGTGCCTGTTGAATATATCTTTGAGCCGCCGGCTGCCCGGTTACTGGCAGAGCTGCTGCCCCGGGCGCTGGAGGTGGAGATTGCCCAGATATTGTTGACGACCCAGGCCTCCGGGCAAGCAGCACGCATGACCGCGATGAGTGCAGCTACCGACAACGCTGGCGATATGATCACTGACCTTACTCGTAGTATCAACCGTGCTCGCCAGGAGGAGATCACCGCTGAACTTCTGGACGTGGTCACCGGCGCGCGGGCCCTGCAGTCCTAAGTGGCCGGCAGCCGAGCATTTAAGGGACGAACGATATAGATGGCAAACGGAAAAGTAGTAGAAATCCGCGGACCAGTCGTAGACGTGCGCTTCCCGCGCGACGAATTACCTGACTTGCTGAGCGCCCTGCGTATTGCTGATGCGGGGGGGGATATCAATCTGGTCGTTGAGGTCGCCCAGCATCTGGGCGACGACATCGTCCGGTGTGTGGCGATGGACACCACCGACGGCCTGGTGCGGGGGATGGATGTTGAAGACAGCGGCGGCCCCATCTCTGTCCCCGTGGGCGAAGATGTTCTGGGGCGGATGTTTGATGTGCTGGGCAATCCCATTGACGGCCAACCGGCGGTGGATAGCGAGCGCTGGCCCATTCATCGCGACCCGCCTGAGTTCGACGAACAGAGCGTCGCCGAAGAGCAATTCGAGACCGGCATCAAGCCGATTGACCTGCTGGCGCCCTTCCCCCAGGGAGGGAAAATCGGTCTGTTCGGGGGAGCCGGCGTCGGCAAGACCGTGCTGATAATGGAGCTTATTCGCAACGTCGGCTACGAGCACCGCGGGGTCTCGGTTTTCGGTGGAGTAGGTGAGCGCACCCGGGAGGGTAACGACCTGTGGCTGGAGATGCAGGAGACCGGCGTCATTGACCAAACCTGTCTGGTCTTCGGCCAGATGAACGAACCGCCCGGTGCCCGTCTGCGCGTGGGACTGAGCGCGCTGACGATGGCCGAGTGGTTCCGCGACCAGCGCGGGCAGGATGTGCTGCTGTTCATTGACAATATTTTCCGATTTGTCCAGGCCGGACAGGAGGTCTCGGCGCTGCTGGGTCGGATGCCTTCAGCGGTCGGCTATCAGCCTACCCTGGCCACCGAGATGGGAGCACTGCAGGAGCGGATTACCTCCACCCACGATGGGTCAATCACTTCCGTGCAGGCGATCTACGTACCTGCTGACGACTATACGGATCCGGCCCCGGCAACAACCTTCGTCCATCTCGATGCCAGCGTTACGCTCTCGCGCGAGCTTTTCGAGCAAGCTATCTATCCGGCAGTTGACCCGCTTGACTCCACCTCGCGGCTGTTGAATCCGCGCACCGTCGGCGAGCGCCACTACCAGGTAGCGCGCGATGTCCAACAACTGCTGCAGCGCTATAAGGACCTGCGCGATATCATTGCCATTCTCGGGCTGGAAGAGCTTTCCGAAGAAGACCGCCAGGCGGTCGGGCGCGCCCGGCGCCTTCAGCAGTTCCTGACGCAGCCTATGTTTGTGGCGGAGGTATTCACCAACATCCCCGGCGTCTACGTGCCGGTTGAACAGACGGTCAGCAGCTTCGAGGAGATCCTCGCCGGTAACTACGACGATCTACCTGAGGATGCCTTCCGCATGGTTGCCACAATTGATGATGCTAAGGAAAAAGCTAGTAAGTTATAGCTTACCCCTGGGGGAATGGGCAGGTTAAGCGTATGGCGTCTGCGCCTGCATTTGTCACCACAATCGTCACCCGCAATGGGGAGTTGTTCGCGGGTGATGCAATAAGCACAATTGCCCCCGGCCAGGAGGGGTACTTCGGCGTGAAGGCCAATCACGCCCCGTTTATGGTCGCGCTGGGCATAGGTGAGCTCCGAGTCACTACCCCGGACAACCAAAATCACTATTTCGCCATTGCTGGTGGGGTAGCTGAGGTGCAGGACAACGCCTTGGTGGTGCTGGCCGATACTGGCGAGCGAGCGCTGGATATTGATGTCGCTCGGGCCGAAGAGGCCGCCGAGCGGGCGCGGACACGCCTATTCGGTGAAGGACCCGAAGAAGAGGTAGAACTCACCCGGGCGGAGGTGGCTCTAACCCGGGCCATGAATCGCCTGCGCGTCGCCCGCCACGGGCGGTAGTTGCATCGTTGTAGTGCTCCTTGTTTGTCGCGGCAGGAATGCCGCTCCTACCGGTTTGGCAATAGTTTCGTTCTGTTCATCTTGCCGGCAACAAATAGACCCCTGAGAAGGAGATAGGGCGCAGCTTAGAGAAGGGGCTATTGTGGCTTGGAATATCACTGCGAAGGCTAAAGCCTGTATAAGGGGGTTCCAACATGCAATGGGGACTTGAAAACCGTTTGGCGCAGATTATTCGACCGGAGACGGGCCGAACCGTGATGCTGGCTATTGACCACGGTTACTTCCAGGGGCCGACTACCGGCCTGGAGGAACCGGGAAAAACCGTCGCACCGCTTCTGCCCTATTGTGACGCGCTCAGCCCGACCAAGGGGATACTCCAATACTGTATCGATCCGCTGACCGCTCCCCCGATTATCCTGCGGGTCTCGGGCGGCAACAGTATGGCCCGGCGCGACGAGTTGGACGATGAAATCCTCACCTGCACCATTGAGCAGGCTGTTGCGCTTAATGCCGTCGGGGTATCAATCTCGATATACGTCGGTACCGAGCATCAGCGCCAGACAATACAGAATCTGGCGACAATGGCCGACGAGGCCCACAAGTACGGCCTGGTGGTCCTGGGGATCAGTGCAGTTGGCGCGAGCCTGGGCGAGTTGCGCGAGCCGGGCAAGGAGCAGGAGTTCGCCCGCTATTTGGCCCTGGCCAGCCGCATCGCCGCCGAACACGGTGCTGACATCTCCAAGACTTACTACGTGCCCGGCCATTTTGATAAAGTGGTGGGCGGCTGTCCTATCCCTATTGTGCTCGCCGGCGGCAAGAAAGTGCCGGAGGCCGAGGCGCTTGAATTCTCCTACAACGCCATTCAAGACGGTGCCTCCGGCGTTGACATGGGCCGCAATATCTTCCAGGCGGAATCACCGGTGGCTATGATCCAGGCCGTCCGCGCTGTTGTGCACGAGGGCAAGGCATCCGAGGAAGCCTACGAATTGTACCAGAGCCTGGCCAAATAGCTGCCAGGAGCAGGATATGGTCAGAGGAAACTCTATGAAAGTGGGGATGTACTACAACAATCGCGATGTGCGTGTCGAGCAGATGCCGATTCCGCAGATTGGTCCGGGCGAGCTGCTTATGGAGGTCAGGGCCAGTGGGATCTGCGGCAGCGACGTTATGGAGTGGTATCGCATTAAGAAAGCCCCCCTGGTTTTGGGCCACGAGGTCACCGGCGATGTTGCTGAGGTCGGGCAGGCCGTTACTGACTATCAGGTCGGCGACCGCATCTTTGTTACCCATCACGTGCCCTACAACACCTGCCACTATTGCCTGAGTGGGCATCATACTGCCTGTGAGACGCTGCATACTACCAACTTCTACCCCGGCGGCTTTGCCCAATATGTGCGTGTACCCCCGATCAATGTGGATCGGGGCACACTGCGTTTGCCCGCAGAGGTTTCCTATGAGGACGGCTCGTTTATCGAGCCGCTGGGCACGGTAGTGCGCGGCCAGCGCAATGCTGGTGTTGGCCCGGGCGACAGCGTGCTGGTGCTGGGCTGTGGCATCGCTGGCCTGCTGCATGTCAAGCTGGCCCAGGCACTGGGGGCCAGCCGGATTATGGCTACTGACATTGATGACTACCGAATGGCAGCCGCGCGCAAGTTGGGGGCCGACAGTGTTGCTGATGCCGCCGAAGACATCCCTGACTTCGTTCGCCAGGCCAACGAGGGCCGACTGGCTGATAAGGTGATAGTCTGCGCCGGAGCAGTGGCGGCATTCGGGCAGGCCCTGGAGTCGGTTGACCGCGGTGGCGTGGTGCTGTTCTTTGCTGTGCCCAGGCCCGGCGAGACGGTGGCCGTTGATTTCAATCGCTTTTGGCGCGACGACATATCCTTTATGCCCAGCTACGCGGCGGCGCCCCAGGATAATGCCACTGCTCTGGAGCTTATCAGGTCGGGGCGAGTGGTAGTTAATGATATGATCACCCACCGATTGAGCCTGGAGGAAATCGGCGAGGGCTTCCGCCTGGCCAGCGCCGCTGACCACTGTCTTAAGGTGATAATACAGCCAAATGGCTAAGCTGCCCGCTAGTTGGCGATGTGGTGTCGTCTGTTATTGTGCCTTCGCGGCTTGACAGCAGCCGTCAACTCTGGGAAAATGGAATAGGAAACAATAGCTTTGGCAGGAGGATGGTTCAAGTGACGAGATGGATGAGAATTGCGGTAGTATTGCTCGCTGCAGCAGTAGTGGCCGGCTGCGGGGGCGGCCCGAGCTCCTCTCGACAGACCAGTCGCCAGCAGCTCACCATTCGCGGCACCAGCTTTCCGCAACAGCTAGAGCCAGCCAGCCAGGTGAGCGTCTATGAAGACGACTACAACGGCTGGCCAGCGCTGTTTATGAAGAATGGTCTGGTCACGGTAGTGGCAGTGCCGGCCATCGGCGGTCGGATTATGGAGTACAACCTGGGCACTCACCCCTTCCTGTGGGTCAACGACGCTGAATTTGGTAAGACCTATGACCCACCCAAGACAGAGGAAGAGCGACGGTGGCACAACTATGGTGGGTACAAAGTGTGGCCGGCCCCAGAGAGCCGCTGGGACGGGCCGCCTGATCCGTTGGGCTCGGCTCTGGATGGCGGAAAGTGGACTGGCGAGATCACTGCCCACGGTGGCCAGATTGGGGAGATTGAGCTGGTCAGTCCCGCTGACGAGAACGTGACGGGTTTGCAGATTAAGCGGAGAGTACAGATGTTTGCTGGTACTACCCAGGTAGTGGTTACCGAGACCTTCGAAAACGTAAGCGCCGAGCCGATTGAATGGAGTATCTGGGGAGTCACCCAGGTCCGCGGCTCGCTGTCCAGCAGCGAAAAGTTCAGTGAACAGGCCCGCATCTACTTCCCGCTGAATCCCGACAACCGTGCCTCGAAGGGCTTCTGGTATTTGACCAAAGGTCCGTCGGATCAATTTCAACTGCTCGACGATGGGAAGCTGATGCAGGTCTCTTACGGCTTTGAGACCAGCAAAATCGGCGCAGACGTAGCTGACGGCTGGATGGCTTACGTTGACGATATTCACCAGTATGCTTTTGTCCAGCGTTTTGAGGAGCGGAGCTTGAGCGAATATCCCGACCAGGGCGCGAACGTGGAGGTATATACCTCGGGTGAAGAGTTCGCCCATATGGAGATGGAGACACTCAGCCAGTTATACACCCTCCAGCCCGGCGAGACGAAATCCTACTCTCAACAGTGGTATGCCACCAGCTTGCCAGGACCGGTTCGCGATACCACCGAGCTGGCGGCTATCCGCGAGCCGTTGCGCCTGGAAAGTGTGGAGGCGGGATTGCAGCTTACTGGCGAGCTGGGCATATTTGCGCCAGGAACCCTTGAGGTCGTCCTGACTGACAGTGCAGGGAGACCTATGGGCGAGCCGGTGGCTGCGATCACAGTCAGCCCAGCACAGACAGTGGTGTTGGACCAGATTGTAACGCCGCAGCCAGAGGCGTCGGCACTGGTCCTGAGACTGGTCAACGACTGGGACACACCGCTGGGCGAGGTAGCCAGCGTCTCGTTGGCGACCCAGACCGCGCAGGCCCCCTGAATCCGATGGTAAAGACCCGCATTTACCATTTGTCACTGGGAGGTAAGAGAGCTGGATGAGGCCCTGGGCTTGACCGAGTTAACGGGGCTTACGCCGGTAGCGGGTGACTATGCCCTTACTGCGGCGAAGGATCGGTGGTGTTGCGTATGCCCAGGCGGGATTGTCTCTGCTATCGCCCCAGCGCTGTCATACTTGTTCAATTCGGGGCAGAATCCCAGAGGTGGACGAAATGTACAATGCCAAAGCAACAGTGTTTTTGGCAACTCTGATGTGTGCAGTAGGACTGACAATATGTGAGGCGTACACCGAGAGCTTCCCCGGGGGGATCTTGGGGCCACGGCAATCACAGATCCCGGCGGCGCAGTGGACGAAGGCCGAGTTAGACAAGGGGTACGTGGTCTTCACGCATAGCACCTTGGAGGGCCTTCAACCCGACTACGTGCCCGCGCGGAGAGCGGTCGTCGGCAAGGTATCCTGTGCCCTGGCCCAGGGTGAGTACAAGTCCGTGCAGATCGGCGTCCACTCGCTGACCGGAGGCCTTCAGAGCGTGCGCCTGGAGCTTGAATCGGACCTGGAGGCCAGGATATACCGCTCCATTGACGGGGAGACGAGGAAGCTGCTTCTGGGATATGAGAACCCCGTGCCTGACTCGATCCATGCCGTGTGTCTGGACGAGTCGAGCCGGATCGCCTCGATCGAGAAAGGGAGCACCTCCTTTTTCTGGGTGACCCTTCATGCAGAGGAGAACGCCACTGCAGGCAAGCACCGTGGCAAGATGCTTATCCGACCCGCGGGCAGGCCTGCCACGGAACTGGATCTGGAGGTGACCGTAAGGCCCTTCAAACTCCAGCGCGCCAGAATTGCCTACGCTCCGTTCTTCTACGTGGAGTGGAAGCCGGGGGCGCTCCCCAAGTTCGCCCAGACCGACGAGTGGATCGGCGCCTTCTTCCGCGACATGGCCGAGCACTCGCACACCTCCGTCATCATACACGGCGCGGGATTCGTGGACTTCTCCAGGCTCCCCCCTCCGGAGAACCGGTACTTCTCTACGCTGCTCCCTCTGGCCAAGCAGGTGGGTCTGACCAGCCCCGGCATCCCCATCATCGTTATGGACCACAACATGGCCCGGAGGCAAGACCAAGGCGGGATGGAGACCGTGGAGCAGAGGAATGCGGCTATGGACTGGTACGAGGCAGAACGGCGCAAGCACGGCTGGCCGGAGATCGCCGCTTATGGCCAGGATGAACCATCTTATCCGCATCCTGTTGTTCGGAGGAACTGGGAGTGGTTCCGCGATGTACGGATGCGGCTAGCCACCGCGTTGTTTGCCCCGGCAGCGTACGGGTTCGGAGATTTCCACGATATCTGGATTGTGATTGGGGGAAGTATCACGCAGGAGATGGTCGCGGAGGCCGAGCGGATGGGCGCGGAAGTGTGGACCTACATCTGTACGCCCATGTCCAACAATCCCCTGCACGAACGCCACTATGCAGGCCTGTACGTCTGGGCATACGGATTGAAAGGTCATACCACGTGGCATCACTATGACGGGGGCGAGTTCAAGCTCGTGTGGATGCGGGAAGGCGACCAGCGCCCGATGCCGCTGGTCGGGTGGGAGACCCGTCGCGAAGGCGTTGACGACTACCGTTATCTGCAGATGCTGGAGGACTGCGTTGCGGCCCAGCCGGGCAATCCCCTGGCCGCTGAGGCGAAGAAGTGGATAGCCGGCCTGCGCGCCCGAATCGTCACAGCGGATCCCTACATCCGAAACGTTCCTGGAAAGCCTTTGGCCCTGGATGAGTATGACCGTATCCGCGAGAAAGCGGCGGGGTACATCCAAAGGTTGGGTCCAGTACCGGCGGACCGGATTCCCCCGAGTCCACCCACACGCCTGAAAGACGAGGCGAAGCTCTTCCGAGGCAAGCCCGTGCAAGAGTGCATCGCCGGCCTCAGGAGCACGCAGGCCTCCACCCGTCGCGCGGCAGCATGGGCTCTGTTCGAAAAAGGCTGGCAGGCCGCCCCGGCTGTGCCAGCTCTGACGGACTTGCTGGACGACACCGATGTGCGCATACCGGCGTTGCGGGCGCTGGAGGCGATCGGGCATGAGAGCCGCCCGGCCCTGCCGAAACTGACAGCGCTCCTGAAACATCCGGACGGGTTCGTGCGACTGGGCGCCATTCACGCCCTGGGCGCCATCGGAGCACCTTCCATTCATGCGCTGATGCAAGCGACGGGAGACGAGTATTGGCCAGCCAAGTGCCGTGCCGCGAACTACATGCCGTGGATGGCAGGACAAGCAGCTCTGCGATCGGCGATGCCCGCCGTGCTGCCGGTCCTGATCAAGCTACTCGACGATCCTAGCCCGAATGTGTGGACGTCGACTTTGTGGGCCTTCGAGCTCATCGGCCCGGAAGCTGCGCCCGCCGTGCCGCACATCATCAGGCTCATACAGGGAGTTGTCCCAACTACCCGTCTCCGCTACCATAAACGCTGGACCGATGCACTGGCAGCCATCGGACCCGGAGCGGCGCAAGCCGTACCCATGTTGGAGGAGTTCCGCAAGGACCACGGCTCTTCAGATCCGCTCGCGGAAGCCTATGCGTTAAACGCGCTGTACAGAATCAGGGGCTCGCCGGAGGACCTCCACGCGCTCGTCGCCCTGATCAGCGGCGCCGGAGAGGGACCGATAGACGCATCCGCGGCCCTGCAAAAGCTGGAGGAACTGGGCAGCGAGGCGAGAGACGCCGCGCCCCAGATCCGGGAGCTGATCGCTCAGGGCGGCCTGAGCGACGACGTGAAGAAGCGGCTTGAGGCAGTCCTCGATTCGATAGCCGCCCCGGCCGGCGAGTGAGAAATCAGCAAAATAATCTTCCAGATGGTGGAGGTGGCAGTATCCAGGGAGCTCTTTGAGCAAGTATTGGGACGAATCTGGGCCTTAACGCCCGGCACTGGGTGACAGTGCCGTCGGCGACGGGATTATTGATAGTTAGTGTCTGGCGCAGGCCAGCCCTCACTGGAACGTGGGCTAAGTGCGATAGTGGCGCTTGAATTCTGTGACTATCTTGTTAAAACCACTTACTCTCCCGCTACTGGCATCCACACGCGCATTGCGGAATCGGCGCGATTAGCCCAGGCATAATAGGGAATAGCCGTCACCAGGACTTTGTCCCTACGCATTGTGGGTCGCGTACCTAGCGGATGATAGAGGGGACTGTTCTCCGGGGCATAGCAAACTGGCAAGGCCCGCCGGCGCAGGACGGTCACGCCGCCCAGCAGGTCGGGCTGCCACTCAGGCCGGAAGCCGCCCTCCGGGTCTGGCGTCTCGAAGACCAAGGCCAGGTCAGCCAGAACCGTGTCGGGATTATCTACACTCTCAAAGCAGTAGACTAACGGGCCACGCTGCAACGCCACACAGCCCCGGTTCTCCGCCACACGTGGATGGCTTTCCATTATTCGCACCGGCATTGGTAACTGCAGGCGGACCGTATCTCCGGGCCGCCACCGGCGTGTAAGCTTTAGATAATTGCCAGGCTCAATGGCCGCAGACAATGGCTCATCATTCACCGCTGCCGCGGCTCCTGCTGCCCAGCCCGGAATGCGGAGGAAGAGAGTGAACTGTGCAGGTTGTTGCAAATCTAACGCGATTTCAATCTCGCCCTCCCCCGGGTACTTAGTGTCCATCTTCAGTGTGACTCGGGGGCCGTCGGGTACAGGGAGCGTGGCCTGGCAGGTATCGTAAAGGTGCACCCAGAGGCCCTGGCGGCTGGTACTGAAGAGGTAACCGGGAACAGCCGCCAGCGTACGGTGGATGTTGGGGGGGCAGCAGTTGCACGGGAACCAGGACTGCCGCTGGTAGCCGCCGTCCGAGGCCAGCGGGTTGCCGTAGAAGTATTTGCTCCCGTCCAGAGATACGCCGGACAGAAAGCCATTGTATAGAATCGTCTCCATCACATCCGCATACTGGGCCTCGCCCGTCAGCAGCAACATGCGCCAGGCCCACATTGCGTGCGCGATCTGTGCACAGCTCTCGGCATAGGCCCAGGTGAGTTCGTTATAGTGCGCCCGCGGTCCAGGGAAATACCCCCATCGTCCCCCGTGTTGTGAAGGCCGTGTACCGGTGGTGTCGGCCCAGGCGTTAGGCAGCTCGTACCGCTCACCGAAAGACTCGCCGCGAGCCCCCATGCCACCAGTGATGTAGATCTTACCTCCGACTAAGTCCTGCCACAAGGACTGCAGGTTGGCCCACATCTGCTCGTCGCCAGTTTCAGCATAATAGTCAGCTCCGCCACAGCAGAGATAGCCGGACCGGACGGCGTGACCTACCACGATGCGATTGTTTAGATATTGGGACTGGCCCAAGAAGAAGGCAGCGAGGTCCCAATAGCGCGTCCTACCGGTGGTGCGGTACAGTTCGATCAGGGCCATTTCCACCTCGGGATGTCCGGGGGCGGCCTCGATTTTTCCGGGGCCAAACTCCTGGCATATATAATCAGCGAGGCGGCAGGCCACTTGCAGCAAACTGTCCTGGCCGGTGGCCCGGTAGTAGGCAATCGCCGCCTGCACTAGATGCCCGGCGCAGTACAGCTCATCGGGGCAAGTGTTGAGGAACAAGCGGCCGTCTTCGCCCTGGGCGGCTGCGATGTCGTCAATAATTGCTGCCACCGTTTGCCGCAGTTCAGGCAGATCCTGCGACTGGAGAGCCCAGGAGACCCCCTCCAGCCACTTATACAGGTCAGATTCGCTGCCGTAAGAAGCGTCCCGGAATTCAACCTGCTTGCGTCCGGACAGGCGCCGGAAATTATCCACCACCCCATGCTCCTCCATTAGACGTAGGAAAGTGGGCATTCCCTCCTTGGCATTGGCCTCCATTCGCGGCCGCCAAAAGCCTGGCCCCATTGCTACCGCCCGGATCGGCACCGATTGCAACCGAAACTGCGACCCCCGGCGGGTATCGACAACGCCGCCTTGTTGCCACTGGTCCTCCGGTTGTAGTTCCCTATCTTCGACAATGCCGCCGTTGGGGTCAAAACCTGTGCGTGCCACGACACCCTCAGGCACCGGTCTGAAGGCTGGTTTAGCTTTTCCTGCACGAATCACGCTAACAAGCAATGCGCAAACACCAACTAGCACCAACAAGTCAGACAGTCTCATGTTCTTCACTTCTTCTTTCAGCGAGATTTCCCAGATGCTTTGTTGCTGCCTGTAGCATCCTCTGTTTACTGCACTGCTTCCTCCCGATGCGGATCATTTAGCTAGAAAAACTCCAGATTAGAACACTTCTGACGAAGATTCTACCCCGAATTGAACAAGTTTGACAACTTTTGGACCGATGGCAAAGACAGTCCCGCTTGGGCATAAACCCAATCACCATTGCTACAGAATAATGGTTCAACTGCTACCTATAATTCTAACACAACTGTCCCTTGATAGCAAGCCCCCCGTGTGCTATAATAGGAAGGTAACTTTCGCAACAGTCTCAAACAAGTAAGAGCCAAATGCTAAATCTCGATGAGAAGGAAAGGATGCTGCCATGAGAATGATTGCCAACGACTTGCGGTGTTATGTCATATGGATGCTGGCGGGTGTCTGGTGCGTGGCACTGATGACAAGCGCGTTCGCGGCGGCTGAGCAAGCCGACCGGGTCATGAACTGGCGCCAATATCCCACTCCTTACGGGACGCCCGCCACGGCCCGCCCGCCGGACGAGGCGTTCTTGAAGGTCATACCGCCCTTGAAGACACTGGGTACCATCAGTGACGAGGCGAAGGAGTTGGGGGTCGCCGTCTGGTGGGCCGACTACGGGCAGAATGTCTTTTGCGAGCAGCCGCCGACCGACGAGGACCTCGCGCGCAAGGGCGCAATCCGCACGAGCGCGGGCGAGGACGAGCCGTTGGTCCTGGCGCTGTGGGGGCTCGACGACGTGGGCAATGCGACGCTTAGCGCGAACGCCCCGGTCTTCCCGGTCACGATCCGCAAAGTGGAGTTTGAGCCCCGGTACATCCCGGGCGACTACCGGGACTATCACATCGACGGTGGGCGCAAGGTGGGCATTCCCACGTATCTGCCGGAAGAATCGAGCGTCGTGGTGAAGGCTGGCGAGAACGCGCCGTTCTGGGTGACGGTGTCCGTGCCCGAGGACGCCGCGCCCGGGACTTACGAGATTCCGTTCCGGTTGATCCTCACGGACGCGAACAAGGCCGTGACGCTCGCGGTCACGGTCGAGGTGCTGCCGTTCGAGCTGCCGCGGGCGAAGATCGCCTACGGTATGTATTTTCGCCCCTCGGCGAAGACGCTCGAGAACCCGCGCGACCGCACGCCGGAGCGGCTGCGTTTCTACTGGCGAGATATGGCACGTCATGGCATGACAAGTGCGACCCTCTACAACTACACTCGCCTGCACGATCCTGAGGGGAATCTCAATCTCCACACCGTGCCGGTGCTGGGGTGGCTTGAGGAGATGATCGAGGAAGGGCTCGTCACGCCGGACGTGCCCGTCATGTACCTGGACGGCGGCGGGATCGACCTGGCGAACCCCAAGACGCCGGAGATCCTCGCCTCGCTCAAGGAGGAGATCGCCGAGCGCGGCTGGCCGGAATTCCTCTACTACGGGCCCGACGAGCCGTCGGTCAATGACAAGGGCTGGGCGGATTTCGAACGCCTGCAGCCCTTGCGCGAGTATTTTCGCGTCGTCACCGCGATCGGCGATCACGCGGTAAACGCGTATGCGGATTTTCTGGATGTTTATATCGTGAACGCCGGTTGCACGAGCCCGGAAATGTACAAGCTGGCTGCCGACAAGGACGCGGAGCTGTGGACCTACACATGTCACAATCGAGGGCGAAGCAATGCGCCGTTCCAGCGATACTACGCGGGCATTTTCACGTGGGCGCTGCGCCTGAAGGGAAACTTCATGTGGGCTTACACCGAGAACTATACGCGGGAAAAGGGTCAGTATCTTCCCTGGTCTCCGCTGTACTGTTACGTGGTTCCCAGCGACGAAGGAGCGATCCCGTCGATCGCCTGGGAAGTCCGCCGGGAGGGTGTGGAGGACTATCGCCTGCTTACGCTCCTGGAAGAACAGATAGCGAAGAATCCTGACAACACGGTCGCTGCCGAAGCGAGAGACTGGCTGGAGCAACTGCGCGGGCGCGTTGACTGGTATATCGCGCGCGACATGCCACCGTCGCTGTATCCGTGGGACGGTCCAGAACTCTATCCGCTCTGCCCGAACTTCGAACCGGCGGAGTTCTCGAAGATCCGGGCCAAGGTGATCGATTACATTCTTCAGTTGAGCAGCGCCGCCGGCGGCTAGTGCGCCCCAACCGGGATCGTCAGCTTTGAGACGTTTGGGCCTGCATTATAGAGAGCGCACAACTTGCCCGGCCGCCAGCGCGGACGGGAGCCATAGACCTTGAGCCTGAAGATGTCCTCCTCAACTCGGTAGCAAGACGTAGCCAGCAGCTCGCCGCCGGGCAACAGTGCTACGGAGGTTTTATAGATGTCCCGCTGCCCGATGCGAACCCGCATGGCCGGTTGAAGGGTCCAGTGGACCACCTGCTGCAAGTCGAAGCCAGTAAAGCCAGCCATCCCTTCCGGGTACTGGGCATAGTCTGGCTCTTCGGCGAACACCGGCGCCGTAGCCGGCTCGATTGGCGCCGCCCCGTCAGAAGTCTTCTAATCTCGGGTCTTTCTAGCTAATTGATTCGCATCCGGAGGAATTAGTGCAGGAAATAGAGAATGTCAAACGTAGTAACAAACGATATGAGAGACCCCAGTTCACTGTCATCCAGGCATTCCTGGTGCTCTGGCTCGACTAAGGGGGAAAGGAATAACGCTATGTCTAAAAGACCGCTCGTAGTCGAGAATATTCTGCCGGACGAAAACATTAACATCCTGGTCGTTGGTGCGCATCCGGCTGATGCGTTTGATGATATCGGCGGCACGCTGGCCCATCACGCGGCCCGGGGCGATCACATCACCGCCTTAATCCTGACACACGGAGCGCGTGTCCACGATGTGGTCTTGACCGATGAGGTGGGCCAGCGCGAGCGCGCTCCCACCCGCGAGGAACTGGAGCCCATCATCGAGGAGCGCACGAGCGTGAAGCACCAGGAAGTCCTGGAAGCCTGCCAGATTCTAGGGTTCTCCGACTTGCGCTTCCTCACCTACGACGACAGCGTCCTGACCCTAAAAGAGGAGCTCATGCAGAGGATCGCTAAAGTCATTCGAGAGGTGCAGCCGCATCTCCTCATTACTCACTATCCCCTCGAAAGCGGAGGCATCGCCAGCCACCATGCTATCACGGGCCAACTGGTCCTCAATGCCGTGGGGTCGGCCTCCAGAGTCTCGCCTGAAGACCCTAACCCCCCATGGGGGGTGCCCGAGGTCTATTTCAAGGCCATCCATACGGCACTGGCGAGGCCAGACGTGCTGAGTCACGCTACTGCAGGCTTTGCCAATGTCTATGTGGACGTCACCGACGTCATCGAACTCTTAGTCAAGGCTCTGGACAAGATGAAGAGCCAACAGTACAACGGTGCCTGGGCCCGTAAATCCCGCGAGGTGTACGAGGGCGTCTTTGGCCTCAATGTCGGTGTCGCCTACGCCGAAGCGTTCATCCGCCTTAGGGCACAAGTCTGCGATTACCTGCCCCTCTCACACTATGCCATGGCAAGGGCTAACGAGCTTGAAGCCACTGAGCACCGTCGCCAGAACCTCCTAGTGTGCCATACAGTGCCTGAATAGTCGTACAGTGGTCTTTATGTTGTCAACTGTATCAGTATGCGGGTGGATATGGCAGGTGCACCAAGCGGCGGTTGTTCTGTCTGATGTTGCCAAGGCAGGAGTGTCTCTGCCCTGGGCCCGCAAGCTGTCATACTTGTTCAGTTCGGCGCACAATCCCCGTCAGAAGTCTTCTAATCTCGGGTCTTTCTAGCTAATTAATCCGCATCGGAGGAATTAGTGCAGCAAACAGAGAATATGAGTAGTCCCAGATTAGTGCAGGAAACAGAGAATGTTGAACGTACTGGCAAAGCATATGAGAAATCCCAGCTAACCAAAACCCCAAGCCGACGAGTTAGCCTACCATTGTAGGGAGATTATTGGAATTGATTACTTTCCGCCTCGACGGTGGGTTCACGGAAGCCCAACTGGATCAGGTATACAGCGAAACTTTCCAGGTACTTGAGGAAATCGGCGTGGAGGTCGGCGACGACGAGATTCGTCAGTATCTGGGAGAGTTACCGGGCATCTCCGTGCGAGGCACACGGGTCTGCTATGCCCCCAGCCTGGTGAAAGAATGGATCGAAGTCATCAAAGAGGACAATCTTGAGTACGCTTACAACCGCAAAGACGGCCGCATCCGGATGGTCGGACCGTACATGGGACAGTACTATCACGACCCAGACACCGACGAGGTGCGGCTAGCGACCGGGGCGGATATGAGCCTTGCGGTGAAGCTGTGCGACGCCCTTGACTTCTACGGTCCCTCGCCGATCCACCTGCAGACCGTCCCTCCACCTGTTCGCCAAGTGACGACCTTCAAGATCTGTGTGGAGAACAGCCGAGAAGTCGGTGGCTGGGGGCCGGCGGCCACCGAGAAGGACGGATACTGGCTGTGCCAGATTGGTGAAGCGGCAGGGCGCCAGCCTCCGCACTGCTGTATGGAGATCCCCATCAGCCCCCTGCGGCTCAACCACAAGGCTCTACGGATGATTTACAATCGCCGTAATCAGGATGATCAACTGACCGGCATGGTACTGGGCGGCGGGGTTGTGCCGATGCCTGGAGCAACGGCGCCCATCTTTGCGCCAGCCTGCTTTATCCAGAGCATGGCCGAGGCCCTGGCCGCCTACATCACCCCTCAGTTAATTGATCCCCGAGTGCAGGGGTACTGCTCGTTCGGCGGTAAGCTGTTCGATCTGCGGCGTATGACCCCAAGTATTATGTTTCCCGAGACTGCCCTGTACACCAGCTTGGTCCGGCAGGTCATTCAGCGTTTCTTAGGTGAGACGATGGGCGGTCAACTCGCCGATGTGGGTATCATGAAAAGATTCGAAGACTACAGTGTGGACGGGTTTGGCAGCCCACAGGCCACCCTTGAGTTGGGCTTCCGCATAGCCCTGGACATCCTGGCCGGTGCGCGCACCTTCCTGGGAGTAGGTGGGTACGGTGATGGCTTCTGTCCCGTGACGGCGGTTATTGAGGCCGACCTGGTGAACCACTTTACTAAATTCATTGCTGGCTGCGCATACCGTTATGAACCCGGGATCAATCTACGCACTATGACCGAGGCCCTGGAGGACAAAAACTACCTGGCGCATCCCACGACGCTAGAGTATCGTGAGCTGTATCTAATCCCAGAGTTGGTCTTCAGGCATGACACGCGCCCGGAACTGGTCGCCGCCGCTTGGGAGAAGGCCCAACAGATAGTCGCCGAGCACGACTATGCGCTGCCCGAGGACGTACAGCGCAACGTCACAGAAGTCTACGAAGCGGCGTGTGCAGACCTACTGGAAGGGAAGTAGACCATGGGGCTGCAAATCAGAGATTTCGCGCCTGTGGGTGCTGATCTGGCGACCATCTGCCACATCTGGAACGAAGCGGTGGCCCCAGAATCAGAATTGTATCTGCATATGACGCCAGAGTTGCTGGCCGAGCGGCTTGCCGGTCGCTCTGGTACACCTAGGCGCATCTGCCTACTGGCGCAAGCCCAGGGCGAAGCCATAGGGCTGGCCGTAGGGACGGTGACGCCAGCGGCAGCCCCTGAAGCGGCCAATCTGGCCTGTGTAGCAGTGTTGCCGCAGGCCCGGTGGCATGGTATCGGCTCAGCCCTACTAGCTGAAATTGAGGAAAGAAGCCGGGCCGCCGGCTGCACCAAGTTGAAGGTGGGCTCTGCTTCCCAGGTCCGGCTGGCCCACGGCGTTGCCCCGACTACACCCGGCCATCTGTGGCTGCTGCACAAAGGCTTTCGCGTCGCCAAAGACGAATTGTTCATGCGCATGGCATTCGGCACATGGCAAATGCCAGGGCAGATCCAGCAAATAATCGAGGGCCTCTGCGCTCAGGGCGTTGACTTTCGCATAGCGACAAAGGGTGACCTGCCTGGGCTTATGGCCACTGCCCGAGAGTTTAGCGACCATCTACCCCAGATATTCCAGGATAACGTGGCGGGAGCCAAGGGCGCACCGGTGCTGATTGCAGTAGAGGGTGGACAGGTGGTGGGGTTCGTCGGCCCGCTGACGGTATCGAAGTGCGGCTTTGCCGACTTCGCTTTTATAGGTGTTTCTGAGACTTACCGGGGTCGGGGGATCGGCAAGGCGCTGTTCTATCTTTGCTTGGACAATTTCCAGGAACGCGGCGCCCGCGCTTTTGAGCTGGTGACCGACTCGACCAACCCTGCGCAGAAATTGTATCTGGACGCGGGCATGCGCCTGGTGACTGTGTTATTACATCTTGAGAAGCGTCTGGGCCACTGAGGTCACGCCATAGGGCGTCGGCCCCCTCCGAGGCTTGTCAAGTCCAAGGCAGAATACGTCCAATACAGAGGTTAGGCGAGCCCAAGACGCCACAGGAGGAGAACGACGAGTTGGAAGATACTTGTCCAACTCAAGGCAGCCTCAGCCTGTGGCGTAATCATTACGACCGCCTCTACAGAACACTGAGCAATTCAACACATATCTTCGCCGTCAAGTCCCAAATAGGAGGCTCGTCTCCCCACCGGGGCAGGAATATCGTTCAATACCCAAAGAGTTAGGCGGATCTAAAGGCTCCGGTCTGGCTAGGCCAGAGCATTTCTTGTGTAGCACTCGCATAGTGACCACAGGGCTGAGAGGAATCTATGCACTCATCGCTGGCAAATTCCTCCGTCACTGCTTTCTGGCCGGCTACCCCAGTCCGACTACGTTGACGAGCAGCAGGCTCAATCCGAAGTAGATAAGTAGCGCGAAGCTGTCATTGAGGGTGGTCACCAGTGGGCCGGAGGCGACGGCGGGATCGATATTCCAGCGGTTGAACAGGAGGGGCATAACGGCTCCCACCATCGAGGCCCAGACGACTGCGCAGAACAGGGCTGTCCCGATCAGCGGAGCGTAGGCCATCTCGCCAGTGAGCAGCCCGGCGCCCAAGCCGGCCAGCACTGCGCAACTCAGGCCCACCAGTACGGCAATCAGCAACTCGCGGACCAGCATTCGGTATAGACCCACCCGGCCGATCAAGCCCAGAGCCAGCCCGCGTACGACGATAGTCGATGATTGCAGTCCGCTGTTGCCACTCGTTGCGTTAATGACAGGGATAAAGGCCGCCAGGGCGATAAGCGGTCCCAGCAGGCTGGCGGTGAACAGGCGGATAACGGCTGCCGAGACAAAGGTCCCGGCCAGACAGATAATCAGCCAGGGCAAGCGCAGGCGGGCGATGCGGAAGCTGGAGCCGGTGGCTAGCGCCTCAGCGCGGGTGCCGCCCAGCCGGCTGATGTCCTCGGTGTGTTCAGCTTGCATTGCGTCAATAACGTCGTCAATAGTTACGACACCCAATAATCTATCGTCCTCGTCAACGACCGGCAGGGCCATCAAGTCGTACTTGTCCACCAGGCGCACTGCCTCAGTCCGATCGCTATCTGGACTTATTGTCACCACATCGGTGACCATGGTCTCAGCCAGGGGCTTATGAGGCGGCGCGGTGACCAGCTCGGGTATGTCCACCACGCCCAGCAACCGCCTGCTCTCTTCGTCCACCACATAGATGTAGCTGAGCACCTGCGCCTCCACCTGCTGGCTGCGCAGGTGGGCGATAACATCTGCTGGAGTGAGGTCAGGTGGCGCGTAGACCAGCTCGGAGGTCATCAAGCCGCCCGCGGTCTCCGGGCCAAACTGCAGCAGTCCTCGTAGTTCCTCCGACTCTTCATCAGGAATGCGCTCCAGGACACGGTGGGCGGTCTGCTCGTCAAGTTGGCTGACCATATCACTACCGGCATCGGGGGGCATAGCGTCGATGATTTCGGCCAGTTCGGCCTCTTCGGTGGCCTCGGCCAGGTCGGCGCTTATCTCGTCGTCAACCTCTTCCAGAACTACCCCGGCCTCGGCGCTGTCGAGCAGGCGGAACAGGACCTCGCGCTCGTCGGGGTCCAGCTCGCGCATAGCAAAGGCGATATCAATCGGGTGATAGCCGCTGATGAGTCCTTCCAGCGCACCGGGCACCTGGCTGCGGGCGGCGGCGCGAATCGCTGCTGCCACATCCTCCGGATGCTGGGCCCGCGGGAATTGGTTGTCGGAGTGTTGCGTATCCGTCACTGTCTCTAACTCCTGGCTAACTGGACATAATCAGAGGCTTCCTACCAACTTTCGTCATGTACATTGGCAGTTGAGGGCGCGTTATCTCCAGGCACCAGCCTGTTTTACAGAAAGTTCGAGTGACTGCTTACCTGCGCGTATCTTCCCTGCAGGTCCCGCTCAGGCCTGCGCATTGAGAAATTCTTCCTGCTCCTGGCGCATCCGGGCGATGCTGGTCATCACCTGGTGGGTAACTTCCTGGAGCTGTTCTTTGTGCAGGCGGCGACTCTCGAACTTATCGAAGGTGATTGGTTCACCGAAGCTGACCTGTACGATGCCCCGATGCAGGTACCAGGCTCCGCGCGGCAGGACCTGGTCGGTACCACTGAGGGCGCAGGGGATTATGGGGACGCCGGCGCGGGAGGCGATCAGAGCTGCTCCAACCTTGCCTTCTTCCAGCTTGCCGTCGGCGCTGCGCCCGCCCTCGGGAAAGACGAGCAGTAGCTCACCAGCTTGTAGCAGCCTAATAGCATGGCGAAAGGCAGCTATATCGCTGATCTCTCGATCCACGGGGAAGGCGTAGCACTTGCGAATAATCCATCCGAAAATTGGTATCTCAAAGAGTTCCTTCTTGGCGAAAGAGTACGCCCGGCGGGGCAATGCGCTACCGACCGCCGGCGGGTCCAGATACGAGACGTGATTAGGTGCAATTGCTGCGCCACCAGTCTCCGGCACATTGTCCCGTCCCACCACCCGCCAGCCGCCCAGCAGCCGCAGCAGCCCGGGCAGAAACACGTGCAACGCCTGGTAATGCGGCCAGGTCCAGGAGCGAATTGGCTCAGGTGCCTTGTGCATCGGTCCCCCCGCGGGCCAGCGCATCTTGCAGCCAGCTTTCCAGTACGTCCACAACCTGCTGGACAGTCAGTTCATCAGTAACCAGTTCACGGGCATCTTCGGCTGGGCGCAACGGTGCCACTGCCCGCGAGCTGTCGCGCTTATCCCGCTCGAGCTGGTCGCGCAGGACCTGCTCGTAGTCTTCGATAATGCCCTGCTCCTGGAGCTGCCGCCAGCGGCGCCGCGCCCGCTCTCCGGCTGTTGCAGTCAGAAAAACCTTCAGATCCGCATCGGGCAGTACCACCGTTCCGATATCGCGCCCTTCCATAATCACGCCGCCCGGAGCAGCCATCTGCCGCTGGGCGGCGACCAGATGCTCGCGCACCGCGGGGATGGCTGAGACCGGCGAGGAAAGATTGCCCACCTCCACGCTACGAATCACCTCTTCGACGTCTTCACCGTCCCCGAACAGGTGCTGCTCATCACCGACTTGCTGGAACTCGAAGGTAAGCTCTCCTGCTAGATTGCCAATCTCTTGGGCATCTCTCTCCGCGTCCAATCCTGCTTGGCTTGCCCGATACGCCACCGCCCGGTACATTGCCCCACTGTCAACGTAGATATAGCCCAGCCGCCGGGCCAGCATCTGGGCGACGGTGCTCTTACCGCAACCCGCCGGGCCGTCAATGGCCACTACACCTTTGCCTTTGGCCAGGGATTCAGTCATTGTGCGCCTCATCCGGTGATATATTGCTGCCTAACTGAGCAAGTGCATCAGCAAATCCCGGAAACGACGTATCAATGCAGACTGTATCCTCCACGACACTCTGACCCACTGCAATCAAGCCCGCTACCACTGCCGTCATAGCGATGCGATGGTCGCCGTAGCTGTTTACGGTGGCTCGGTGCAACCGGGTAGGTCCGGTGATGACCAGTCCGTCCGGCCGCTCTTGGACATCGCCGCCGAAGGTCTGCAATACCTGCGCGGTTGTTGCCAGGCGATCGGATTCCTTCACGCGCAGTTCGGCGGCGTCGCGAATAACTGTCTGCCCCTTGGCCTGAGTGGCAACAAGCGCCAGGATCGGCACCTCGTCAAGCATCCGGGGTATCTCGTCACCGCCTACCTCGGTGGCAACAGGCTCGCTGGTGCGTGCGGTGATATCGCCCCGTTCTTCGCTGCCGACCTGCCGGCGATCTGTCACTTCCACGTCACCACCCATTCGCTGCAGGATGTCCAGCAGGCCAGTGCGCGTCGGATTCAGCAGAACATTACGCACGGTCACCTGTGAGTCGGGCGCAAGCAGGGCAGCAGCCAGCAGGAACGCCGCCGACGAGATGTCGCCAGGTACCACTATCTCCGCGCCACGCAGCTTGGGCGAGCCAATCACGCTGACCTGCAGTTCGTCAACTGTAATCTCAGCGCCGCAGGCCGCCAGCATGCGCTCGGTGTGGTCGCGCGAAGGCCCCGGCTCAATCACTGTAGTGATCCCTTCGGCATAAAGCCCGGCCAGCAGCACTGCTGACTTGACCTGCGCGCTGGCCGTCGGCGTATGGTAGGTGATGGCCTCAGGCTGACCGCCGCATACGGTAACCGGCGGCGTGCAGCGCTCTCCCTGGCCGGTAACCTCTATGCCCATCTGTCCCAGGGGGATGGCGATGCGATCCATAGGCCGGCGGCGCAGTGATTCATCGCCGGTCAGCGTAGTGGTAAAATCCTGGCCGGCCAGCACCCCCATCAGCAGCCGCATACCAGTGCCGGAGTTGCCCAGGTCCAGCGGCTTGCCCGGGTCACGCAGCCCTCTCAGCCCCACGCCGTGCACTACCATATCGTCCTGACCCAGGTTGTCAATCTTTACACCCATTGCGACGAGGGCCTGGGCGGTTTTGCGGCAGTCGGCGGCGTCCAGGAAGCCGCTAATTTGGGTTCTGCCCTCGGCCAGGGCTCCGAGAATTATTGACCGGTGGGAGATGGACTTGTCGCCGGGCACGGTCAACTCGCCACGCAGGCCAGTCACCGAGCCACGCACGCGCAGGGCGGTCATCGGCCCGTCAGCCTCCGGCGCGCCTGGCGAGCTTCGATCAGCAGCCGCTCGCACGCATCGGAGTCTGCCTCATGCAATGCCGCTGCCAGGGCCTGCAATGCGGCGATCAATTCCTCCACGCTATCTCCTAGATTGTCGGCATTGCTCATAAGGATGTCGCGCCATATCTCGGGCGACCCCTCTGCCAGGCGCGTAGTGTCGGTAAACCCCGTGCCCAGGAAATTGCCGAGTTCTTTGTGGCCACTTGTCAAGCGGTGTACGGTACCAGCCAGGGCCGCTGCGGCCAAGTGGGGGAGATGACTCGTCGCTGCCATCAGCCGATCATGATAGTCTGCCGCTTTCACGTCGGGGCGGGCCCCCAGTACTCGGACGAGCGCTAGCATGTGGTCCAATTCGTCTTGCGTTGTAGCCTCGCTTGGGGTGAGGTAGTACGCTGCGCCCTCGAAGAGGTCCGCCCGCGCCGCCCGCACTCCCGACTGTTCGGAGCCGGCCATGGGATGGCCGCCGATGAAGGCAACCTGGTCAGGCAGCAGTTCGGCAGCGGCCTGCATCACCTCGCGCTTGGTGCTGCCGGCGTCGGTGACCAATGCTCCTGGCTCCAAGACATCACGAATCTGCTCGAAGACGCTGCGGGTAGCGCCCACCGGCACTGCGATATAGACCAGATCGGCTCCCCGCACCGCCTGGGCGGGATCAGTAGTAACTTCGTCGGCTGCGCCAATCTCCAGCGCTGCCTGCAGCGTCTCGTCCGAGCGCGCCACGCCCACCACTGTCTCAACGATTCCGGCACGCTTAGCCGCCAGCGCGAACGACCCGCCGATAAGACCGATACCAATTATTGCTGTGCGTTTGTATTTCACCAAATCTCCTCAGTCGGCTACAGTTCTTTGCCGATCGCCTGGGCCACCGCTCGTAGGTCGTTCATCAGCCGATGGAAGCTGGCCGGCGTCAGCGACTGTGGCCCGTCGGACAGGGCCTGGTCGGGATGCGGATGCACCTCAACGATTAGCCCGTCGGCACCGGCGGCGATGGCCGCTAGCGCCATCTGCGGGACCAGTTCGTGCATGCCCATACTGTGGCTGGGGTCGGCGATAACTGGCAGATGTGTCTCAAGCTGGGCGGCAGCCATCCCGCCTAAATCAAGCGTGAAACGGGTCTGGGTCTCGAAGCTGCGGATGCCCCGCTCACACATTATCACCCGCAGGTTCCCCGCCGCCGCGATATACTCTGCTGCACGCAGCCAGTCCTGGACCGTCGCCGCAAAGCCTCGCTTGAGCAGAACCGGCTTGTCGGTCTGGCCGACAGCGCGCAGCAGGTCGTAGTTCTGCATATTGCGGGCGCCGACCTGCAGCACATCAGCCGCCGCCAGCAGCTCCACCTGCCGGGGGTCCATCACTTCGGTGACGATGGGCAGCCCGGTCTCTTCGCGAGCGGCCAGCATTAGTTCCAAGCCCTTTTCCCCCAGGCCCTGGAACGAGTACGGCGAGGTGCGGGGTTTGTACACTCCGCCGCGCAGCGCGCAGGCCCCGGCCGCCTTCACCGCGCGAGCTGCCTCCAGAATCTGCTCCTCCGACTCAACTGCACAGGGGCCGGCGATTACCCCAATCTGAGAACTGCCAAATTCAACATCGCCTACCTTTACTTGGGTCGTCTGCGCTTGTGACTCGCGGCTGACCAGCTTATAGGACTTGAGAATGGGGACGACGCGGTCCACGTTGGGGAAACGCGACAGTTGCTCAGCGATGCTCTCCTTCTCACCCTCGGGCGCGCCCACTGCCCCGATGAGCGTGCGCTCGACGCCCCGCGAGATGTGCGAATCATAGCCCCATTCCTTGAGCTTATCAGAAACGCGCTGGATGTCTTCCTCTGTGGCCTCTGGTCCCATTACGATGATCATCGTTGTTTCTCAGTCCTCCGGACTATTTCACCTGTCAGCATCGTTACTCTTGGCCTCTACGATGGCGGATTCTTTGTACCACGGCATATACGCCGGCTGCGAGAATCGCCAGCGGTAGCACAGCCGAGGCCGTATGTGCCACAATCTGCCAGCCATTCAATTCCTTTGCGCTGCCCTCGCCCATCCATTCCAGCAATGCGGTACCAATGCCCAGTGCTCCTGAGATAACCAGGATCACACCGATGGCCACTTGAACTGCGGGTCTCAGCTTATGAAAGCTTAGACCAGTTGAGCCGTCCTCGGCTCTTGCCGAATTGTGATTTATGCTTTGCAAATCGATATACGTGCCTCCAGCCTAACTCAGTTCAACACATCCCGCAACGCCTCGATGAACTTGCGGTTCTGCTCCATTGTCCCTATCGTCACTCGTATGTACGTCGGGCGGCCGAAGATATCGCCGGTGCGGACGGTAACGCTCCGTCGCATCAGCTCATCAAAGCATTTCCGGGAATCAATCCCCACATCCACAAAAATGAAATTGGCCTGCGTCGGAACATAGCTCAGGCCCATCTGCTCGAATTGCTCGTACAGGTACTGCTTGCCATCCTGAACGAGTTGAAAGCTGCGCTGGACCTGATTGGGATCGGCCAGGCTGGCCAGCGCCGCCGCCTGGGCGATGCTGCTGATGTTAAACGGCTCGCGCACTTGCTTGAGCGCTGTGGCCACTTCCGGCGGCGCGATACCGTAGCCGATGCGCAGTCCGGCCAGGCCATACGCCTTCGAGAAGGTCCGCAGCACCACCGCCTTACGCCCCTTGCGGACATAGTCGAGGCAGTTAGGATAGTCTGGGTCGTCTACATATTCACAATAGGCTTCATCGAAACCCACGATGACGTAGTCGGGAATAGCGTCCATGAACTCGGCAACCTGCGGGGCGGTTACGATCGTTCCGGTCGGATTGTACGGATTGCTGATGAAGACCAGCTTGGTCTTGTCGGTGATTGCCGCCGCCATTGCCTCCAGGTCGTGCGTGAAATCACGGCACGGTATCACCACCGGCTGCCCGTCCATGATCGCCGTTGTCATTGGGTAGAGTGCAAATGGTGGGTCACAGTAGATGATCTCCTCGCCGGGATTGACGAAGGCCAGCCCCATCATATGGATAATCTCATCCGAGCCGCGCCCCACCAGGATCCCATCAGGATCAACATCCCACTTCTCAGCCAAGGCCGCGGTCAAATCTCGGCAGAGTGGATCGGGATAAAAATAGACCTCCGCTGCCGCCTGCTGCATGGCTGCGACGGCCTGTGGGCAGGGCCCCAGTGGATTCTCGTTGGAGGCCAGCTTGACAATTTCGGCCAGGCCCAACTCTTCTTTAACCTCGCGGGACGATTTCCCCGGCGAATAAGGAGTTATCTGCTTAATACTATCGCGAACCAGGTCAGATATATCAGACAATAGCTTTTCCTCCTATCTGAGTTGCTCAGTAGCTATACTTTTAACACAAATCGCCGCTGCTGGCAACCGTTCGGAGGTGTTTGGAGTTGCGTCGCGGGCAGCACTTGAGTCAGTCTTCCGGCTGACTGTCGGTTGAATCCTCGTCCACCAGGCGGGCGCGCTGGACGCTGGTGGTCCCAAACCGCTCCCGAACGGCGTCCATCGCCCTGTCAACCTCTGACTCGCGGGAGTTGGCGGTGGCCAGCAACTGGGGCTGCTGGCCGGTGTCCAGATTGCTCACCGCTACACCCACCAGGCGGACCTTGCGCCGGGCCAGGTTGACTGCGTCCAGCAGACCGCCGACTGATCGGTATATCTGCCGGTCGGAGTTGGTCGGCTCGGTCAAAGTGGTACTGCGGGTTATAGTATGAAAATCGGAAAAGCGCAGTTTGAGGGTCGCAGTTCTGCCTTTAAACTGGCCAGAACGCAATCGGTGGCCGACCCGCTCCGACAGTTCCAGCAGCTTGCTACGCAGAAACTGTCTATCTCTGGTATCTTCGGCGAAAGTTTGTTCGTGGCTGACCGATTTGCGCTCCCGGTGGGTCTGGATGGGGCTATCGTCCTGGCCTCGGGCAAGCTCGGCCAGCCGCCGGCCGTGCTTGCCAAACTGGGCAAGCAGTTCATCAACATTGCACTGCTGGAGCTGACCAATGGTGGTGAATCCCAGCCGGTGCAGCTTGCCGGCAGTGGTCTCCCCCACTCCCCACAGCGCAGCAACTGGCAGCGGGGCGAGAAACTCACAGACCTGGTCGGGTTCGATCGCCAGCAGACCATCGGGCTTAGCCTGCTCGGAAGCAAGCTTGGCGACAAACTTGTTCGGGCCGATGCCTACCGACGCAGTCAACTGGAAATCGTGGCTGATGCGCTGGCGAATCTGCTGGCCGATATGCGTGGCGCTGCCATGCAGCCGTAAGGAGCCGGTCACGTCCAGGAAGGCTTCGTCTACTGACACTTGCTCGACTAGCGGCGTATACTCAGCCAGCAGCGCCATTATCTGCTCGGAGAAGCGGCGATATTTGGTATGGTCAGGAGCCACGATGATCAGCTCCGGGCAGCGCTGCTGGGCCTCAGCGGTGGGCATGGCCGAGCGGATGCCATAGCGCCGGGCCTCATAGGAAGCCGCGGCGACCACCCCTCGGCTTTCCGCAGAGCCGCCCACTGCAACCGGCTTGCCCCGTAAGTTGGGGTTATCGCGCTGCTCGACAGCCGCAAAGAACGCATCCATGTCCACGTGGAGTATAGTACGCTGGTTCGCCATAGGGGTTGGTTATCCTCGGATAGCTGACATTGCCACGGCTTCGCCTGCAGCAAAGCTGCGCTGCTATGGCCTAAGAATTGCGGACGGGTATGGTTGCTGACCTGACAGGTGACGGTTCGCGCAATATCGGCTTTTTCCTCCAGCGGTTAATTCGTCGGTCTTGCGGGTATAGGTATACAGGCTGTCGGTTGATTTTCAGGCCCATATGTGGTAGAATTAGGTATGCGCTGATAGAGCAAGGAGGTTTGTGTAGTGTCGGGCAGGCCACAGGACAACGGTCTAGAAAGAGTAAGAACCGGCGTAGAACATCTGATCAATTCTTGTACCATGGTTGAAGAACAGCGTATAGGGTATGGTAATCTGCGCTGCCAGTGTTCGGACTGGGATCGAGGGGGCCAGACGATTACCAACATAGCAGTCATCTATGAAACTCCCGGCGGCTCAACTTGCCAAGTCAACGTGGAGTACGATCATCGAAGCGCTGAGTTCGGTTTCCTGGGAGATGGACTGGAAACAACTGTAGTAACTGATGAACCTCAGCAGGTCCTCGCGATGGTGGATAGCCATGTACGGGCGATTCCGCGAAGGCGACTACAACAACTTCAGCAGCAGATCGATTCGTGGGTAGCAGAGGGCAAAACGCGCAGCCAACTGTTTAGTGAATTCAACAAGCTGCTGCAAGCTGAATTTCTCGGCGGGCGCATCAGTACCAATGAACTGAAGAAGGGCATCCAGTATGCCATAGACCACTTTCCCTCGCCCGATTAAGATCCGCGCAGCCCTTGCTCTAATCCTGTAATCTCTCTATTGTGTATACCTATTGTGCCCCCTGCCGTGTTGTGCGTCTGTGGAGCATTAACTGTCCCTTTGTCCGCTCTGTCCTATCTGGCGAATGTATGTTCTATTGCCTGGTTGCCCGCCGAGGCATAGACACCGGGGCCTGATTAGAGAATGTGCTCTAGCCAGCAGGCTGCTTAGAAGCCTGTGCCATCCCAGTGTTATCGGACGTATGTTCTAACCCTTGTCGGCCCGATAGCCTCCTGGTGGCGTCTGCGGCAGGCTCCAGTACTCCCAATACCTATAGGTTGGAAATGATGTCCTCAATCTCCCCTATCTCCGTCTGGTTGGTCAGGACTCCAATCTCCAGATTGTAGTTTCGCGACTGCTGCGGGCCGATCGTAATCATACGCCCACTTTCGCGTTCTCCAGGCCGGTCGCCGCCTTGGCCGGTGGCTGGCTCGATACCTGTTACGTACGCCTGCGCCCCGGGCATCTTCCACTGCAGCAACCACGGCATCTGCTCGAGATTGAACTTGAAGTATAGGCCCAGTCCCTGGGCTGCATTGAACTTACGGTTCACGAAGGCAACATAGGTGGTCCCGTCTGGGTTCCCCCGCAGGCGGTGATAGTAACATAGCTCCTCCTGGTGGGGATTGGGAGCCGCGAACTTGTCCCACTGCTCAGCACATTCGTCAGCCAACTCTGTGACAGGGATCGCTTGCTCGGAGGCGAATAGGTATTCGCTGTGCTCATCGGCTACCGGGAAGCCGATGTTGCAGTGATACATCAACATATGCTCCTGCTCGCGGGATCCCTCGTTGGTAACTTCATCATCGATCCAGATTCGATTCTCGCCCAGGCGGGTCCAGACTTTGCGCTCCAGAAGCAAATTGGGCCCAAATATCATCGTCTCCCGCATTTTGCCCTGCGCCCACATCGTGTATTCATCCCCCTCCCACGCACCGTCTACATAGAGATTCTCGGCTGGGATGTGGGTAATTCTGCCGTGCAGGCCCAGGCCACTATGTGCCTCTACCCCACCAGCGGGATCCTCGTGCGGTGCGCCAAGCCAAGTCATACCACAAGTCACTAACAAACCCCCAAAGAAGCTGCGTAGCCACCCCAGTCCCTCCGGCTCAAAGTAAGCCGGATGAACAACTCCGCACGGTGCCTCCCAGCATAGCGAAGCACCGCAATACGCGGCTGAACAGATATCCAGGGCGCGGTCGGCGAGGGCAGTGAAGCGCAGACCGGTTCCCGTGCAGAATTCGACGGCGCGGGTGGCGCGGGCCTTCCCGTCGGCCAGGGTAATCTGGCGGACGCCACCAAGTTGATCGACCCTCCCCACCTTCTGCAACAACTCATCACGCGAGTACTGCCGGCCAAAAAGCTTGGGCATTCTCAACACCTCCGTTGTTGTTAGTACTCTTATTTGTGCCCGGTTGATATCCGGGCGGGAGCAGTTTATTATACATTCTCCACTCTTGGCCCTTTCCCTTCTGTTTGTTAGAACAGCCGGGCATCTTTCAGACTATGGCCTACACCAGGGGTCATATTGCTAGCCGCGAGCGACTTGAGGAGCATTGTATAGCAATGGGGCTATTCCTTGTAATTTCTTGTACTTTCCTCCATTTTTTCATAATCAGAGCTGCGGCCTTGCATTTAGCGGCAGTTTGTGCTATACTATTCATTAGTGCTGTCAGATGTTTCATGTGAAACCTACTTGTGCTAACATATAGCTGTTGATCAGAGCCCGGAGCTGTTTCACGTGAAACCACTGCCCATATCGGGTTACCAACAATTTGCTGACTATGCCCAGGCCCAGGGTTGGTCACTATCCGACGACCAGCAGCAACGTATTGCTGACTTAGCTCAATGGCTGACAGAAAGGGCACCACCCCTGGGACTGTCCAAGTATGCCGATCTACCCAGCGTTCTCTCGTACGCCATGGCGCCAGCATTGGTGATATCCGACCTTATCGAACCGAGTGAGGTCAGGCGAGTTGTTGATTTGGGAGCAGGCTCGGGAGCTTTGGGCTTGACCCTGAGTATCATCCAGTCCGGCTGGGAAGTAACCTTGATGGATCGCAGCAGCAATACAGCCACCTTTCTGGAGTGGACTGTTCAGTGGTTAGGGGTAGAGAATGTCACGGTCCGGCACGAGGACGCCGCCGCGGCGGCCACGGGTGGCGTTGCCCGGTACGATTTGGTCTGCTTGCGGGCGGTGGCTTCGGCCCAGCAGGCGTTGCAACTGGCTGGGCCATTGGCTGGACCTGGTGGATATGTAGTGGCCTGGCACCAGGCCGAGGATGAAGGCTTCTGCTCTCCCCAATCCCCATTGCCCTACACGGCCACCACCCCGACAGTTGTACCGGGTCTGGTGGCATCACTGTATAGGCCTCAAATAATGAGTTGAGAATGGTTTGCCCGCCAGCCGCTGGCCAAGACGCTGCCGGAGGTGCGCTAATGGCTTTGTCCTATGCAGTGGTTAATCAGAAGGGCGGTGTCGGCAAGACGACCACCGCGGTCAATCTCGCTGCCTGTGCGGCTCTGGACGGCCATAAAGTGCTGCTGGTAGACGCCGACCCGCAGGGCAACGCCACCAGTGGCTGCGGTATCGATCGCTCGATACTGGACGAATGCATCTATGATCTCCTCACCGCCACTGCGGAGGATCCCGCGCAATTGTTTCCGGAGGTAGTGACGCCCACATCGGTTGATAACCTTTCGGTGGTACCGGCTACTATTAATCTGGCAGGGGCTTCTATAGCCCTGGCCACTGCCATTGCCCGGGAGACGAGACTACGGCGGGCCTTAGAAAATGCTTACGAGCGCTACGATCTCATCATTGTTGATACAGCTCCCTCGCTGGGGCTGCTGACGATGAATAGCCTTACTGCTGTCCAGCAGATACTTATCCCTATTCAGTGCGAATACTATGCGCTGGAGGGGCTAACCCAGTTGTTGGAGGTCATTCAGCTCGTCCAGAGCCAACTCAACCCCAGCTTGCGCCTCAGCGGTGTGGTGCTGACGATGTATGATGCGCGCACCAACCTGGCCGCTGAGGTTGAGCAGGAGGTCCGCTCGAACTTCCCGGGGCGAGTCTACGGGACAGTTATTCCCCGCAACGTGCAGTTGGCGGAGGCGCCCTCCTATGGGCTCCCCGCTGTGCTTTACGATAAATACTGTGCCGGCAGTCGAGCATATTGGCGACTTTACGAGGAGGTATTCCCCCATGAGTAGATCCCGCCTTGGACGCGGTCTCAGTCAGCTTATTTCCAGCAATGCCCTGTCGCAAAGCCGTGCAGTGATAGAGGTAACCCCGGATCGGCTTCAGCCCAATCCCTTCCAGCCTCGGCGCGGCTATGATGTTGCGACACTTGATGAACTAGCCGAATCAATTCGCCAGCAGGGGATACTCCAGCCGCTATTGGTGCGACCTGCCGGCGACAACTACCAGATCGTCCTTGGTGAGCGCCGCTGGCGAGCTGCCCAGCAGGCCGGTCTGGAGACTGTCCCATGCATTGTTCAGGAAGTGGAGGACCGGCAGGCTCTGGAGATGGCATTGATCGAGAATCTTCATCGCGAAGACCTCAATGCTGTGGAAAGAGCGCGCGCCTATCAGCAGCTAATTGATGACTTCGATTTCACTCACGAAGAGCTGGCTCAGCATATCGGCAAGAGTCGTTCCGCCATCACTAACACACTCCGACTGCTGCAACTGCCTGAAGAGGTGCTGGCCAGCCTGGCGGAGGGCAATATCAGCGAGGGCCACGGCCGTGCATTGCTCAGCCTGGAAGACGCCCCGGATTCGCTTCGAGATGTGTGGCGAACTGTCGAGAACGAAGAACTGTCCGTTCGTGCCACCGAGGAACTGGTGCGGGAGGTGTTGGGACGGGATGAGCCGCCTGCGCAGGCCCGCCGGTCACCCCGGGTCGCGCCACCGCCACCAGATCCTCACCTGATGGCGCTTAGTGAGCATCTGCAGGAGACCCTAGCCACTGAAGTCAGGCTGCAGCCCAGGAAAGGCGGCGGGGGAACGATCCTTATTCGGTTCAGCGACTCCGAGGAGCTCCAACGAATCGTAGAGCACATTGCCCCGGGGGACTATCTTTAAGCTGGCCACCCTCTGAAGGACCCTGGCAAATAACTATTGGCGGCTAGTAATAATCAGCCGCCCAATGGGCGAGACCGTAGTGCTGCGCGCGGGCTGTGCTTCTGGTCTGTGCAAGAGTCTACATCCAACGGTTTGCGGCGGCAGGGACATTTCGCCGTCGTGTCGAACATATGTTCTATTCATCCTGGCTTCACAGGTTGCCCAAGTCAACATACCTGGGTAGTTATGCTGCAGACGACTACGCAAGATGCTCGGCGGGTAAACTCTCGCGTACGACAGAAGAACCCCACTATTCCGTTGTGTTCTCGTAGGGAGGAGAGCTCTGGGGGGTTGCGGACTAGTGAGGGCTGACAGCCTGGCTGAGTCGTCACGGAGTTGTTTTGATTAGCGGTTGTTTGGTATGGAAGAACGTAAGCACTTGCGCCAACCTGGTACTGCTTCGGGGTGTTGACGAAGCGAGCACGGAGTGGGGGAGAACATCATGGGTAGAAGCCAGGACGGGCTGCCCAGGCACCGAACAGCCTGACAGGTTGACAGGTACTGGCTAATATGCTACGATAGATACGCCTCCCACGCGGGAGGCTATCTTATTCAGGAGGTTGGATTGTATTGGCCACAGTATCAGAGCGTGAGAAGTTGGAAGCAGAAGAGCTAGAGGATCGAGTAATCCGGATTGACCGCACTCGCAAGACCGTAGCGGGCGGGCGGTTATCGAGTGCCCGCGTTGTAGTTGCTGTTGGCGATAATCGGGGGCACATCGGTCTGGGGATAGGCAAGGCCCGTAATGTTCCGGAGGCGATTTCTAAGGGAATTCGTAGAGCGAAGAAGAACATGATTGACATCCCACTGGATGGATACACCATTCCTCATGTAACCCAGGCCAAAGTTGGCGGTGCCGTCATTCTGCTCAGGCCGGCCTCACGGGGTACCGGTATCGTCGCTGGTGGTGCAGTCCGGCAACTGATCGAGATCAGCGGTATCCGCGACATACTGACCAAGTCGCTGGGCAGCGGCAATGTGATGAACCGCGCCAAGGCCTGTTTTAAGGCGCTGTCGGAGTTGCGAAATCCCCACGAAGTTGCCGAACGGCGGGGCATAGCCGTCGAGGAGATGATGGACCGCGAGATTGTCAATCCGTATGATGAAGAGGAAGTTGAGGAAAAGGAGGAAGCGGCCGAGGCTATAGAGGGCGGACAGGAAGCACCTGCGGAGACAGTCGCGGCTGCTGCCGATGCCCAACCCGAACCGGAGGCCGAAGAGGCAGAAGAAGTCGGGGCGGCTGAAGCTGAAGAAGAGGTGCTCGCCGAGGGTGGCGAAGAGGCAGAAACTGAGGTCGTGGCCGCGGCCATCGAGGCTTCCAGCGAACAGGCAGAGCAAGACGCTGAACAGCAACAAGCTGGCGACGAGCAAGAATAGGCTGGCTGGGTCCCGGGCGGTCTGGAGTTGGAGATTGTAGCAACTGGAGTGTTGAGCCGGCTTGTCACTTGGCAAGCCGGCTTTTGGTAAGCCCGCCTCCTTTTCGGCGGGCTACCTCCCAATCATCCCCCCATTGTCTCCGCCTCGCCGGCTAGTACGGAGGCCGTCGTTGCTTCTGGCTTACCTAGTGGGTGTCGGATGGTGAGGTATTCCCCTGTGGCAAAGTGGTCTTTGCTGGAGACCGGCCACATGCGCTGCGCAGTCAGTGTTGATAAGTCAGGGAGTTGCACCTGCCTGTGGAAAGATGAGAAGGTGAGCAGGGGGGCGTGCTGGGCAAAGGAAACAGCGAGACGCCCAGTGGGTGTGGCATGTGAAGGAGGGAGGGTGGAACCTTCTCATGACCTGGCTATCCCGCAGGTGCGGGTGATTGGGCGCCTCGCTTGTTTTGTGCAATAGTATAGACGTTTCCCGCTATGAAAAGGTTCCCTTGCCCTTGATTACTTCGGCTTTTTCAGGGAATTCTGAAGGCTCCGCTGAGCTTGCTATTGGCCAATAATAGGCCATCTTTCCACATTTACAGGCGAAATGCACCTGTTATCAACTGACTTTTCCACAATTCTACGTCACTGCCAAGGACTCATCTGGAGCCCGTCGTTAGTTGTCCAGTTGAAGATGTCCTGCCTAAAGTTGGTCATAGGGTAACAGCGGCAGGCTGGAGAATACGTCCATATCCAGCTCAGAAGGGCCCTGGCGCTGAGCTTGGAAGTATCCGGCCGCGGCGACCATTGCAGCGTTGTCGGTGCATAGATCGAGCGGCGGAAAGGCCACGGGAATTCCCTGAGATTGACCGACCTCGAATAGCCTCCGTCGCAGAAGCTGATTGGCGGCGACGCCCCCAGCCATTATCAGTTGCTCGGCCTTGTGCTCCCGCGCGGCGGCAGGTAGGTTGTGGATGAGCGTCTCCACCACGGCCTGCTGAAAGCTGGCAGCCAGATCCGCAACTTGCTGGGCAGCTTGTGGGGGAGTTTCGCGCACCTGGCGGGCCAGCGCCGTCTTGAGACCGGCGAAACTGAAGTCATAGCTGTCCTCAATACGAGGCCGCGGCAGGTCCACGGCGTTGGGATCGCCCTGGGCGGCGGCCTGCTCAATAGCTGGTCCGCCCGGATAGCCTAGCTCCAGCAGGCGGGCGGCCTTGTCGAGAGCTTCTCCGGCGGCGTCATCGCGAGTTTCGCCCAGCGATTGGCAGTCACCGAACTGTTGCATCAAGATGAGACTGGTATGCCCGCCCGACGCCAGCAGACACACGGTAGGGAAGAGCTGCTGTGCTGGCGGGTGTTGGCCGGGCGGCGCGATGAAGTTGGACATAACGTGAGCCTTCAGATGATTGACGCCCACCAGAGGGATGCCGCTGGCGGCGGCGTAACCCTTGGCGGCGCTGACTCCGACAAGCAGCGAGCCGATCAGGCCGGGGCCCTGGGTGGCGGCCACCAGATCAATTTCAGCCAGTGACACCTGAGCCTGGTGCAGGGCTTTGTGTGTGATCAGGGTAATGACCTCGGTGTGACGGCGGGAGGCAATCTCCGGCACTACTCCGCCAAAGACAGCGTGGAGATCATCCTGGGTCGCGACGACATTCGAGAGAATCTGTCGCCCGCCACGCACCACTGCTGCGCTGGTCTCGTCGCAGGAGGTTTCAATGCCCAGAACCAGAGCGTCAGAGTTGCCCTGCCATCTCATAGAAATCCGTCTCCAACAAACGTTCTAAAGACCTTCTCCGTCATGGATCTTTCTCAGACCCGACGACTTGGTAGTTCGCGGCGAAGCGGACGTCCTCCTGCTACCTTGCAGCGGATAGTGAGCGCAGCCCACTGGTAGCAGGAGTAATATAGATAGGAAACTTTTTGCCCGCTCAAACCGTCATAGAGAGACAGTAGCGAGGCGATCGCGCAAGAACCGGTCGCCTCGTCGTTGAGTTAGCACTATAAGTAGGTAGTGTCCTTGCCGACAGGAGTGATTCGATGAGTATCAGCAAATATCGGCAGCGTCGGGTGAAGTCTGGCAGATTGTTTGGGGCAGTATTTGCTTGGGTAATGCTGGCGCTGGTAGCATTGCTTACCACCGGCCTCGCTACGGGACGTGAAGACAATAACGCGTCGTCTGAGAAGTCGGCGACAGCAGACACTGGCCGGAGGGACGATGTGGATAATAATGACGGAAAACAACTACCAGCGAATCCAGTTCAGAGAGTGGCTCACAAGGCCCTGAAGGGCGAGTACGGCAAGCTGGAAGACTGGCAGTATAAGGCGTATAAGTATGCTCTGATCCAGGAAGCTAGTGTTAACGGAGTGGCCTGGGTCACCAGTTACGGCCCCTGGGAAGGCTTTATGTTCGGCGAGGCTTGCGCCTTCGGCTATGGCTGTAGTGACTCGACTGCCGCCGCTAACCTGATCCCCTCACATTATTATGTCCTCATAGAGCTGCCCGAAGGCTGGGAAGCGCGGCGCATTGAAGACTGTGGCGCCAAGCGCAATGACTTTGTGGCCCGCCGCAAGGGCGCGCAGGTGTGGATTGACCGCTGGGTGCGAACCAATGAGGGCAGCTACCTCACCCGCTACGCCTCCATCCGCGCCTTCAAGACCTGGTAGTAAGCCCCTGCTCCGCAAATGACCTCGCGTAGTCTTCCGCCGCCTTACGGAAAGAGCCCCAGGTAGCTGATTGCTCCGCCAATCGCGCGGGAGTCGGTCAGCGTCAGGTCCACCCGCCAGGAACGGTCGGGAGCCGCGCGCAGCCCGTAGTTGAACCAGTCGGTGTCGTATTCCCCGATTACTGCCAGGCCCTGGGAGGTAATGAGATATCGGACGGAGAACCTCAGGCACAGTAGGAGGTATGTCGCAAATCTGGACTAAAAGGTGGTTCCTGGATATGTGCCAGTTCTGCGTCAAACATGGTGAAGGCAAGAAATGGTATCTGCAGGCAAAGAACTATGCTGAGGACCTGCTGAGCGATCTGCGGCGACGCAATGTCATCACCAATTTTTTTGGTCATCCCGAGCACTTGGCCGAGGACTCCACCCGGCTGGCAAGCCTCGCCCGGGCACCGGCTCTTGTGCGACGCGCAATCAGCGGACTAGTGACTCGCCGGATGAAGAAACAGCATTTTGGCCAGGTGCTGCCGCTGGAAGACATCGAGGTCATCTTCGGATTTGTCAATTCCATTGTGCGGGTGCCATGCATCTGCCGCCACATCATACTTGGCCGCGAAGTAGGATACTGCTATGGTATCTCAATGGGCCCGGGTGGTGGTGCGTTTGGTGACTTGCTGAAGAACCTGGACGATAGCTTCTTGTTCGGCCCAGATACTTCCGAGTTCGAAGAGCTGAATGCTCAGGAGGCGCTGGAGGCATTCGCCGACCACGAAAAGGAAGGTCTCTGCCACAGTGTCTGGACCTTTGTGACTCCTTTCATTGGCGGGATATGCAACTGCGACCGAGTTGATTGTATGGCCATGAGAGCCACAGTGGTACATGATGTGAAGGTGATGTTTCGGGCGGAGTATGTCGCTGAGGTGAATCCCGACCTGTGTACGGGCTGCCGTTCCTGCATGCGTGTTTGTCAGTTCGGGGCACTTGTCTACAGTGCTGCCGACCAGAAGGCCTCCGTAGACCAGACGGCCTGCTATGGTTGTGGCGTCTGTCGCAGCGCCTGTCCCAATGACGCCCTCGAACTGAAGCCGCGTGCGGAAGTGCCGGTTGTGGCTAACTTGTGGTAGTTTTCGTCTAGCTTGCTGTTCCGCACTACTGGAGAAAAGGGTCGGCTTTTCGCGGATCCCCGGTGTGACTTTCTGGTGCGGTCTCACCGCCGCTCCTGGGGCCGGAATTGCCCACTTGTCTAGGGAAAGATGCCCAGGTAGCTGACCGCGCCGCCAATCGCGCGGGAATCGGTCAGCGTCAGGTCCACCCGCCAGGAACAGTCGGGAGCCGCGCGCAGCCCGTAGTTGAACCAGTCGGTGTCGTATTCCCCGATTACCGCCAGGGTTGGGGAAAGGCGGTATTCCGCCCCGCCGAACAGCCCACTAAGCCGCTTCGTGCCTCTGCCCAGGTGTACGCGGAGGTCACCCAGTTGCTGCGTTGCCACGATGTATTCGGCACGGCCGACGACCTCAGCGTCATCGCGGAAGCTGATGTCCTGGGCACCAATGGCAACAGCCGGGACATTGCCGTGCTGCGGCCAGAGCTGATAGTGGGCAAATACGCTGCGGTCAGTGCTGTAGTCCCAATTGGGAAAGTGGAGTGGTTCGATATCGGGAAATATGCTCAGGCGGAAGCCCAGCTCCAGGCCAGGAAGCAGCCCCACGTTGACAAAGGTGGGAATCATATCGCTGCGGTCGGCATGGGCTCCCCTGGTGTAGTCGGAATCTATGAAGCTAGCACCGACCCGATAGCTGCCATCGGGGATCACATTGGCCGTCGGTATGCGGATCAGGCCAGAAATGCCCTCGTGGGAGGGCCCCGGGATCCAGCTTTGCTTGGACATATCCCGGCGCTGGCTTGCCTGACGGCGAGAGTCAGCCGTCAGGTATGGCCCACTCAATTCGCCGCGGAAGGCGCGCAAGTCATGATCTCCCCGTAACATCTCTGTCCCTGGCGTCCCCCTATCGGTGAAGTAATCAAGAGCCAGGTAGTCAGAGGTGCGCAACCGCAAGGGCGCGGGATCATCAACCCGGCGCGGGCCAAACGGTACGGTCACCCGCACGATTCCTTCACGCACTGGTGAGTGAACTGTTATGCCCGCCCTGAGAGTGCTCTCACCGAAACGCCGGTCCAGCTCCACCAGGCCAGTGGGGTCTATGTAGTCGGCGAACTGGCCCGCCGTGGCTCGGATGGTCAGTCCGAGGTTGCCAAACTCGTGTTCGTAGTATCCCAGCCACATGGGAATGTCAAGGTCCCAGTCGTCACGGCCCACTCGGGCCAGGCGCACACCGGCCCGCCCGTCGCCCAACTCTAATTGGGCCTCGCCAAAGGCTCCGCGCAGGCGGGTGTCGAATCGGCCCGCGCTGGCAGTCCAAAGCACTCGACCACCCATGAGTCGTCCGGTCCTGGTCAGCAAGGCGTGACTTAAGTGTGCGCCTGGGTTGTCGGCTTGCAGGCTGCCCTGCAGCGACATGCGCCAGCCCGGTGCGATGGTGGTGCTAAGCTGGGGCAGCACGAACCAGTCGGTAATGATCGGACGACGCCAGTTACCGATCTCGTAGTCCAGGGCTGGGCGGAAGCTCAGATCAAAGCGCCCAAAGCTTTCGTTGAGCAGCCCACTGCTGTCGGCCACCGCGCCATCGGGCGCCGTCGGACGAGTTTCCCTCAGTCCCTCCGGAACAGCGCCGGGCTTTGGCAATTGCTGAGATTTGTCGGCTTTGGTGGTGACGGTGATAACGGGCACGTCGTCGCGCTTGGCCGTCAGATACAAAACCGTGCCTGCCGAACAATGCTGAGAAGCAATCTGCGCTGCTATGCCCAGTGCCTCTGTATCGCTGCGGTAGGTACGGTTTTCATATTCTATAGCTATGTGGCCGGATTCGAGCAGGCTTACTGCGACGTTTTCCAGTCCGGCCCCGACAAGGGCCTGTCCTATCTTTGAGGCGAAGCCAGGCTGCAGGCTCGGTGGCTTGGTGGTTGTGGGGCGTGGGGCAGGCTCTGCCTGGAGCGTTTGGTATCCGGGTTCACCGGGTTGCCCAATCTGCGGTGCGCCTGTGGCGGCTGCCGCTTGCTGCAGGAGCCTGCCGGCCTCCGCCATAGCCTCGGATCCGGCATTTCTCTCGGCGAAATGCATAAGGCCAGAGGGGCTGGTGGAAAACTCGAGAAAGTGCCGGCCCTCGCGCCGGGCGATGACACAGACTTTGTCGCAGCCACCGATGATATCCTGGGTGCCAACAGCGATTAGGGCAAGTGCTAGCTTATCCGAGAACTGTTTGCTGAAGGCGTATGTGATGGATAGCTCGTTGTTCTGACGCTCGAAGCTGACTTCCTGCAATCCGCAGGCAACAAGTAGCTGCTTGCCCTCCTGCTGGGCAGTGCCGCCTTCAGCGTACCCGGCAACGGCGACTAGGCCACATACGAGCATCCATGCAACGATACGCCATTCAGAACGTCGCACCAGCATAAGGCTGCCCCCCTTCCAGTTGGACGGAAATGCGCTGATCTATGCCGCGCGACCTGTCTCAAGTCCGGGACACTAGCTATGCCCAGGCAAGCTCTAATCGCCACCTTCACTGTGGCCGGTGCCCCAGGTGGTTTCCCCAGCTGCGATCGTTATCGTCACCGCTATGTCCACTACCCCGTCGTCGTCTATGTCAACTTCCAGTTCGTACTCGCCCGGCGGCAAATCACTGAGCACATAGAATCCCAGTGAGTTAGTGATGGCGAGTTCCTCACCGAGAGTAACCACCGCACCGACAGCGGGCACATAGCCTTCCGGCGGCGTCGGGCTGGCACTGATGATTATGGGAGGTGCCACCGCAACGCCAGGGGCACCCACATCGAGCTCGTACACATATCCCTTCGCCGTCCCGACGTTGGCCCCCTCTCCACCACATCCTACCAATCCCACCACAAGACCAACAACCACCACCACTATTATGGTACTACCGACTAGTCGCATCATTCCAACTGCACCTCCGTTCAAGTTGTAGGTTCCTGGGCAGGGTGCTTCGCAGTACAGCTGGGCGCTGCTGGCGGGCCAGCCCCTTCTGCTCTGCGTGCCATTGGCGAAAGTTGTGGCCTCTTCTCAGCTATCCTCCACCTGAGCAGGCCACATTCTCATCTGTATCGCCAATGTCCCTGCACCACCCTATCTGCAATTGGTGTGCCAGACTTCTCACCCTACAGGAATCTCCCACCACGACAGCGCATTTTTCTGGCGTACTCGGGTTTAGGTTGACAATTTATGGGTAATATATTGACATTCTTGCCACAATTGACAGATAACTGCCAAACTGGCTAGCAGGCAGTTCTTGGAACTGCCATCAAAGCAGCCTTAGGCCAGTTTGAAACTACAGTTTATGCCGTCTGGGGGGCAGGCGCAACACGCGCCGCTCCCCAGGCGGCATTTTCTTTTGTGCAAGCAAATCGCCGTGATGACAAGCTGCATAGCGCAAGTGAACATTAGGAGGTACATGATGAGAAACTATCAGCAACGCAGTGTAATTCTTGTAGGAGTGTTGGCGTTCATTCTGTTGGTTACTGGATGTGGCGGAGGCCCTTCCATGGCCCCGGGAGTAGGTAATGCTCCCTCCCCCGTAACCGGTAAGATCGCCTTCTGCACCACCCGTGACGGTAACCATGAGATCTATTTGATGGATACCGACGGCAGCGGCCAGACCAATCTTACCAACAATCCGGCCCTGGACGCAACCCCGGCGTGGTCGCCCGACGGCAGCAAGATTGCCTTCCGAAGCGATCGCGACGGCAACTCTGAGATCTACGTGATGGGTGCCGATGGCAGCAACCCAACCCGGCTCACCAATAACTCGGCGTTGAACTCAGCGCCAGCCTGGTCGCCCGACGGCACTAAGATTGCCTTCCAGAGCGACCTCACCGGCCAGTATGAGATCTGGGCGATGAACGCCGATGGCACCGGACAAGTCAATCTTACCAACGACTCGGCGCGGGACTTGTACCCGGCCTGGTCTCCCGATGGCGCCGAGATTGCCTTCACCAGCGAACGCGACGGGGACGCTGAGATCTACGTAATGGGTGCCGATGGTACCAGTCCAACCCGGCTTACCAACAGCTCAGCGGTGGAATCGGCTCCGGCCTGGTCGCCTGATGGTACTAGGATTGCCTTCAGCAGGAGAGAAGCCGACAGCTACTATTACGATGTCTATGTGATGAACGCTGACGGCAGTGACCAAGTCAATCTTACAAACGGAGCCCCTCCGTCGGATTTGACCCCAACGTGGTCGCCCGATGGCACCAGGATTGCCTTCCAGAGCAGCCGGGTGGCACCGTACGAAATCTACGTGATGAACGCTGACGGCACTGGGCGAACCAATCTTACCAATACCTCGGCCAAGGAGTCCTGGCCGGTGTGGTCGCCGCATTGACTGCCGACAGCAACCCGACGGGAAGCTGCCAGGCGGCGGCCGGCCTACGACCAATACCGTCATATTACTGACGGCAACTGATTGACTGTGTTGTCGGGCGGCCCGTTTTTGGGTGATGATAGGAGCGGTATGGAATGACGAAGCGATAGCACGCAATGGTCTGCTATCGGCAGAGTCACAACCAGTTCAGCGCCAGTGGTGCTCCCTGGACCATGCTCTGATTGGCGAACGGTCGGTAGCGGTGCGCCTGGGAGAGTTTGTCAATTCGCTCGATGTCCTCAGAGTCTATCTCCACCTCCACTACATCCCACAGCGCCTCATAGTGCTCGGCACGGCTGCCGCCCATTATCGCTGAGGTCACATACGGCTTGGCCAGCAGCCAGGCATAAGCAAGCTCTGTCAGTTCTATCCCATACTGGCCTGCAATCTCCTCTAACTCATCGAGAATTTCGAAAAAATCCTGGCCGAACTCCTGTTTTCTTGCAGACTCCGATCGCTCGAAGCGGGCGCCTTCGGGAGGCGGCTTGTCTCGCTGGTACAGGCCGGTCAGCAGGCCACCGCACAGCGGGCCGTAGGTCATAGTCGCGATGTTGAACCGCTGGCAGAAGGGGACAGTCTCATTCTCGATGGCTCGGTCAATAATGTTGTAACGGCATTGAATGGACACCAACGGCTCCCAGTTATGCAGGGTGCTGACCCCGAGCATATGGGCCATCTGCCAGGCATAGTGGTTGCAGACTCCGATATAGCGCACTTTGCCCTGCTTCACCAGCGTGTCCAGTGTGGAAAGCGTCTCTTCAACGGGCGTCTTGGGGTCGGGATGATGGAGCATATACAGGTCAATATGGTCGGTCTGCAGCCGCCGCAGGCTGTCCTCAACAGCCTGCATAATGTGCAGGCGCGAGCAGCCCCCGGTGTTTGGTCCCTCCCCCATTCGCACCCAGAACTTGGTGGCCAGTACCACGTCGTCCCGGCGCCCCTGCAAAGCCCGCCCCAGAACTTCCTCACCATAGCCTTGGCCATAGGCATCGGCGCAGTCAATGAAGTTTATGCCATGATCCAGCGCCGCGTGGACTACGCCGATAGCTTCGTCTTCCTCAACTCGATTGGGCAGATCCATAAAGCCTAGACAGAGCCGAGAGACCTGCATACCGCTGTTCCCAAACTTGACGTATTCCATAGTCCTTTGCTTGCCTCCTGTTCAGAGATATCTGATTAGCCAGTAACGGCACTATTCACCGAGCGCAGCGTGACTCTCTTTCAGCCGCTCGATGATGGGGATATCCTGGGGGCATTTCTCCTCGCATTCTCCACACTCTACGCAGGCGGAAGCGTTCATCTTGCCCTCTTTGTTGTCGGGCCCCAATCTCCGATAGAGTTGTTTCGCATGTGCGGTCAGGCCCCACACCCTGTGGTGGTTCATTGCCACGAAGATGTCCGGAATCGCCACGCCTTGCGGACAAGGAATGCAGTAGTTGCAGCCCGTGCAGTAGAGTTCTGCTAGGCGCTTGTTCTCTTCCAGAGCACTCTGAATGGCTTGCATCTCTTTATTGGAAAGCGGCGCTTCTCGGGAGGCAACGGCACAATTCTCTTCCACTTGGGCGCGGGTGTTCATACCGGAGAAAGCAATCGTAACGTTGGGGTTTGCCAACACGAATCGCAGGGCGAGCTCCGGCGTGCTGCTGACCCCTGGAACCATCGATTCGACGCGCTCGGAAGCCATACCCAAGCGCCCTCCGCCCACCGGGCCCATGATCTCGACACCCGTCCCAGATTCGTGGGCATGGGCGATGACTTCCTCGTTAGCCCGATCCAACAGGTTATACTGAAGCAGAATGCCTTCAAAAACGCCGGTATTGATGAGCTTGGTCATGTTTTCTGGGCTATCATGACAGGAGAAGACCAAGTGGCCGATAATACCCTGGTCACGCGCCTTTAGTGCTTTTTTGTGCAGTTTCGGCTCGTAGACGCGAGTGTAGACGTCCCAGGTGAGGCCATGGATGACCTTGTAGAAGTCTATGTGATCGGTTTGGAGGCGTTCCAGTTGGGTTTCAAGCCGCTGCCACCACCCGGCCACCGTCTCGTCGTGCAGCGGGTTTTTGGTGGCGATATAGACCTGATCACGGCGGTCTTTGATCGCTTGGCCGACGTATTTTTCGCTGCGCCCTTCCCCGCCGTATCCGTAAGCAGAATCTACGTAGTTGACGCCGAGATCCATGCCCAGCCTCAACAGAGCTACAGATTCTTCCGGGTCATCAAAAGGCAGACGCATAGCGCCGTATCCTAGTGCTGATACTATCTTGCCCGTGTTGGCGTACTCACGGTATTGCATACGCTTTTTCCTCCTTGTAGGCACGAACTTGCAATGACTCGACGCACTTCGCAGACTTTAGTAGTATCCTTCGGGGATTGTGCCGGCCTTCATCTGGACTTGTCGCAGTTCGCTGCCTTTTTGCACGGTCAGTTTTATAATGTCGCCAATTTTGTGGCTGCGGATCTGCTTCTGGAGTTCGTCTGTGTCCGTCACGACCTGGCTGTCAACCTCCAGAATCACATCGCCCGGCTCAATCCCAGCTCGCGCAGCGGGGCTGGCTTCGGCCACGGCTATCACCACCAGGCCCCTATTGGTGCCTAGCTGAAGGTAGTGAGCCAGCCCCTGACTGTTCTTTTGCACATTGAGCAGGCCGACCCACGGCCCGCGATTTACCAGGAAGTACATCATCTCCTTGGCCTGGTTTATGGGAATGGCAAAGCCGATACCCAGACTGGTTTTGGTGGGGCTGAAAATGGCGAAGTTAATACCGATAACGTTGCCACCTAAATCCACCAGCGGCCCGCCGCTGTTGCCCGTGTTGATGGCCGCGTCGGTCTGAATGACCTCGCGCCTCTTATCTCGTATCTCGCGGGGGCCTTTGGCGCTGACAATACCAGCAGTAACTGTATTCTCGAAATCAAAGGGATTGCCCACAGCGATGACTTTCTGCCCGACTCGCACCTGGGCCGAATTGCCCAGCGGCAAGGCTGTGAGCGCCCTGGGGGCATCAACCGGCTCGATTACTGCAATATCGTTGGCGGGGTCGGCTCCTAGCTTTTTGGCCTCGAACTGATCGCCGTCCACGGTCTTCACAACCAGTCGCTCTGCCCCGCCGATGACATGGGTATTGGTCAGGATCAACTTTTTCCCGCCATATTCGAAGACAAAGCCCGACCCTACCCCTTTCTGCTCACGGGGAGGCAGCCGGAAAAAGAAGCCAGGAGGTTCAATCAGGTGGGTGGAAATGATCTTGACGACGCCCCGGCTGACCTTCTGGGCTGCCTCAATCACAGCCTCGTCTTCGGAGATCACCTTGACAGGTTGTGGCTGGGGCGGTGGCGGCTGGGGGCTTGGCGGAATCGCCGACGGCATACTATTCATAACCACATACGTCCCGATGCCGCCGCCGATCAGGCCAAAGATCAGCGCCACCACAACCACAGCTAACACGCTCAAACCTCTACTGCGTGCCACCACAACGCCTCCTTAGTCGGGTATTGACTTGAGCGCATTTACCTGCTCGATGGCGGTGAGAGCCGCCTCGAAGCCGCGGTTGGGCAGCTTGGTGCCAGCCCGTTCGATGGCCTGTTCGATGGTCTCGGCGGTCACCACGCCAAAGATGACTGGTACGCCCGTCTGCAAGCCTGCTTGAGCGACGCCCTTGGCGCATTCGCTGGCAACGAACTCAAAGTGCGAGGTCGCGCCGCGAATCACCGCCCCAACTGCAATGACTGCGTGGTAGCGGCCCGACTGAGCCATCTTCAAACAAGCCAGTGGTATCTCGAACGAACCGGGCACATAGAGCGTGGCAATGTCTTCGTCGGCTGCTCCATGGCGGCTGAGGCCATCTATGACGCCCTCAACCAAGTGCTTGGTGATGAAGCTGTTGTAACGGCTGACCACAATAGCAAACTTCAGACTGGTCGCATCCAGCTTGCCTTCGATTACCTGACCCATAATCTTCTCCTTCTCCGGCTCTATGGTTCATCCTGCTCAACAGCACTAATCAGATGCCCCATCTTCTCTTTTTTGGTCTGGAGATACTTTTCATTATACTCGGTAGGGCGAGACTCCAGCGGTACCCGTTCGACCACCCGCAGACCGTAGCCTTCCATAGCGGCATACTTCTGCGGATTATTCGTCATCAGCCGCATCTCGGTAATGCCCAGGTCAGCCAGCACCTGCGCGCCAATACCGTACTCCCGCATATCGGCCGGAAAGCCGAGTGCTTCGTTAGCCTCCACCGTATCGTAGCCTTCCTCCTGAAGGTGGTAGGCCTTAATCTTGTTGGCCAGGCCGATGCCGCGCCCCTCCTGGCTGGCGACGTACACCACCACGCCGCAGCCTTCGTCTTCAATCTTCCCGAGCGCTGCCGCTAACTGCCAGCCACAGTCACAACGCAGCGAGCCCAGCACATCACTGGTAACACAGCCCGAGTGAACTCGCACCAGCGGCGCCCGTTCGTAACTGGCTAGATCGCCCTTAATGACTGCCAGATAGTCGGTGCTGTCCAGTAGCGAGGTATAGATAACCACATGAAAGTTACCGTATTTACTGGGCAGCTCGGCCTCCGCCTTCCTCTCAATAAGCTTTTCGGTCCGCCGGCGATACTCAATCAGATCAACAATCGTAACCAGCCCGATGCCGTGGACTCGACTGAACTGGGCAAGTTGGGTCATATCTGCCGCCTGGCCCTGCTCGTCCAGGATCGTTGATATCACTCCGGCTGGATACAGCCCCGCCATAAGGGCCAGATCAACCGCTGCCTCGGTGTGCCCGGTACGCCGCAGCACTCCTCCGTCGGCGGCACGAATGGGGGAGATGTGGCCGGGGCGGACCAGATCCTCCGGCCCTGTCTTCGGGTCAGTTAGCGTAGCAATGGTAGTGGTGCGGTCGGCCGCAGAATCGCCGGTGGTAACACAGGTCTTGGCATCAACTGAGATCGTGAAGGCGGCGCGTTGGTCATCGCTAGGTTCGATGACCATCAGAGGCAGATTGAGCTGCTCCAGGCGCTCGCCGGTCATCGCCACTCCCATCAACCCGCGGGCCTGCTGCATCATAAAGTTCAGCCGCTCGGCAGTGACGTGCTCAGCGGCCAGCACCAGATCGCCGGTGCTGGGCCCCTCAGGCTGGTCCACCACGATGAGAAACTGCCCGGCTTTCATCTGCTCGATTGCTTGTTCTATGCTAATCATAAGTGAACAGTCAGTAAAAGCCGTGCTCGGTCAGAAACTCTTTCGTAATTGTACTTTCGGGAGATTCGTCGCTCGGGTTTAGCATATTGTAGACGTATTTGGCGATGATATCAACCTCGAGATTGACCTGAGCGCCCACGGAAAGCTGCGCCAGGTTGGTATGCTCAAGCGTATAGGGAATGATGGCTACTGAAAAACCTTCCTTAGTTACCTCGGTGACCGTCAGGCTTATTCCGTCAACGGCGATGCTGCCCTTCTCGGCGACGAACGGGCACCACGGGGCCGGCAGTGCGAAGGTGAAGTAGACAGTCTCAGCCGGAGGGTCGCGCTTTATCAGCTCGCCGACGCAGTCCACATGGCCCTGCACGAAGTGTCCGCCCATGCGCTGGCCGGTAGCGCGCGCGCGCTCCAGATTAACTGGTGTACCCGCCTGCCAGCCGGCCGCCGTGCTGCGCTGGACGGTCTCGGCACCGACGTGGAACTGGAGCCGACTGCCGGTCACCTGCTCGACAGTCAGGCAGATGCCGTTGATGGCCACGCTGTCGCCGACCACACATTCCGCGCCAATGGTGGGTGCCTCAATCAGCAGACTCAGCTCCTCGTCGGCCGACGAGATCACTGCTACCTGGCCAACTTCTTCAATTAGTCCGGTGAACATAGGTATGCAGTCACCAGTATATCTGCGCCGATCTGCTCGACGCGATGAATACGGACACTGTGAGCATCGGAAATGTTCGCTACTTTCATCCCACTAATCGCACTGAGCGCCTGCTCGTCGCCCAGAAGCTTAGGCGCGTAGAAGAAGAGCAACTTATCAACCAACCCCTCTTCCAACAGCCCTCCAACCAGGCGCGAGCCGCCCTCTACCAGCACTGACATAATGTCGCGGCTGCCCAGTTGGCGCATTAGCTCTCTCAGGTCTACTCTGCCCTCTTTTTCCGGCACTAAGATAATCTCCGCACCGGCCTGCTGCAATTTTGCTGTCCGCCTTTGCGCTTCATTGTCGCCTACCTCCGCCTCAGCCACCGCGATTAGGCAGGGAGCGTCACTTTCCACACCAATCACCTGGGCGGTGGGCGGCGTCTGCGCGCGGGTATCTACCACCACTCGCACTGCGTCGCGGCTGTCGGGTCGGTCTGTACGCGTGGTCAGGGCCGGGTCGTCGGCCGCCACCGTTCCCCGGCCGACCATAACTGCATCGCTGCGACCGCGCAGGATATGAACAAACTCCCGCGCTTCTTTGCCTGTTATCCACCGAGCATCGCCGCTGCGGGTGGCGATTTTGCCATCCAGTGTGCAGGCCAGTTTGACCGTTATAAAAGGGTATCCAGTGTTTTTGTGTTTGAAGAAGGCTTCATTAAGCTGGCGCGCTTCGTTTGCCAGCGGCCCAGCCAGAGTCTCAATCCCCGCAGCCGACAGTATCTGGTCAGCGCGACCGGAGTTAGCTGGATCACAGTCTTCGCATGTATAAACCACGCGGCTGATTCCGGCGGCAATTATGGCATCGGTGCACGGGGGAGTTCTGCCCTCAGTTGAGCAGGGCTCGAGTGTGACGTACAGTTCGGCTCCCGCAGCCCGCTCGCCCGCCTCCTCGAGGGCTAAGATCTCGGCATGGGGCTGTCCTGCAGCTCGATGAAAGCCCTCTCCTACTACCTTATCACTGACAACAACCACCGCCCCGACCACGGGATTAGGGGAAGTCCGCCCCAGACCCCGCTCGGCCAGCTCTAGGGCTCGCCGCATATATTTCAAATCGCGAGCAGCGGTAGTCACGACTCAGTCTCAATGTCCTGCTCGGTCTTATCCTGGCTCTGTTTGGCTTTCGTAAGCTCCTCTATCTCCTGGCGCATATCGGCAAGACGCTGATACAGCTCACCGCGCGCCCGCTGTTGAGCGGCCATGACCTGCCGCAAATCCAGCAGCGCCAGCACCACTACTGCAACAATCATCACAAGCCCCAGGCCGATTCCGACGGCCAGAGCTGTTGGCTCCCGGTTTTCGCTGCTCAGATAGACCTTCCCCCAGAAACCGAGCCCGATAATGCCGAGCAGCAGCACGGCCATGACCAGACGCAGCAGAAGCTGGCGGCCAGAGATTATCGTCTGGCCCCGGAAGTACTTGCTCACCTCGACAAGCGCGGCGATGATCACGGTAACTGCAGCTATGGACAGCAAAACGCCGACTGTGTAACTCATAGTAGCCACCACCATCATAGTACCACAAGCCCGCACTACAGGCAAGCCTGCGGCGTGCGGACAGGGGCTATTGACTTTATGCGCTAAGTATGTTACAGTAAGTAAAATTGAAGACGATAGCTTGCGCAAGGGATCCGTCAGGATCCTACCGGCAGGAAGACGGTGAGAAGCCGTCGCTGCCCCGCAACTGTGAACGGTGACGAAATCCGCAAATAGCCACTGAGGGCCATCGGCCTTCGGGAAGGCGCGGAGAGTAGGACGATCCGTAAGCCAGGAGACTGCCGCGCAAGCACTGTTCAGTTACATCTCCTCGCGGGTGGGAGGTGGCTGGTTTTATTTGCCAAAACCACCGCATCCTCAGGGAGCGGTGGTTTTTTCATTGTCACCCTCCCGCTCGGAGGCAGAGTCGTTCCAACCCATTCCAAGCAGGGAGGTCCTATTATGCTCAAAGCCACAGCCAAGGACGGTTTCACGCTCATTGAACTACTCGTGGTCATGGCGATTATCGCAATCCTGGCCGCGATGCTCTTTCCGGTGTTTGCTCATGCCAGGGAGAAGGCCGTCCAGACCACGTGTCTGTCGAACGTCAGGCAGTTGGCGCTGGCTTTTCTGATGTATGCCCAGGATTATGATGAGCGAATGCCGTTCGCCTGCGTGATGGCAGCGGACTGGAGTTGGACCTCGGCGTGGGATTACTACACCGCGGGCTGGCCCCCTACTTATCGCCTGGGCCTCATCGGCCCTTACACGCAGAATGAGCAGATCAACGCGTGTCCGACCGCACAAGGGCTGGAGTCATGGGGGCGCCCATACAGTGGGTATGCCTACAATGCTTCTTATGTGGGCGGCTCACCCGACGAAGGCCTTACCCCAGCCACATTGGGGGAGATCACCCCCCCTAGCGAGACCGTGATGCTATGCGATAGCGCCATCTGGATAGACGGCATGGGCGTCTGTCTGAATAACTATCTGCGCGCGCCGGGTGACCCGTTCCGGATTATGTACGGGATTGGGCCGAATGTCCATTTCCGTCATAATGGCACGGCAAATGTAGTCTATTGCGATGGCCACGCCAAAGCGGCGGGGCAGAAGTTCAATGTTAGCGCCAATGACGACTCGCTGGCTGACCTGTCGGCCGATGACAGTGTCTATGACTTAGAGTAGGCGAATAGCCGGCTAGCAGCGGGGAGGTGCGTTCACAGTGAAGAGATCAACCCACAAACAGCTAGGGCTTGTAGGTCTGATCGTTATTGGACTGGTAGGTGGATGCCAAACCTCCAGGCAACCTTCTGATCAGCCACCAACGGCGCATCTCCCCACTGGAACTGTCACGGCGACCAGTAAGCCCTGGCCGCGGTCCTTCACCGACGATCTGGGAAATACAGTGACGCTGAACAAGCCTCCCCAGCGCATTATCAGCCTCTCGCCCAACTTAACCGAGATAATCTTTCTGCTCGATGCTGGCCAGCAACTGGCCGGGCGTACCGACTTCTGCGACTACCCAGCGGAAGCGCAAGCCAAGCCGTCAATCGGCGGTATCATCAATCCCAGTCTGGAGAGGCTGGTCAGCCTTGAGCCTGACCTGGTACTGGCCGCCCGTGGGGTGCATGCCGCCTTTCTCGACCGGCTACGGGAGATGCAGATTCCGTTCCTGGGCTATGATCCGCAGACGCTGGACGATGTCATCGCTCTGGTGGGGCGAATTGGGCGAATCACCGGTCATGAGCAGCAAGGCAGGGAGGCCGCTGAAGCCCTGGCTGAGCGCAAAGCCAGCGTAGCAGGCCAGTATCGCGGTGCGGACGGCAAACTGCGGGTGCTCTTCGTTCTGTCACGCGATCCGCTCTTTGTGGCCGGGGCTACCAGCTTTGTGGACGATATGATGGGCATCTGTGGGGCACGCAACGCCATCCGCGACGTGAGCACCATTGCTCAGAACCGCCCCTGGCCGCAGGCCTCGCGGGAGGCAATCGTCGCGGCCAACCCGCAGCTCATCATCTTCGCTCAAACTCATGGGGCAGGCGCGGCTGATGTTCCTGCGGACATCCTCGGGCAACTGAGAAACATGCCTGCCTGGCGGGAGGTAGTAGCAGTCAAAGCTGGACAGGTCTATACCATCAACGACGATTTGGTGACTATCCCCGGTCCGCGATTGATTGAGGGGCTGGAGGAGATTAGCGGACTTGTCCACGACGCTGCGGGACAATACACCATCCAATCCAGACAATGACAAAGGGGGCCGTACAACGCCTCTGAGCTTGAGGGGTAAAGGCCATTACTATGAGCAAAGTCATCGTCTCCTGGAGTGGCGGCAAAGATAGCTGCTTGGCCTGTTATACGGCGATGCGGCATGGGTATGATGTGGCCTACTTGGTGAACTTCATCTCCCAACAGTATCAAAGGGTACGCTTTCACGGTACGGAAGCCAGGTTAATCCAACTGCAATCCCAGGCAGTGGGCATCCCCCTTATTCAGAATCCGACTCCTGACGACGGATATGAGCAGGCGTTCAAGACAGCGGTACGAAGTCTGCTCACCGATGACGTAGAGGCTATGGTCTTTGGCGACATATTTCTGGAAGAGCACAAGGATTGGACGGAAAGAGTGTGCCGCGAACTGGGGATTCACTCAATCGAGCCCCTTTGGGGAAGGGACTCTGAAGATGTTCTGACCGAATTCATAGATGTGGGCTTCGAAGCAACCATAGTCAGTGCTAAATCTGACTTAATTGACGAAGAGTGGGTGGGTCAGACGGTGGACAGAGAATTCCTGAGTTACTTGCAAGAAAGTGATATCGAGCCCTGTGGCGAGAACGGTGAATACCATACCTTTGTGACCGACGGGCCTCTGTTTGAACAGAGGATAGAGATTTCTGAATCCCGGAAAGTTCTGCGGGAAGGCTACTGGCTGCTGGACACTTGCCAGTATCAGCCAATTGAGAAAACCGCATTCTGTGAGCCAACGTGATGGTGAATCAACACCAGATACTGACAGCCGAAGAAGTAGTCTGCGGGTACGACGGTCGTTATGTGCTACACGGCGTGACCATCGGCGTGGCTCGGGGCGAATTCGTGGGGCTAATCGGGCCGAATGGGTCGGGAAAGAGCACCCTGCTGCGGGCGCTAACCGGCATACTGCCCTTGAGCGCAGGTGTAGTGGTGCTGGCGGGGCAACCGCTGGGCAGTTACTCCCGTCGTCAGATTGCCCAAAGAGTGGCGGTCGTCCCTCAGGTCAGTGGCAGTCTCTTCTCCTTTACTGTCGAAGACTACGTGCTGATGGGGCGCACTCCGCATTTGGGGCGGCTCCAGGCGCAGGGGCCTGACGATCTGCACGTGGCCTGGCAAGCGATGGAGCTGGCCGACCTGACCGACCTGGCCAGCCGCCCGGTCACCGAGCTGTCCGGCGGCGAGCTGCAGCGCGCGACCCTGGCCCGCGCCTTCGCCCAGCAGACCGAGATACTGCTGCTTGACGAGCCGACCGCCTTCCTGGACATCAACCACCAGCACGAAATCTTTGAACTACTGACTCGCTTCAACCAGAATGAGCAAAAAACGATCATCTGCGTCTCCCATGACCTGAACCTGGCCGCTCAGTACTGCCAGCGCTTGATAGTGCTCCGTGAGGGTCGTGTCCATACCGAGGGCCCGCCGCCAGCGGTGGTTACCGCCCAGATGATTGCCCAGGTCTACCACGCCGAAGTACAGGTAGACACCGGGCCAGGCGGGGCGCCCCGGGTCAGCCTCATTCCTGAGATTTCTGCTACCGAGGATGAGCAGATATGAGCCGGCACCAGACGCTGGTGACAGCAGGTCTTGTGTTGCTGCTGATTGCCACGGTCGCCATCTCTCTGGCGACCGGCCCTTCCGCACTCTCCCCCCAGAAGGCGATGCGCATACTGGTCAGCCGCGTGCCCGGCCTGAGCAGCCTGGCACCGCCGGCAACTGCCGCCGAACAGTCCATCATACTTGACATTCGCCTGCCGCGTCTGATCCTGGCACTGCTGGTGGGAGCGGCGCTGGCAGTGGCGGGAACGGTTATGCAGAGCTTCTTTCAGAATCCGATGGCTGCTCCGTCAATCCTGGGCGTGTCAGCTGGCGCCACGCTGGGGGCCACCGCCGCCATTATGCTGGGCCTAAATATCGGAATCTGGGGCTTCAGCCCCGTGCCGGTATGCGCGTTCATCGGCGCGCTGGCTGTCTCAGCGGCCGTATATCTGCTGTCGCGCCGGGGGGGACGGACGCCAGTCACGCTGCTCCTGCTGACCGGTATTGCACTGGGCTCGCTGGCCTCTGCTATCTCCTCGTTCATTCTCATCCGCGGCCAGCAGGGCAATCTGCATCTGGTCATTATCTGGATGATGGGCAGCCTCGCCAACCGCAGCTGGCCGGAAGTGCAGATGATTCTACCCTACGCCATGGGGGCCTCAGTGATAGTCTACTTCTACGCCCGCGAGTTGGACGTGCTGCTGATGGGTGATGAGCAGGCCTACTACCTGGGCGTACCGGTCGAGCGCGTCAAGCTGATTCTGTTGACGCTGGCCTCCCTGCTGGCGGCAGCGGCGGTTGCGGTTACCGGCGCCATCGGCTTCATCGGGCTGATTGTTCCCCACTTGATCCGCCTGCTGGTCGGTCCGCAGCATCGAATTCTGCTTCCTCTGTGCTTCCTCGGTGGTGGCGTCATACTCGGCCTGGCCGACATCGCCGCCAATATGGCCGGCGAGATCCCCATCGGCATTGTGACCTCCATCATCGGCGCCCCCTTCTTCTTGTATCTGCTGCACCGTGCCCGCGAATACGAGTTCTAGCCGAACTGATGCACGCAAAGGGATCCGGGACCAGACTGAGGAAACACTAGCTGATAACACTAGCAAGGAGGGAACAATTATGACTAAGACTCCTGCAGTTCTTTGCCTGGACATTGAAGATCCCATCACTACACGCAGTCATCATGCTGCTGAATGGATCTGCCAGCAAATCAGCGAGGCCGGCCTGACGGCAAGCTGCTTTCTGGTTGCTGAGAAGGTCCGCGCCTGGGAGCGGTTGGGCCTGAGCAGCGTGATTGAGGCCGTCGGTGCCCACGATCTGGCCTTTCATAGTTCCCGCCATTCGTTTCACCCCACTATAACCGAGATGAGCGAGTCTCTCCCCGCCCAGGCCGGGGCTGAACTGCTCTGGGCCTGGCAGCAGCCCGGCTGGGAGGCAACCGAGCGGATTATGGGCGCTCCGGTCAACCACTGGGGCCTGGGCGGAGAAAGCTGGTCGCCGGCCCTTTCGGTTATGCTGGGTCAGCACGGGCAGGCCCTGATGTATAGCCCTATCTATGGGGAAGATCCGTACCGCCCCTGCTGGTTTGCTGGCAGCCTCAATTTCCATGACTACTTTGCGGGGCTGGATGTGGCTTATTACGATGATGAGAAGTTTGCCAACGCACTTAGCGAACATCAGCAACAAGCTGAGGAGCGTCTGGCCGCGGGGGCGCCATATTTGGGCCTGTTTGGCGGCCATCCGACCCGGGTAGTTCACCATGACTTCTGGGATGGCGTTAACTTTGACGAAGGCCGTATCACCACACCCGAGCAGTGGCAGGCGCCTCCGACAATTAGCCCCACTGAGGAAGACGTTGCCCGCCAGAATATGCAGCGCTACCTGGAATGGGTGGTCAGTGATGAGCGCTTTGAGGTCATCGGCTTCTCGCAGCTTGTCGGGATGTTCAGGCGCCAGGCCAGCGAGTGCCCGCGCTGGAAGCTGCTGGAGATCTGCCAGCGCATCAGCGACGAGCAGGCCGTGGTATTCACGGACCAGTTCAGCGCCGCAGAGATGCTGGGGATGATGGTCGAGTGTGCGCTTGACCCTGACCGACAGATGCTTACTCGCCACGGTCTTCTGGCGCCCCAGCACTTGCCTACCCAGGAGTCTGCGTCCAATATGACCACACACGAGATTATTCTAGTCGCCGCGACGGTTGACGCACACCTGCAAGCGGCCCGGACCCTGCCCGATCGGGTTGATTGCCCCTCGGGGAGTCTGTATATTGCCGACTATTTCGTGGCGCTGGCTCAGGCACTGCTGGCGCGCGAAAAGCAGGCCAGCACAACGCTGCAGCCCAGGGCCGCCACACCCTATCCCGCCATCGGCGATTCCCTTGCCCAGCAAGCCGCTGACTGCATCCGCGCTTGGACAGTTCACCGCCCTGATCTGGACCTGAGTTGGATCAAGCGCGACACCCGCCTGCTGAGCTGGACCTTCAAGCCGGCGTGGACCCCCGAAGAACTGAGCCGATTGCAAGCTGACTGAACAGAGGTTCTCCCACCCCGTCGGCGAATAAGCAAGGCTGTAGTCAGCTGCTGACCCTGCTTCATTGTGTCTGCCATCCGGTGCCCAGACCGCGGCGGCGCTAATTGTATCAAGAAAGGATTGCCTTGCTATGTCAAAGATCCAAAGAGCCTTAATCAGTGTCTCCGACAAATCCGGAGTGGTCCAATTTGCCCGACAACTCACCGGGATGGGCGTTACTATCCTCTCCACTGGCGGGACTATGCGCGCTCTGCAGGACGGGGGCGTGCCGGTGACCGCGGTGGAAGACTACACCGGCTTTCCGGAGATGATGGAAGGGCGCGTTAAGACGCTGCATCCCAAGATTCACGGCGCGCTGCTGGCCAATCGGGACATAGCGCAGCACCTGGCAGAGGCCAAAGAGCACGGTATTGAGCTAATTGACCTGGTGGTAGTAAATCTGTATCCCTTCCAAGAGACCATCGCTCAGCCCGATGTGACGCTGGAGGAAGCTGTCGAGAATATTGACATCGGCGGGCCGACCATGCTGCGCTCGGCGGCCAAGAACTTCGCCAGCGTGGCGGTGGTGTGCAATCCCGACCGCTATGGCAAGATAATTGCCGAGATGCGGGCCAGCGGCGGTGCCGTCTCGCTGGAGACGCGCCGCCAACTGGCCCTGGAGGTCTTCGCCCACACCGGCCAGTATGATGCGGCAATCGCGCAATATCTCTCCCGGCAATTTGCCGAAGAGGACAGCGAATTCCCGACCTACTTTGCCCCCTGGTATGTCAAGCAAGGCAGCGATCTGCGCTACGGCGAGAACTCTCATCAACAGGCGGCCGTCTATGCTCAGGTTGATGCTGCTGAGTCTGGTCTGGCGCGGGCCAAGAAGATTCACGGTGAGCGTGACCTGTCGTTCAACAACTACCTGGACCTGACCGCTGCGCTGACTACGGCGCGTGATTTCGACGAGCCGACTGCCGTAATTATCAAGCACCTCAACCCCTGCGGGCTGGCCAGTGCCGCGACACTGGGGCAGGCCTTTCAGGATGCCTGGGCCAGTGACCCGATCTCGGCCTTCGGCTCGGTGATGGGCTTCAACCGGGCCATTGATGCTGAAACTGCTCAAATGATCGGCAGCAAGGATTTTCTGTTCGATATCATCGCGCCCCGGTATCGCGAAGAGTCCGGGGACAAGGACTCGATGATCATCGGCGCCTTCGTGGAGGCAATCGTCGCGCCGGACTACGAGCCGGAGGCGCTGGAGATTCTGCGCCAGCAGAAGAACCTGCGCATAATGCGTATGAAGCAGTTCGAGGCCATCGGGCAGCCTGATTTCGATCTGAAAAAGATCCCGGGTGGACTGGTCGTGCAGGATGAGGACGTCCAGTTTGCCGATCCCGACGATATCCAGGTGGTAACCGAGAGGCAGCCCAGCGACGAGCAGCTGATGTCATTGCTGTTCGCCGACAAGGTGGCGAAGCATGTCAAGAGCAACGCGATTGTGCTGGTGCAGGGAAAGAGGCTGGTCGGCTGCGGTGCCGGGCAGATGAGCCGGATTGACTCGTGCCTGATCGCCGCCCGCAAAGCTGGGAATCGCGCCCGGGGCGCAGTGCTGGCCTCTGATGCGATGTTCCCGGCCCGAGACGGCCTGGACGCCGCGGCGGCCACGGGTGCCGAGGCTATCATCCAGCCGGGCGGTTCGCGGGCCGACGAGGAGGTCATCGCCGCCGCCAACGAGCACGGCCTGGTGATGCTCTTCACCGGTATGCGCCACTTCTGGCACTAGGACTGCTCACCGCAGCAGTAGGCAGGGTATGAATGAGTGTGCAGCCCGGCTGGGGTTGCACGGTATTGACTGAGCAGGGAAGGCTCGAACAATGTTGAGTGTAGATACCTTGATGAGGTTGGCGGAAGAAGAGCTGATTCAGCTTGAGCAGGAGGGCTGTGATTCGGAGGGAATTAGACAAATTAAACATATTTATGAGCAGGCTCAGAGTGCGAATGAGGGCACTGCCCAAGTACTGCTCTTAGAGCTATTCGAACGGGCGACAGAGATAGAAGCAGATGAACACTGGTCCTACAATGAACCCTCCGACCTGAAAGCCATCCGTGCCCTCCGACCGCAGAGGCAGCGAACCCGGGTGGAGATAGAAGAGGATACCTTGCGGGACCGGTTGAGCGGGGCGTGGCTGGGCCGGTGCATAGGCTGCATGATGGGTAAGCCGGTGGAGGGCAAGTCGCGCAAGGAAATCGAGGTCATCTTGCGCGCGGCTGACGCCTATCCGCTGGCCGGCTACTTCCCGGTGCTGGAGCCTGCCCCCGAAGGGGTCTCCTACCAGCCGCCTGATGATCCCTGTTTGAGCCCGAATGTCAGTCACGGTGTGCGCGACGATGATACTGATTACACTGTCCTAAATATGCACATATTGGAAAAGCTTGGACCAGAGGTGACATCCCAGCAGATCGTAGATCAGTGGTTCATTTATCTGCCCTACCATCGGACTTACACAGCTGAGCGCGCCGCCATGCGCAACTGGATCAATGGGATAATGCCCCCGCACTCTGCGGTCTATATGAACCCCTACCGCGAGTGGATAGGAGCGCAGATTCGCGCCGACGGCTGGGCTTATTGTTCACCAGGTTGGCCTGAAATGGCCGCCGAGCTGGCTTGGCGGGATGCTTCGATTACGCATGTGAAGAACGGAATCTACGGCGAGATGTTTTTCGCTGCGCTGATTGCTGCCTGCTTTGGAACGGACTCTCTTGCCCATGCAATACAGAACGCCCTGGCACAGATACCCAACAATAGTCGCCTAGCAGAGGCGATCAACAGATGCGTGGACTGGTGCGAACAGGATACAGATTGGCAACAGAGCTGGCAAAAGATCATAAAACAATACGGGCACTACCATCGCGTCCACACGATCAATAATGCGTTGCTGGTGCTTATGGGACTACTTCACAGCGGCGGTGCGATGAGGCGAGCCATCGCAATTGCCGTAATGGGTGGTCTGGACACAGACTGCAACGCGGCTACGGCAGGCTCTGTCATGGGAGCGCTGCTGGGCGAGCAAGGAGTGCCCCAGGATCTGAGCAAACCGCTGAACGATACCCTGGATGTTGCTCTAGCGGGGATGGGCCAGTTTAAGATTAGTGACCTGATTGAGCGGACGATGGGCGCCGCCGCTGCAGTCCTATCGGCCGATTAGCCGGCCCATATGTGACCTGCCTCGCCCAAAGAGAAATAATCAGAAAGTCAATATTCGTTGCCTGATTCTATAACGGTGTAGATAAACACATGTCGTGGGATGGCGCCACCAAGCAGCAGATCGAGGAGGTCATCGCCGCCGCTAACGAGCACGGCCTGGTCATGGTCTTCACCGCCATGCGTCACTTCTGGTATTGAGATTGGTCACTACAAGAGGAGGCCACGCATGAATGATTCTGTGGATCCACTGAAAAACGGAGTCGTATTGGCCGAGATCGGCAGTCACAGCAACGGGCCGTGGTGTGCCGAATATGGCGCCGGGGCGGCGCTGGTGGTGATGGGCACCTTTATTGTTGACGCCCGCGACGACGTGCCATATAACCCCAACTTTGTATTCAAGCCCGGCCGCGAAAACTATGGTGACTATCTGAACGAGCACGTGGCCGCCGCCCGGGACAGCGGGGCTGCAGTTGGCGTAAGTGTAGTTAGCGTCAATCTGGACGATACCACTGACTTTCTGCTGGCTGCTGAGGAAGCAGGCGCTGACTACCTGTCGCTGTGCATACACTCATCGATGGAGATGTTTGTTAGCGAAGGGCTGGGGTTGGCATTGCTGCGGCGGGAGAATTGGCCCAACTTGGAGAAGCAGGTAACGACGATCCTGGAGGCAACCGACCGGGCGTTCATCCCCAAGTTCGGCGTCAGTGGTGGGGATGATGCCGAGCAGGCTGTTGAGGTGATGGCAGGAGTTGGCGTGAATATCTTCCACGTCAATGTCGGTGATGCGCTCAGCCAGCACGGCAGCCAAGTTATCAGCCGCCTGCGGCAGCCCGGCCGAGTGCTAATCATTGGCGGGGGCATCCGCACATCTGAGCAGGCCCGCGAGGTCATCGCCGCCGGCGCTGATGCTGTGGCTATTGCTTCTGCAGCAATGGACGATCCCAAGCTGTGCGGCCGCATCCAAGCGGAATTGCAAGAGAGCTGCTGAGCGCAGCAAGCCAGGCTGGTATGCAGACAGGGAGGGTGAAGAACATTGTCACAGACAAAGATGAGCGCGCGGGAACGGTTCCATGCTACCTTCAAGTACAGCCGGCCCGACCGCGTCTTTATGATGCCGCAGTGGACATTCGACGAGACACGGGAGCGCTGGCTGCGCGAGGGTATGCCGTGGGAGCAGCACTTGAACAGCTATTTCGACTTCGACCGGATAGAACAGATTCCCCTGAAGATCGATCTATGGCCGCCACTGGAGACCAAGATAGTGGAGAAAACGGCCTCGTGGCAGATTGTCGAAGATGAGCTGGGGGGCCGGGCCAAGCACTGGACTGACCGGCAGATGGGCATGCCCCAGTGGCTACGATTCCCGGTGCGCGACCGCGAGAGTTGGGAGAAGTTGAGGGTGCGCCTGAATCCCGACGCCCCGGTGCGCTACCCCGAATACTGGGAGGACCTCAAGCGTTGCTATGAGGACCGTGACTACCCGCTGGGCATCATGGCAGGCTCGTATTACGGCTGGATTCGCAACTGGGTGGGCATGGAAAACCTGGCTCTGTGGTACTACGACTGCCCTGGTCTCGTCCATGAGATGACCGAGTATCTCGCCGACTTTATCCTGCGGCTGATGGACCGCGCCCTCTGTGAGATTCCCGACATTGACTACGCGCTGATGTGGGAAGATATGGCCATGAAGACCGGCTCGCTGATCTCGCCGAGACTGTTCCGCGAGTTCATGCTCGAGCCGATGAAGCGCGTAACTAAAGTGCTCAATGAATACGGGATTGAGATTATTATGGTAGACTCGGACGGCAATGTGGACGAGCTAATTCCGCTGTGGCTGGAGGCCAACGTCAACCTCGTCTATCCGTTGGAGGTTGCTGCCGGCTGTGCTGCTGTCGCGTACCGGGAGCAATTCGGCAAAGAGCTGCGCATGATCGGCAACATAGACAAACGAGTGTTGCGGGATGGCGCCACCAAGCAGCAGATCGAAGAGGAGGTTATGTCCAAAGCAGAGCTGGTCGAATCAGGTGGCTTCGCGCCATGGGTTGACCATGCCGTTCCCCCGGACGTGCCCTTCGAGAATTTCAAGTACTACATGGGGCTCGTATGTGAGCTCTGTACTTTCGGCTAGCCCACACAACACTCTGTCCCGTCCACACAGCCAAGAAAGGCACCAGAAACCACCACACTGGGAAGGTAAGACGGAGCCCCTTCGCGAAGATATGCCCAGTCTAATCAGGTGCATCTCTGTCTCACGCCAGCCAATCATTTGACAAGCGGAAGAAGTGAGAAACAATGCCAATGAATCGTAGTTGGCGCCAGGCCGACCCCCAGGTCTACAAGATCATGCAGGGCGAGCTGGAGCGGCAGAAGACCACGCTTATGCTCATCCCCTCGGAGAACTACGCCAGCCACGCCGTGATGGCGGCGATGGGCTCGGTCTTCACCAATAAGTACGCCGAAGGCTATCCCTACGACCGCTACTACCACGGCTGCGAGTTCTACGACGAGCTGGAGCAACTCGCTATTGACCGGGCCAATGAACTGTTCGGCTCCGATTATGCCAACGTCCAGCTTCATACCGGTTCGCAGGCCAATATGGCGGCCTACTATGCTCTGCTGGAGCCTGGCGATAGGATCATGGCGCTGACTGTCGCCACCGGTGGTCATCTTACTCACGGCTCACCTATCAGCTTCAGCGGTCAGTTCTATGAATCGCACTTCTACAGCCTGGATCCGGAGACCGACCGGCTCAACTACGATATGGTCCTGGAGCAGGTCAAGAAGGTGCAGCCCAAGCTGATCATCGCCGGCTACAGCGCTTATCCGTGTATTATTGATTTCCGCAAGTTCCGCGAAATTGCTGACGAAGTGGGCGCATACTTGATGGCCGACATCGCCCACATCTGCGGACTGGTTGCTGCCGAGGCCCATCCCACTCCCGTGCCCTACGCTGAAGTGGTGACCTCCACCACCCACAAGACCCTACGCGGGCCGCGGGGGGCGATGATACTGTGCAAGCAACAGTATGCTGAGCAGATCGACCGTGCGGTCTTCCCCGGCATTCAGGCAGGTCCGCTCATGCAGATTGTTGCGGCGAAAGCAGTCTGCTTCAAAGAAGCCGGTGAGTTCGGATTCCGCGAGTATCAGCGGCAGATCATCCGCAACTGTCAGGCTCTGGGCCAGACTCTCCAGGAACAAGGCTTCACGCTGGTTACTGGCGGGACCGACAATCACTTGCTGCTGGTTGACTTGCGCAACAAAGACATTACCGGTCGGGAGACTGCGGATTTGCTGGAGGCAGCCGGGATGGTGGTCAACAAAAACCTCATTCCCGGCGATCCTGCCCCGGCCACCGAGACCAGCGGCATCCGCCCGGGCACGCCCGGCCTGACCAGTCGGGGGATGAAGGAGCCGGAGATGAAGCTGGTCGGCGGGTGGATGGCCCGCGCCGTCCATGAAGGCCGTGCCAATCCGGAGGTCCTCGAAGAGATAAGGAGCGAAGTTCGTGAGCTGTGCGAGGCCTTCCCGATCTACGAAGACTTGTGAGCAAATTTGTAATCTATGCAAGAGAGGACGGAATCAGCTATGCGCGTGATGGCAGTAGGAGCACATCCGGACGATATTGAGTTTCTGTGTGCCGGGACTCTGGCCAAGTATGTCGAGCGGGGCGACCAGGTCTTCAATGTCGTCTGCACCAACGGAAATATGGGCAGCATCGTAATTCCCCCCGATGAGCTGGCCGAGGTCCGCACGAACGAGGCCCGCAAAGCCGCCGAGACTATCGGGGCGGAGTTTCTGATGATTGGCGAAGATGACGAGTGGCTCTTTCACGACAAGCGCACCCGCACGCTGATGATTGACGCCGTTCGCTGGGCCGACCCCGATGTGATCATCACTCACTCGCCCGACGACTACCATCCCGACCACCGCAACGCCTCGGAACTGGTCTTCGCTGCCAGCTTCCTATCTACCGTTCCCCATATCAAGACGGAGCACGGCTCCCAGGGCCATATAGCCGCCATTCTCTATATGGACACGGTCGCGAGCACTAACTTCATCCCCGAGCTGTACGTGGACATCACCGAGACCTTTGAGAAAAAGTGCGAAGCGCTGCTCTGCCACCAGAGTCAAGTGCAGTGGCTGATGGACCACGACAATATGGACGTGGCGGAGTTCATTGAGGTGGTGGCGCGCACCCGCGGGCATCAGTGCGGGGTAGAGTATGCCGAGGGTTTTCAGATCGCCAAGCTGTGGCCGCGCCTGCGCACCGAGCGGATACTGCCGTAAAAAGAACCGAGAAAGCAACGCGCTTCCTATGTGGAGTTGGCTTAGGGCATCGCCCGGGGGCGCCCTAAGGGGTGGAGAATCTAGTTGCTTAGTTCAGACTTGGACAGTTGCCGCAGTTGTTGACGTGTCACAGCAGTGGTTGCTGGTACAAGGTAGTCGGCGGGAGTAGCGTCTATTATTTATTGAACAGAACCAGGTGCCTGAAAAGTTGCGTCCCCCTTGACATCTGGGAGGAGGCACAATGTAGGCTAACCTCAAGCCACAATGTGAGTAGTTACGGCAAATCTGCTTTTGTGCGCAGCGGGCGTGGTGTAAGCCCGAGATATAGAGGAGTATCCGGGTCGTACGGGTTAAGCTCATAGGCTTTCTGGAAGAATCCTCTAGCCTGTGCTTGTTGGTTACTCCACAATGATATGTAACCCTTTCGTGCTAGCACCGAGGCTTCGTGCGTCCTGCTAATTCTCTGCGCACAGGCCGTGGCCTCTTCTGGTGTGCTCCCCAGATTGAATAGTAATGGTAGGGGATTCTCCTTTATCGAAGTGAATGTTAGATACAGATCAATGAACACGGAGCCGGGCTTAATGTATTCCGAGAACTGGACTGGGGCCAGGTCGTCAGTATTGACAGGGGCTAGCCTCGCGTGCTTCATGAGTGTCTCTTCACCGGCGGTGAAGTAGGAGAGTAGGGCATATTCGTCTGGGATCTCAGCAGCTTCAAAGTTTCTGCGCACCATCGGGTCTGCCATACGCGATTGGAGATAGGCAAAGTCGATGCTAGATGGCTCAAGGGGCGCTACCCACACACTGTAGCCATCGAAGGTGGGAGATGACCACAACGTGAGATGAGGAAAGACAGACTGAACGGTTCGCAGGATTGACCAATAGGCATCAAAAGTCATTTTCTGCATGGGGACCCACTGGGCGGCTATCCCATCCGGCTTCAGCACCCGCTTCACAAGCTGATAACATTCCTGGGTATACAACACCCAACTATCTCCGCTTTCGGGGCTGGTGGCATCCAGCAATACAATGTCAAATTTTTGATCTGTAGCTAGCAGAAAGTTGCGCGCGTCTTCGATGTAGACCTTCACTTTGGAGTTATCCAAGGCGTTGTGGTTATAAGCAGCAAACCAAGGGCTGGCTTCCAGCACCTCTGGTACTAGCTCTACGACCGTAATCGACTGAGGATCCTGGTCTAACACTGTGCCCAGTGTTATGCCCATACCAAGGCCGAGGACAAGTACTCGCTTGGGCCGAGAGTGGTCTTGGTGAAGAAAGAAGGGCATGTTGCCAAGTATCTGAAAGGTGCGGAGGGCGTAGATATCTGAGCCCCCCACAGTAGTTCCGTTGATGATAATTTGGTGAAAACCCCCCATGCGCCAATGCTCCATGCGCATTACCGCTACCGTGCCAGTAGCTCCTTCCTTAAAGAAGACAACATCCTGTTCATTGTGCTCAGGCCCGAGTCTTGTCAACATTACAGGTAATAACGAACTGCGTACCGTTAGTATCAGCACCAGTGCGCCCAGGGTTAGGATGGCCAGAGCTGTCCGCCACCGCAGGCGTTGACTAAGGTCGTAGCTGTAGTGCAGTGCCACAAAGGCGACGAGTAGATTTAGACAGCCCGCCATAATCATTCCAGTTTTGAAGCCCACAAAGGGCAGGACAATGAAAGTAGTGAAAAGCACACCACCAACGGCGCCAAGGGTGTTAACCGCATAGAGGGTGCCCACACTTTGCCCTAGCCGGCGTAACTTGGGGGTGAGCACGGGTGCCAGCAGCGGCAACGTGGCCCCCATTAGCAAGGTCGGTACCAGTAGCACGGCGAAGCAGGCAATTGCCGGTGTATACCAGCCCAGCGATGGGGTTGTGCGGGCGGCGCTTGTCAGAGAATCTATTAAGCTTCGTAGCCAGACGAATTGTAGGGGCAGTGAGAAGCCAATTAAACCAATACCGGCCTCAGTCAGTGCAAACCAATATAGCAACGACCGGGGACGGCGCAATAAGCGCATGCATAACAGGCTGCCGGCGCCTAGTCCGAAGAGAAAGCAGGCTAGCATGGTGCTGACGGCATAGATATGCATGCTAAGGGCATGGACCAATATCTTGGTGACTAGCACTTGGTAAGAGAGAGCGGCGGCTCCAGAGACGGCAAAAGCCCACAGCAGCACCCGCGTGGCGCGGGGAGAAAGAGAGAGTTTGGAGGAGTCTGGGGAGACGGCTTCCAACTCCTGTGACGGTGTCTCAGCCCAGGCAGCTTCGCTGCGCTTATGGACGAGGAAGGCCAGTAGGCTAACCACAAAGTTCAGGCCAATAGCAACGTGGACAGTGGCAGTTACGCCGGCAACGGGCAGCAGCACAAAACCCGCTATAGCCGCCCCCGTCACCGCTCCCATGGTGTCGACCCCATAAACCAGCGCCACGTCTCGGCCGACACGGCTTCTGGCCGAAATCACTAGTTTTGTGATGATAGGGAATACTGCTGCTATCAGGGCCGCGGGCACCAGCAGTACGAGCACCGAGAAGATAAAGCGAATGCTGGTGAGAGTATAAAAACCCGGATGTAATGCTTGATAAGTGAAAACATAAAAGCGGGTAAGCTCAGAGAAGAGGGGCATTAGCCCCAGGCCGAAGACTCCTAGCGTGAACTGGACTGTGGCGAACAGCAGCAGCGGCGACTGATGTCTATCTACCCACTTACCCGCGACCCAACTTCCTAGCGCTAAGCCTCCCATAAAGGCGCACAGCACCGCCGAAGTCGCAAATACCGTGCCCCCAAATGTCAAGGTCAGAATACGGATCCACACCACTTCGTACACTAGCCCGCTGAAGCCGGCCAGGAATAGTAGGCTTAATACCAGCCCGTATCTTTGAGACCGTGCATCTCGTGTTTGTATTTTTTCCATGTAGATGTAGATACCTCGAAAGCAGATATTTTCCCCTGCAGGTGGCAAGGGCCACGAGTAATTTCATTGTCCTTCAGTGTTTCACCTCCTGTGGTGTCACTGTAGTTGCCTCATTGCGCACCCGCGGGCTACGCCAGTACGTCTTGCAACGCTGCGCAGATTTTGTCGGTCTCATCAAAACTGATGTCACAGTGGGGGACCAAGCGGATGCTCACCTCGCTGCGTGCCCCACGCCGAGCGAATACTGCCGTAGGTTAGAAGGAAGCTAAACATAGCTGAGGCAAGCAGTCCAGATCGGCACCAGCCGCGATAACAGTTAGAGTTAGAACTCGAAAGGATTAGGCGGGGATGTGACCTTCGCCAGGCCCTCCACTAACTCACGTAGGCGCGGGTCAGCAATTACCATCCGTGCCTGTTTGCGCTCATCAATAAGCCACTGGCGGCGCATCTTATCTCGCTGTCTGTGCTTGAGCCGGGCGATGATCTGATCCCGGACCTCCTCCAGAGACTTCACTGCGGCCGGGCGGCGGTCTTCGACCCTTAGAATACAGAATCCGTCAGGCACCGCGAAGACATCACTGGTCTGACCCGGCTCCAGCGAAAAAGCCACCTCGCTGATTTCCTTAGCGTAGTCGTCGCGCTCGAAATAGCCCATATCCCCGCCCTGGTCGCTGGTAGCTGGGTCCGTAGAGAACTGCTGGGCCAGCCCGGCGAAATCGCCGCCGCTGTCCAGCGCCTCTTTGAGCGTCTCGGCATTCTGGCGCACCTCGGTGAGAATCATCCGCGCCCGCACCTGCTCACCATAGGAGAACTCGTCAATGTTCTCCTGGTAGTACTGCTCTATCTGGGAGTTCTCAACAGTGGTCTGCTCGGTCGCTATCCGGTCGAGCATAGCATCCAGCCGCAGGCGGTCCTTGAGTTCCGCCAGCGAGTGCCCCCGCTCACGCAGCATATCTTTGAGGTCTTTCTCGGAACCGAACCGGGAGGCTGCCTGGCTCAGCTTCAGTTCGACCTGCTGGTGAGTAGGCCTGATGCCGCGTCGGGCCGCCTCAGCGACAATCAGCCGCTCATCTATCATTCTCAGGAGCACCTTCGGGCCCGGGCCATGCCTGAGCTGCTCGACGAGCTGACGCTGGGTAATCGGCGTCCCGTTAACTCTGGCTACCACCTGCGAGCCCTCATCCTCACCACTGTCGCCGCAGGATATCGCCGCGAGGGTGAGGCATAACACTCCGATAGTCGCACAGGTTATTTTCATCGCTGAGATACTAGTGCTGTGCATATGTCATCATTTGTCCGCTTCATTGATTACGTCATCGGGCAATTGTGCGAATACTGCGTCCCAGTCGTACAACACGAAATCGCGCTGCCCCTGGCGAACCAGCGCCAGCAATTCTCTGATGATGTCGTAATGCCAGAAATACCCAGCGGTCTCATCGCGATATTCCAGCAGCAAGTAACCCGGCCGAGAGCTGATGCGCCCGCGCACCGTAGGGTCGGGCGTCTTTATCCCCCGCAGGACGATGCGCTCGCCAGTGGCCTGTTCAACCTCGCGTACCTGCGACTCAAGTGGACGCAGCACCGGTTACCCCAGCCTCCTGTCGGGCCGCACCGCGCCCAGCAGGCAAGCAGCGCTGGCCGCGTAGCCTTCGCCCTTGGGCGCAGTGTAGGGACTGATGCATTCAAAGACACCCTCGGTTCGCCACACCTCGAGCAGATCAGCAATAAACTCTCGGGCGGCGCTTTCATCATGCAATGCCATCGCCTGGGCTACCCAGCCGCTGGGCACTGCCCAGTAGGCACCGTTCTGGTAGGTCTCAGGCTCAATGTCGGTCAGCAATTCTTCCCAGTACTCGCCGGCGGGCAGGTGGCGCACATGGCCCTGCCAAAGGCTCACCTCCGGCACCTCGCAGAAAAACTGTCCTGTCTGCCGCTCCTGGCTTTTCGATCCCAGCCGCAGCACTGCCGCATAAGCACTGCCCCACAGATCGAGTTGAGTACAGTCCTCGGAGGCCGCTCGGTACAGGCCGTATTCGTCGTCGTAGAATTGCTCCAGGCTCTGCGCCAGTGGCTCAGCCTGCTCGTACCAGATGTGGGCCTCGTCGTGATACTCAGCCATTGCACAGAGCTTGGCCAGCTTCCGAGCAGCTTCCCAGTACAGCAGCGACGAGAAGAAAACCTTGCCGGTCTTGGCCACTGTGTCGGTGAACCCATAAGACGAATGGGGGCGATTGCGATCAATCCTGACCAGACCATCGTCTGTCCGGGGAACCTGCTCCATAGCATCGCACAACTGATCCCGCCGCTGCAAGAAGACCTCATAGTCGCCGGTCAACTCCATACAGGCAGCAACCAGCTTCACCATAAACTGGGCATTATCCGTCGGCGGCTGCTCGCCAAAGACCAAATATGCTGGCGTCCTGTCCGCCGCCACTCGGTCGGGCATAACGCCATCTTCTCGCTGGCCCGCCAGCAGATAGTCAATCCCCGCTATGATCTCCTCGGCAGGTATGAGCTTGCCCGCACCTTCGACCATGTAACAGAAGTCCCTGGTCCAGCAAGCCTCATACTCGCCACCAGGGAAGTACAGCGGCGTGCCGTCATCAGCACTGTGGCGGACACCAGCGAGGACTTCGCGACAAGTTGCTTCTACATATTCGTAGTCGTCAGCAGAGATGCCGACGGGTGGCAACTGTTTGAGTATCATTGCAATCCTTCTACATCAGAGCTACCATGCGCTGCTCCAATCAGGTCAGCCGCACAAGCTACCCCCGCCTGTTGGCAGAAATCCTCCAGATCATCGATGATGCGCCCGCTGATACCAGGCTCAACAAAGTTAGCTGTGCCCACCGCCACTGCCGTTGCGCCGGCCATAATGAACTGGAGGGCATCCGCCGCGCTGGTAATCCCGCCCATGCCAATGATTGGCAGGTCAACCGCCTGCGCCACTTCCCAGACCATACGCACCGCCACCGGCCGAATCGCCGGCCCACTCAGAGCGCCGGTCACATTGGCCAGCATCGGCTGGCGTCGGTCAATATCAATGCTCATAGCCAGCAGCGTGTTAATCAGTGAAAGGGCGTCGGCACCGCCGTCACGGGCAGCCTCGCCGATACTGGCAATATCGGTGACATTGGGAGAGAGCTTGGCTATCAGCGGTAGTTCGGTGGCCTCGCGCACCGCGGCGACTACCCGCTCAGTCAACTCACCGTCAATGCCAAACTGCATTCCGCCGCGCTTGACATTGGGGCAGGACAGATTCAACTCCAGCGCCGCAATGTCAGCACAATCACTGAGCCGCTCGGCTAGGCTAACGTAGTCGGCTACAGACTCGCCCGCGACATTGACAATGATGGGCACACCAAACTCGCGCAAAGCCGGCATCTTCTCACCAATGAAAACCTCAACGCCGGGGTTCTGCAGCCCGATGGCGTTGAGCATCCCCGCCGGGGTCTCACATATCCGTGGTGGCGGGTTACCTGCACGCGGCTGGAGCGTAACCGCCTTGGTGCAGATTCCGCCCAGCCGACCGACATCAACCAGCTCACCATATTCCGTTCCGTAGCCGAAGGTCCCTGAAGCAACCAGGACCGGATTGACCAGGCTCAAGCCCGCCAACTCTACGCTCAAATCAACCTGGGGTGCAGCCACGGTGGATCGCCTCCCAGTCCACTACTTCGGCGTCGAAAATCGGGCCATCCTTGCACACCCGCTGGTAGCGCTGCGTACCATCAGCCTGAGTTGGTATCACGCAGCCCAGGCAGGCGCCTACCCCACAGCCCATCCTTTGCTCCATAGAAACGTAACAAGGAACTTCGGCGCCCTCGCATTGCCTGGCTACTTCAGCCAGCATCAGGGCCGGCCCGCAGGCATACACGCACCCAGTTCCCCGCTTAAGCTGCGGCGGCAGGAAGTCGGTGACTAAGCCCTGCTCGCCGGTGCTGCCGTCCTCAGTGATGGCATTGAACTCGTCGCAAACGCCGGAGAATTCCAGCCAGCAGCACAGGTCATCCGCGCTGCGGGCTCCGAACAGCCCCCGGATGTAGCGGCTGCCGCCAGGCTCACGCAAAGCTGTAGCCAGAAAGATCAACGGTGCCACCCCAATGCCGCCGGCAACCAGGACAACTTCGCCCTCCGGGCCGGGCAGCGCAAAACCGTTGCCCAGCGGCCCCATAATATCGAATTTAGTGCCCGACTGAGCTTCGGCCAGCATCTGTGTGCCCCGCCCGACAGTGCGCATCAGCACCTGGAAACTGCCCTCGGCCTCATTGGTGCCCATTACACTGAAGGGCCGGCGCAGCAGCGGATCCCAATCGCCAGTGACGCGAATATGAACAAACTGCCCGGGCTGTGCGGCCGCCGCTACCTGCGGGCAGTCAAACTCAAGCAGGTGGTAGCCAGGGCCCACCTGCTCGCGCTGAATTAGCTGGGTAGTCTGGGCATACATGCCAGGAGCCTCATCGAGGAGAGCCAAAGCTACAGCCGCCTAGAGTTTCAGCTCCGCCAACTCTCCGCCTTCTATAATATGCTCGATTATCTGGTTGGTCTGCTGGCGGGCCTGGGTGAGCGCTTGATGTGCGGTAGCAATCTCGCCGCGGTTATCCTCTGTTGCCTCGCGCAATTTCTCAATCATTGCCGCAGTCGCCTCCACCCCGGTACTCCCTTGGCTCACCTGCCGGTGCAAAATCGCTTGCGCATCCAATACTTCGGCCAGTTGCTGATCGCTGACCTCCTGTCTCGCCTCAGCCAGCAGTTCGCTGACGCGCCGGTAGTCAGTCAGCGGTTGCCCCTCCGCCAGCAGCGTGCCCACGATGTGCCCGACGATGCGGTGACAGTCGCGAAACGGCAGATTGCGCTCGCGCACCAGAAAGTTGGCCAGCTCGGTGGCTGCCGCATAGTTACCCTGGACCAGCTCGGCCATCCGCTCAGGACGCAGCTTCAGTGTGCTGACCATTGCCGTCATCATGCGCACACAGGTCTGCACCGAGTCAAGCGACTCCCACAGCGGGGGTTTGTCCTCCTGCAAATCGCGATTGTAGCCGGAGGGGAGCGCCTTTATCATCGTCAGCGCCTGCACCAGCCGGCCGTAGGCCAGGCCGGTCTTGGCCCGGGTCAATTCCGCCATACCGGGATTCTTCTTTTGCGGCATTATCGAGCTGCCCGTGGCATAGGCGTCATCAATCTCAATCATACCGAATTCGTGGGTAGAAAACAGCACCAGTTCCTCAGCCAGCCTGGACAGGTTGCTGGCGACTATGGCCAGATCCGCCAGCGGCTCCGCCACGAAGTCGCGCGAGCCGACTGCATCCAGAGCATGCTCCATAACTCCGTCAAAACCTAACAGGCCAGCAGTCAGTATGCGATCGATAGGAAACGATGTCCCGGCCAGGGCACTGGCTCCCAACGGGCAGCGGTTGACCCGCTCATACGTCTGGGCCAACCGCTCTTGATCACGCTGCAGCGCTGAGGTATAACTCGACAGCCAGAACGCCACCGAAATGGGCTGGGCGTGCTGGGTATGGGTATAGCCGGGCATTACCGTCTCGAGGTGCTCTGCGCCCAAGTCCAGCAGCGCCTGTTGGAGGTCAGCCAGGGCCTGGCGCAATTCCAGGAGCCTCGTGCGCAGGTGCATGCGGGCGTCGGTGACCACCTGATCGTTGCGCGAGCGGGCTGTGTGCAAGCGACCGGCCACCTGCGGGTCAATGATCTCCCGCAGACGGCTCTCTACATTCATGTGGACATCTTCGAGCTGCGGGTCCAGATCAAACTGCCCGTCGGCGAACTGCTGGCGGATCTGGGCCAGGCCGCCCAGTATCGCCCGCAGGTCACCCGCGTTGATAATCCCGCAGGCCCCCAGCATTATGCAGTGGGCCTGGCTGCCCCAGATATCTTCGTCAATCATAGGGCGGTCGGCGGCAGTAGATTCGCTGAACTGCAAGCCCAGATCAGCCAGATCGTCTGAAAACCGCCCGCCCCACAGTTTTTCCGAACCGTTTTGTGCAGTCATAATGGCCGGATCACCTATTCTGACTCGCTCTCTTCTGCGGACCCTGAAGTCTCCTGTTGGGCCGGTGCTTCTGTAGGAGGAGCTTCCTGCTTGGGGACAACCTCTTCCTGGGTTGGAGCTTCTGGCTCGGCTAGAGTTTCTTCCTTGGAGGGAGCTTCTCCCTTGGGGGGAGCTTCTGGCTTGGACAGAGCCTCTTCCTTGGCGGGGGTTTCTTCTTTGGCAGGAGGCTCTTCTTTGGGTGCAGTAACCTTCTCTTTGGCACCTTCTTCAGGCTTACCCTCAACAGCCGCTTCGGCCGGCTTTTCCTCCGGAGCCCACATCAGCCTCATAAGCTTGGGATAGTCGCGGTCGGCGGTCAGCACCAGGAGCTGGAAGCACGCCACGAAAGCCTCATAGCCCAGGCCGTTTTCCGTACTGAATGTGTAGGAGAGCCGCGCTTCCCCGTCGCTTTTGTCCCATTCATACTTACCAATTAAAAGCTCCCAGTTAAGTTCCATCAACCTCTGGAGCACAGCACTCTTGCGGGGATGTGAATCAGGAATGGTCATCAGTCGATTTATGCACATGTAGACGACCTTGCGGGGGTCGTCAATGAATATGCGCAGTTGGTAGTTGCCATTGTCCCCGCGCATAAGCAGCTCAATCTCGGGCACCTTTACCGACTTGTCCAGTTTGTAGACGTAGTTCATCCGGTCCAGGTACGATGTGATGGTCTGCACCGTCACTACATCTTTCGATAGCGCTTGCGTCTCGTCAGCCGGCAATTCCTCGCTGGCAGGTGGCGCCGGCTCTTGCTGCGCCCGTACTGCGCCACTCATCAGCAAGGCAACAATTATCGGTAGATACCTGGCAATTTTCATTTTGATGTCCTTTCCCCAGTCATTTTCTAAATACTTAATGCCTTGGTAATAGTTCTCCTCAACGCAGGACTAACCCTTCCCAACCAGTCAGACGCAGCTATCCTGCGCTCAAGTTCGTCGGCACTGTCCCATCAGCGCCTGGCGACCTATTGCATATGGCCGGGCTGGTAGCGGGGCAGTAGTTTAGACAGCCGTTCATATTTCGCGGCCGGCTCGCCGTATATGTAGCAACCGGGTGCGGCCACCAGCTCTGAATCCTGCCAGTAGAATATGCCCCAGGCGAACTTAGACGGGTCAATCACCACAGCTATGTGAGTGCTGTCGGCAAAGAAATTGCGATGAATGAACAGATCGCGCTCGGAAAGAAACACACCCAGCCCCGGATGGGTGTGATACCAGCCGACGATGGCTTGATCCGGGTAGCGGCTTGCTTTTTCAGCAGACAACTGGTCCCAGGTCTGGTGAGTAAAAGTCACCGACACCGAGGTGCCTCTCGTCTGCCGGGCCGGAATCGCGCCGGCTACCAGCAGATAGACGCCCGCCTCGTCTTCACACTCCCTGCCGACCAGCAGCCCGCCTACCTCCATTTGCTCTTGGCCGGGCAACGAATCAATTATCGCCCCGATGGCCTCCAGATGCAGAAAGATCGCCCATTCCCCGGCCGGCGCGCCTACCTCACCGACCACAGCAAGAGGCGGCCCTGGGCGCGGGTGCTTAAGCGGCTCCGGCGACTGGGCTGGGCTGATTTCGATCTCAGGGTCTTCGTGACCCATACGATGTCGGCCCCCAAAAAGAATACCCTCACTACCTGCCGATAAGCGGCCAGGCAATCCCTATAAGCCATGCCAGAGTCACTATGCCACTGATAATTGCAGCCGCGATCGCCTTTTTCCGCCCGCTCGAGGTGCGGAGCTGGAACCGCTTCATCTGCGAAAGCAGCGATATGCTCCAGGCCAGGGCAATAATGGACAACAAGCCCAGGCAACAAAGCGATTGCAGGATGGCGAACAGCAGCACATTGGTGCTCTGGCCCTCGAATTCGGCTTCGACCAACTGGCGAGCGCCCAGCGGCAACGGTATCGTCCCCGGCGTTGTGCCACCCAACCCGGGCCAACTGCGGCCACCGCGCGCAGCCTGGCCCGTAGTACGCCGAACTGCTGCTGCCTGCGGCGAACTGGAGCAGCCGTAGGTGGTGCAGCCGTCATTCTCTCGCCAGCAGTCGGCGTGCAGTGTGGTCTGGCAGTCCGGGCAGGTGATTACCTCTTCGCCTGCTTTAATGGGAAATCGGCAGAACGGACACATCTGGCCGACGGCATTACCCAAAGCACCGACAGCCTCAGTAGCGTCCTCCAACTCAATCTCGAGAACATCGCCGCCGGCTTGCGGAGAAGGAGGTTGCCACGAGCTGGGCGTAGAGGCCGGCTGCGCGGGCTGTCTAGCGCCACGATCAACCGGCCGCCCGAATATCTGCTCGCCACACTTCGGGCAGAACCGGCCCTGGACTGTGATATTGTCATGACAGTAAGGACAACGCACTCCAGCCAACTCCATCTGTGTCCTGCGATATTCCGCTGAACGCGACTCAGGGCTGGCACTACAAGAGCTCTATCTCGATCTCCTCTTGGCCTAGCGTGCCGTTACCAAGCAGGTCAATATCCAAGTCGGGCTGGTACAGATCAGCATCGCCGATGGGAAGGAGGTGCTCATTTTGCTGACACCAGCGGGCGGCCACCGCATTCAGCGGACTCCTGGGATTGTAGCTCTGATACTGAATCATCTGCCCGATCTGGATGATGACATCAGCCAGTGTCTCTCCCGCCGCCCAGTAGTCGTCAATGCATATGTAGGAGCCGAAGTTGGGGTGAAAGATGGGCGTCTCCAGCATGCACTTGGGCTTCTCGCGCGGGTAGTCGCGGTGTAGGTAGATGGTGGCCATATGTTCGGTTCTGACGCGAGGGCGATTGCTGGCCTGATCCAGCTCCAGGCCCTTTATATGATAGCTGATCCGGTAGGCCTCGGGCGGGTTACCCCGAAGCGGCTCGACATCAACATAG